>NZ_JBEYXP010000005.1:0-312992 GCF_040704615.1 Streptomyces sp. NPDC046862 | reverse complement strand
GCCGGGAGGTCTCCGTCCTCGGTCCGGCGGTGAGGTGGATACGTGGGGTGCCCGGCGGCGGACGCCGGCCGCTGCGGGCGGACACCTCCCGGCACACCCCCTTGGGTACATACGCGACTGCGGGCCGGTAGGGGGCATTGTGCTGCCGGGCGCGCCCGGGTCTTTCAGGGGCGCGGGGAACTGCGTACGTGGTGTCGCGGGGCGTGCCCGTGCTTTTCAGGGGCGCGGGGAACTGCGCGACAAGCCACCACGAACCCGCAGCCGGCCACCGGCAACAACCCGGCAGACGAGACCCCACCCGCCCCACAGCCGGAGGCCCATGTGGGGAATGTCATCGGCGGTGGCGTGGCCGTTTTGGGGGTGATGGTGACGTTTCTGATGAGCCGTGAGGTCCATGAACCGCATGTGCCTCTTGGATCACGGGTAAGTAGCTGTAAAACTCAGCGAGTCACATGAATGAACACCTGAGCGGGCTCTGGGGAGAGCGCTTGCTCAAGGGGGAACGGGGAGGGGATCGCATGGCGCGCGTGCGCCTGAGGGGCACTGGGCGACACCGTGCTGTGAAGCCGGTCAAGGGTGGGCGGCAGGCCGTGGCGCTGGCCACCGTGTTGTCGGCGGCGGGAGTGCAGACGGCCGTGTCGGTGGGGACCGCCGAGGCCGCGCCCACGTGGACCGAGGGGCCCATCTTCAACGACCCGCTGGGCACCGGCGACGAGCAGATCGCGATCCGTACGCGGCTGATCCAGCTGACGGACGCGGCCCTGCCGGGTTCCACCATCAAGGTCGCCGTCTACCACGTGTGGGAGGCGTCGGTGGTGAACGCGCTGATCGCCGCCAAGGACCGCGGTGTGAACGTGCAGGTGCTCCTCGACGAGTCGAGCATCAGCGACCGGCCCACGAACACGTCGTACAGCACGCTGAAGTCGGCGCTCGGTACGGACCGCACCAAGGGGTCGTACATAACGACCTGTCCGGTGGACAAGTCGTGTCTGGGCGACCCGAAGTACGGGCAGTCGATCATGCACAACAAGTTCTGGCTGTTCTCGGCCGTCGAGGGCGCCACGAACGTCGTCGTGCAGACCACGTCGAACTCGACGCCCTCGGCGCACACCAAGTTCTTCAACGACGCCCTGCTGCTGCCGAACAACCCGACGATGTACGACGCGTACGCGGACTACTTCGACACGATGGCCGCCAAGGACTGGAAGTCCTGGGAGTACCGGACCGTCAGCAACGGGCTCTACAAGGCCTACTTCTTCCCCCGCGCCGGGAACACACGGGACACCGACACCGTGTACTCCGTGCTCAACAACGTCCAGTGCACGTACAAGGACACCGCGGGAGTCACCCAGAAGACCTGGGTGCGCGTGTCCATCTTCAAGATCACGCGGCTGGCCATCGCGGAGAAGCTGGTCGCGCTGAAGAAGGCCGGCTGCAACGTCAGCATCGTGTACGCCGAGTCCGACAGCGCGAAGAGCAGCGGTGGGACCAAGGGGACGTGGGAGAAGATGCACACGTCCGGTGGGCCGACGGTGCGGTGCTACAACGACGACCGGGACCCGTTGAACCCCGGGCAGAAGCTGACCACGCCGTACATCATCCACTCCAAGTACATCCTCGTGGACGGGATGTACGACGGGGTACGGAACAAGATCAGTTTCACCGGGTCGGGGAACTACACCGGGCCCGCCCTGCGGGAGAACGACGAGTCGATCGTCAAGGTCGACGACGACGCCGTGCACGATATGTACAAGGCGCATTTCAACAAGGTGATCGGGGTCGCCTACCCGGGCAAGGCGGACACCACGGACCTGTGCAAGGGCGTGAAGCCGCTGCCCGCGGACGGTGAGAAGCCCCTCACGTGAGAGCGCCGGGGGCTCGGTTTGACCCCTTCGGGCGTGGCCCCGTAACCTTGACCGTCGGCGTGTCCACAGATGTTCATGGCGCGCCACATCCTCGTAAACCTCATCCTTCCGGGCGCCGGGCGCCTCGGGAGAGGCCGTTCGCGTGCCGGGCGGCTGGACTGCGGGGGTGCCGTTCCCGAGCGAGAGAGTGAGATCCGCGTGTACGCCATCGTGCGCAGCGGTGGTCGCCAGCACAAGGTTGCTGTCGGCGACATCGTTGAGGTTGACAAGATTTCCACTGCCAATGTTGGCGACACGGTCGAGCTCTCGACCCTGCTCGTTGTCGACGGCGACGCTGTGACCAGCGACCCGTGGGTGCTGGCCGGCATCAAGGTCCAGGCCGAGGTCGTGGACCACCACAAGGGCCAGAAGATCGACATTCTGCGCTACAAGAACAAGACCGGCTACCGCCGTCGTCAGGGCCACCGCCAGCAGTACACGGCGATCAAGGTCACTGAGATCCCCGCGGCTGCGAAGTAAGGGACTGAGGAGAGATGGCACACAAGAAGGGCGCATCGTCCACCCGGAACGGTCGCGACTCGAACGCCCAGCGGCTCGGCGTGAAGCGCTTCGGCGGTCAGGTCGTCAACGCGGGTGAGATCCTGGTCCGCCAGCGCGGCACCCACTTCCACCCCGGCGCGGGCGTCGGCCGTGGCGGCGACGACACGCTGTTCGCGCTGCAGCCCGGTGCGGTGGAGTTCGGCACCAGCCGTGGCCGCAAGGTCGTGAACATCGTTCCGGTCGCCTGATCGGAATCCTTCGCGAGGCGGACCTCACTTCCCGGCAGGGAAGGTGGGTCCGCCTTTCGCGTGTTGGGCAAGAGACACACTCGTACGTAGCTGAAAGTGCTGGAGGCACCCCACCATGACCACCTTCGTGGACCGCGTCGAGCTGCACGTCGCCGCGGGTAACGGAGGTCACGGCTGTGCCTCCGTCCACCGTGAGAAGTTCAAGCCGCTGGGCGGGCCCGACGGCGGCAACGGCGGGCGCGGCGGTGACGTGACCCTCGTCGTCGACCAGTCCGTCACCACGCTGCTCGACTACCACCACTCGCCCCACCGCAAGGCCACCAACGGCAAGCCCGGCGAGGGCGGCAACCGCTCCGGCAAGGACGGCCAGGACCTGGTGCTGCCGGTGCCGGACGGAACCGTGGTGCTGGACAGGGCGGGCAACGTGCTCGCGGACCTCGTGGGCCAGGGGACGTCGTACGTCGCCGCCCAGGGCGGCCGGGGCGGGCTCGGCAACGCGGCGCTGGCCTCCGCCCGCCGCAAGGCCCCCGGCTTCGCGCTGCTCGGCGAGCCGGGCGATCTCCAGGACGTCGTGCTGGAGCTCAAGACGGTCGCGGACGTGGCGCTGGTGGGTTACCCGAGCGCCGGCAAGTCCTCGCTGATCTCCGTGCTCTCCGCCGCCAAGCCGAAGATCGCGGACTACCCCTTCACGACGCTCGTCCCCAACCTGGGCGTGGTGACCGCGGGCGAGACCGTGTACACGATCGCCGACGTACCCGGACTCATCCCGGGCGCCAGCCAGGGCAAGGGCCTGGGCCTGGAGTTCCTGCGCCACGTGGAGCGCTGCAGCGTGCTCGTGCACGTCCTGGACACGGCCACGCTGGAGTCGGACCGCGACCCCGTCTCCGACCTCGACATCATCGAGGAGGAGCTGAAGCAGTACGGCGGTCTGGGCGACCGCCCGCGGATCGTGGTGCTCAACAAGATCGACGTACCGGACGGCAAGGACCTCGCCGAGATGGTCCGGCCGGACCTTCAGGAGCGCGGCTACCGGGTCTTCGAGGTGTCCGCGGTCGCGCACACGGGGCTGAAGGAGCTGTCCTTCGCCCTCGCCGACCTGGTGGGCAGGGCACGCGCGGCGAGGCCCAAGGAGGAGGCGACCCGGATCGTCATCCGCCCGAAGGCCGTCGACGACACCGGCTTCTCCGTCGTGCGCGAGGCCGACGGACTCTTCCGGGTGCGCGGCGAGAAGCCCGAGCGGTGGGTCCGCCAGACCGACTTCAGCAACGACGAGGCCGTGGGCTACCTCGCCGACCGGCTGAACCGCCTCGGTGTCGAGGAGGAGCTCATGAAGGCGGGTGCCCGCTCGGGCGACGGCGTCGCCATCGGGCCCGAGGACAACGCCGTCGTCTTCGACTGGGAGCCCAGCGTCATGGCCGGCGCCGAGATGCTCGGCCGCCGTGGCGAGGACCACCGCATGGAGGGCGTACGGCCCGCCGCCCAGCGCCGCCGGGACCGCGAGGCGGAGCGGGACGAGGCGCAGCGGGAGTACGACGACTTCGAGCCGTTCTGATCCCTGACCTTGCGCGAAGGGCCCCGGGAGAGTCCTCCCGGGGCCCTACTCATGCTGCGGGAACGGATGTCACGCGTTCACGGAGTCCGACCCGTTGGGCTCGGAGTCCTCGGACATCTCCTCGGAGGCCTCGCGCGGCGAGGGGATCTCGCCGGCCAGGCGGGACTCCATGCGCACACGGCGGTCCTCGGACTTCGCGCACAGGGCCTGGATCGCCTTGTTGAAGCGCACCAGGGACGGCGGGTCGGACGGGCCGAGCAGATGCTCCTTCAACTCCGCGCGCGCCGAGGTGAAGTGGTCCTTCTCCGGGTGCCGCACCGACTCCAGGAGGGCCGGGACGCCCTCGGCGGACGGGGTGAGGATGACGCCGGCCGACACCGTCGGGAAGCCCGTACGGAACGCCTCCTCCGCCAGGCCCGAGGTGTTGGCGACCGCGTACGGCTTCTCGCTGGACAGCCAGTCGGAGACCACCGACGAGACATCGCTGATCAGCAGGTCGGCCTGGTTGAAGCAGGTGAAGATCGCGGGGCGCGCGTCCGTGATGATCTGGTGCTCCCACTCCGGGAACGACGCCCAGTAGGCCTTCTCCCAGGCGGTCGTGGCCTCGGTGATGGCCGCCTCGCGGTCGCCCTGGGGCGTGCCCTGCAGCAGCATCCGCTCCAGTTCGTCCGCGTTCTTGCGGAAGTGCGTCGAGGTGAGCTTGTCCAGCTCGACGGTGCGGCGGGCCAGCTCGGCGGCGGCCTCCGGGCCGGGCCGGGAGCCGGAGCGCCGGGTGTTGGCCTCGCGGATCATCGCCTTGATGCGCTCGTTCGCGGCGCCCGCGCGCGGGTCGACGGAACCCGTCATCGGGTGCGGCTTGTACAGCAGGCGCACGTTGTCGTCGGCCAGGAGCCCGCGGACGATGTTCTCACCGGCCAGGACCACGGACGTGTTGCCGGGGTTGCCGTCCCAGCCCTCCCAGGTGGGGGCGTACAGGACCGTGGTGTACGCGCCCGTGGGTCCGCCCGAGTAGGGACGGATCGGCGCGAGCTGGGGGCGGCCGACCTCGACGATGTCCTTGTCCTCGACACCGACCTCGGCGAGCGCGTACCGCTCGCGCGCCGCGGGGCCGGCGACCCACACCTCGTCGTACGCCTTCGCGTACGGGTTGCACGAGGACAGCTTGTCGCTCTCGCCGTGGTTGATGAACGCGTGCTTGACCGAGGGGATGCGCAGCACCTGCGAGGTCTTCGCCGCGTTCGCCGGGTGCAGCATCATCTGCAGCGTCGAGTTCTCCAGCGAGAACATCGTGGCGACCTTCGGGAAGCAGATGATCGGCACGTCGGTGGCGTCGATCTTCTGCACCATGAACCGCTCACGCAGCACGATCAGCGGCTTGCCCTCGACCTTGGAGAGCGTGGAGAGCCACATGTTCGCCTGGTACGCCGACGTCGTGCCGCCGGAGAAGTACATGGCGACCGTCGGCTGGTAGTCGGCCAGCCACTTGTCCAGCCACTCCATGACCTTCTGCTCGCTCTTCGCCCGCTTCTTCGGGAGCAGCCAGGTCGCCAGGTACACCGTGCCGCCGAGGGTCAGGGCGAGCGCGACACCGAGGCCGACACCGCCCCAGAGCCCGTCCTTGGTGATGGCGGTGGCCATCAGGCCGGCGGTGGTCGGCAGCGAGAACGTCAGCAGACGGTGGGCCTGGCGGCGGGCCAGCAGACGCGGCGGGGCCGCGGTCAGCTGCAGCGCGGACGCGTCGATGTTCCGCGTCACGATCGGCAGCGTGCGGCTGCGGCGCACCAGCACTGCCGCGCCCTGGCAGGCGAAGTGCAGCGCGTAGAAGGCGCACAGGCCGATCACCAGGGGCGCGTGCTCGGTCTCCGGGTCGATGCCCTCGATCCGCAGCAGCCCCACCAGGACCAGCATGTCGCGCAGCAGCTGCCGGACCAGCGGTTCGAACCGGACCTTGCCCAGGACCGCGAGCAGACCGGGGTCCCGGTACTGCAGGGTGGTGTCCAGAACGAGGGCCGCCGCGCTCGCGGCGACGAACACCGGGATGTTCGGCAGCAGCGCGGAGACGATCTGGGCCGTGAAGAGCGCGAACATCGCCAGCAGCGCGGACAGCTGCGCGATGCGGCGGGGGGAGAGCCTTGCGGAGGGCACGGGCTGGGCTCCTGCGGAGGGGAAGCGACGACGGATGGAGGGAAAGCAAGCGGAGAGGGTAGGAGGCGGCACGCCTCCGTGCGCGCGCCCCGGGGTTTATCCATGCCGGAGACGCCTCGAACAGGGGAGGCCGAACCATGACGGTAGGACCTATGGCGCCGGAGGAGCAATCTACGGAGGGATCAACCGCTGGAAAAGGTACATAATTTCTGGAACCTCACGAGGCTTTTGAGCGTCTTCCCGTATTCCTGTGAGGGATTCCATTCCCCCGAGGAGTTCCGGCTCTTCGCCCACCGTCACTCCGTCCGCCTTTCGTGCGCCGTCCCTCGGCCGTCCGGCGGGCGTTCAATGGGACTCCGGTGGGCGTCCGGCGAGCGTCCATCCACCGAAATGCCGCGACATCCGTCCCTAGTGCTCACGTAGATTGCAGACACGGGTTGGCCGGAACAGGGAAAATGTGGGGATACGCGTGTCTACGGCAAGGCAGGGCGTCGAAGAAGCACACAGGATCGTCGTCAAGGTGGGCTCCTCGTCCCTGACCACGGCGGCCGGGGGCCTGGACGCCGACCGGGTGGACGCCCTCGTCGACGTGCTCGCCAAGGTGCGCAGCGGAGGCGAGAGGGAGATCGTGCTGGTCTCCTCCGGTGCCATCGCCGCCGGGCTCGCGCCGCTGGGCCTGCGCCGGCGCCCCAGGGACCTCGCCCGGCAGCAGGCGGCCGCGAGCGTCGGCCAGGGCCTGCTCATGGCCCGCTACACGGCCTCCCTGGCCCGGTACGGCATCCGTGTCGGCCAGGTGCTCCTCACCTCCGACGACATGAGCCGCCGCGCCCACCACCGCAACGCCTCGCGGACCCTCGACAAGCTGCTCGCGATGGGCGCGCTGCCGGTCGTCAACGAGAACGACACCGTCGCCACCGACGAGATCCGCTTCGGTGACAACGACCGCCTCGCCGCTCTTGTCGCCCACCTCGTCCGGGCCGACCTGCTGGTCCTGCTCTCCGACGTGGACGGCGTCTACGACGGCGACCCCAGCAGGCCCGGCACCTCGCGGATAGCGGAGGTGCGGGGGCCCGAGGACCTCGCCCACGTCGAGATCGGCAGCGCGGGCAAGGCGGGCGTCGGCACCGGCGGCATGGTCACCAAGGTCGAGGCCGCCGCAATCGCCACCGGGGCGGGCGTCCCCGTGGTCCTGACCAGCGCCGTCCACGCGGCGGACGCTCTCTTGGGTCGCGACACCGGCACGTACTTCCACCCCACGGGCAAGCGCTCCGCCGACCGGCTCCTGTGGCTCCAGCACGCCTCCACCCCGCAGGGCTCGCTCACGCTGGACGACGGGGCCGTGCGCGCGGTCGTCGAGGGCCGCAAGTCACTGCTGCCCGCGGGCATCGCGGCGGTCGAGGGAGAGTTCACCGCCGGGGACCCCGTCGAGCTGAAGGACGGCGAGGGACGCGCGGTGGCACGGGGGCTCGTCAACTTCGACGCCAAGGAGATCCCCCTGCTGATCGGCCGCTCGACCCGGGAACTGGCGCGCGAGCTGGGTCCCGCGTACGAACGAGAGGTCGTACACAGGGACGATCTGGTCCTGCTTCACCCGTGACCGAACGTGCCCGGAAAAGGCCGAATCACAGGCTTTCGGCGGTGCACGTTCCGTAAAACCGCCACGCGGAGCCGTCCGGCCTGCTCAACTTTGTTGCAGGGAGATTCCACCCGGCCAAGGCCCGGACATTGCGAAAAGGAGGCCGTCGTGAGACGAGTGCGCCCTGGGGCGGCGGCGTCCCGCGGTGGTGGCACCTCCCGCGGGGTCGGCGAGGAGCGCGCGCTGACCAGCGTCGCGGCCGGAGACGCGTACGACGGGAAGCCTTCCGGGCAGGTCTCGGGGCAGCCCTCCGGGAAGCCGTCCGGCGTGGAGGAGCCGACGGACCTTCCCCGGCTGTGGCACGTGACGCTCAGCGTCTCGGGCGGCGAGGCCCCGCTGAAGGAGGTGCGGCGAGGGCTGGAACAGCTCGCCCACGACCACCCCTTTCTGCTGACCAGCCGCTACGCCACCGACCACGCCGAGATCCGCTACTGGGAAGAGGCCCGCGACCTGCACGACGCGGCCGCCGTGGCCCTGCGCCTGTGGGGCGAGCACCGCCAGAGCGCCAAGCTGCCGCCCTGGGAGATCGTCGGCCTGGAGGTCATCGACCGCGAGACCTACCACCAGCGCATCGCCGAGGGGTACGGGCCGCTGCCGGCGACACCCGTGGGAGTGCATCCCTTCTGAGGACCGCCCGTCACCGAGGGTGTGCCGCGCGGAGCACCTTTGGGCCCTGTTCGGGCGTTTTGAGAGCCCCGTCTCGCGCTGTGGGATAGCCGATGGACGTCTCCGCCAGGCGCACTACGCTTCCAGCATGACCACGCTCTCGCCGTACGACGCCATGTCCCCGGTCACCCAGGCCGCCTACCGTGCCAAGGCCGCCGCCGCCGACCTCGCGCCGCTGCCGCGTGCCGAGAAGGACGACGCGCTGCTCGCCATCGCGGACGCGCTGGAGGTCCGCACGAGCGAGATCGTCGCGGCCAACGCCCAGGACATCGAGCGTGCCCGCGAGGCCGGCACCAGCGAGGCGATCATCGACCGGCTGACGCTGACCCCGGAGCGGGTCCGGGCCATCGCCTCGGACGTGCGCGACGTCGTCTCGCTGCCCGACCCGGTCGGCGAGGTCGTCCGCGGCTCCACCCTGCCCAACGGCATCGACCTGCGCCAGGTGCGCGTCCCGCTGGGCGTCGTCGGCATCATCTACGAGGCCCGGCCGAATGTGACCGTCGACGCCGCCGCCCTGTGCCTGAAGTCCGGCAACGCGGTGCTGCTGCGGGGGTCGTCCTCCGCGTTCGAGTCGAACACCGCGCTCGTCCGTGTGCTCCGGGACGCCGTCGGCGGCGCCGGGCTGCCCGCCGACGCCGTGCAGCTCGTGCCCGGCGAGAGTCGCGAGTCGGTCCGCGAGCTGATGCGGGCCCGCGGCCTTGTCGACGTGCTCATCCCGCGCGGCGGCGCCTCCCTGATCCGTACGGTCGTCGAGGAGTCCACCGTCCCCGTGATCGAGACGGGCACCGGCAACTGCCACGTCTACGTCGACGCCCAGGCCGACCTCGACATGGCGATCGACATCCTGATCAACTCCAAGGCCCAGCGGGTGAGCGTCTGCAACGCCGCCGAGACCCTGCTGGTCCACCAGGACATCGCCCCCGAGTTCCTGCCGCGCGCCCTGGACGCGCTGGCCGACGCCGGCGTGACCGTGCACGGCGACGAGCGCGTGCTGGCCTACGCCAAGGACACGCGGGCCACCGTCGTCGAGGCCACGACGGACGACTGGGAGACCGAGTACCTCTCGTACGACATCGCCGCCGCCGTCGTCGACTCACTCGACCGGGCCGTGGAGCACATCCGGCTGTGGACCTCCGGGCACACCGAGGCGATCGTCACGACCTCGCAGCAGGCCGCCCGCCGCTTCACTCAGTTGGTGGACTCCACGACCGTCGCGGTGAACGCCTCGACCCGCTTCACGGACGGCGGCCAGTTCGGCTTCGGGGCCGAGATCGGCATCTCGACGCAGAAGCTCCACGCCCGCGGCCCGATGGGGCTGCCCGAGCTGACCAGCACGAAGTACATCGTGACCGGCGACGGGCATGTGCGGCGCTGAGCATCTCAGCGCTCAGCTGTTGAACGCTGGGCAGTTGAACGCTGGGCTGTTGAAGGATGGGCAGTTGAAGGCGAAACGAGAGCTGGTGCGGGTGAGGTGACCGGGCGCCCGGCGCGCGCCGGGCTCGCGGCGGACGGTGCGCGCGCGGGCGCCCGAGGATGTCCCGGGGAGCGTCGGCACCGGTCTGTTCCTGTGAACTGCCTACGCAAAGCGGATGAATTTCCTTACCGTCTGCCCAAATTGACCCCTCGGGACTACTCTGGATCCCGTGCCGGAGGACGTGGGGGGCACGCCGTTCCCTGACGGCTGGGAGCCCGACGACGACCGCGACCGCGGGGGTATGGACGAAGAGTTCGCCTCCGTGGTCTTTGACGAGGCCTTCGTACGGGCGGCCGTGGTCCATGAGCCGACCGCCGTCGAACGCCTCCTGGCCGCCGCCCAGGCCCGCGCGGAAGCGCAGGAGGCCGAAGCGCGCCGGGCTCGCACCAGAGGCGTACGCGGCGACGACGAGCGCTACGACGACGGCTTCGGGCCCGACGGTGATTTCGGCCACGGCCGGGACTTCGACGACCTGGACGACGCGGAGATCCTGGAGGGCCGCTACGGCGAGCTGGGAGCCTACGGCCGGGGGTACGGCAAGCAGGCCCGCTGGCACCGGCCCGTCGCCTGGGTGCTCGCCCTCGTCATGGGCATAGGCATGGTCGCCCTCGCCTTCACGGCGGTCTACCGCGGCGCCTCCTCGGGCAGTCGCCAGGACCAGGTCCCACCGCCCGCCTCCACGGGCGTCGAGCAGGGCGGCGTCACCGGTTCGGCGGGCCCGTCCGGCCCTTCGGCGTCGGCCGACTATTCCCAGCCACCGGTGTCGGCGGTGCCCCGTACTCCCTGAGCGGTGCCCCGTACTCCCTGAGCCAGGGCCGGTTCCACGGTTCGACGACCGTTCGAAAACCTGGTGAGAACCTGTCAGAACTTGTCACGCGGCCGGGCGTTTACCTGGCACCTACAAGACCTACTCTGAAGGTATGGGCGGGCCAGGAGACCCACCTGAGGGACCACTCGAAGGTGCTCCCGGTGGTGGAGAGGACGAGTACCGATCCGTCGTCTTCGACGAGTCGTTCGTCCGTGCTGCCCGCCTCCAGGAGTTTTCCGCCCAGGAGCGCTTGGGCGACCACGCCCCCGCCGTGCGCCGCCGCCCGCCCATGCGGCGCAACCTGTCCCGGCAGGCGGTGATCCTCGTCCTGCTGATCGCCATGGCCTTCGGCACCGCCATCTACATGGGCGTGCGCCATCCGTACGAGACCCCGGCCGCCCAGCCCACCGAGCCGCTGCGGATGACCGTCATCCCCCTCGCGCCCCAGGCTCAGGTGCCCGGCTCCACGAATCCCGAGAACCTGTACGCGCACAGCCCGGCCGCACAGTTCCGCATCGGCGCCGAAGGCATCACCATGCCGGTCACCCGCCGCACCGAGCACTTCTCGGACAGCCAGGTCGTCACCGCGCTGAGCACCGCCAAGGACTACCTCGTGGCCTCCGCACTCGCCCCGGAGGTACTGAACGGACGGTCCGTCCGGCCCGCGCGGATGCTGCTCGATCCACAGCAGCTCGACCAGTTCGACCAGAGCTTCGCCCGCCCCACCGCCGACGGACGGCACGCACCCACCGGCTGGCTGGTCCGCTTCGATCCCTCCCGCGCCCGGCTCGCCGACACCAAGGTCCGCGTCCAGGGCACCCTGCAGGCCGCCGAGTACGACTCCCGCACCCTTGAGGTCACCGCCGAGCACACCCTGGTCTACGCGCTGCGGCCCGCCGGCTCCGGCGACAAGGCCAAGGCCTCACTGTTCACCGTCCGGCGCGAGCTGCACTTCCGCTTCGACACCGACGACCTGCGCACCCACCAGGCCGAACTCGTCGTCTCCTACGTCCAGGCCGGGCCGCTCGCCTGCTCCGAGGACTCCACCAACCACCTGCGCCCGCTGCTCGCAGGTCAGACGGCCAAGGAGGGCGGCCCGGCCGGCACCGACCCCTTCGCGACGGGCGGCGCCACGGCCCTGTGCGGGTCACTGGCCCAGAGCGCGCAGCCGAAGGTCTGACCCGTCAGCCGGGCGCCGGCCGGGTGCCCCACTCCGTGAGCGCCCGGCCAGGCAGGATCCGCAGAGTGGTCGGTGCGGAACCCGCGGTCACCCGTCCTCGTCGGGGCGCCCGTCCCTCGGGGCGTCCTTGGGGGAGCCGCCGCCGTTGCCCGTGAAGCCTCCGAACCCTCGCCGCACCCGGCCGCCGAGGTCGCCCGCGCCTCCCGCGATGTCGGTGACCAGCTTCATCAGCGGGTCCTTGGAGTTCTTCACGTCGCTGGCGTAGCTCGCGGCCGACTGCCGGAACGAGTCGGTCACCGAGGTGTCCCTGTCCTCGTCCCGCCGCGCATAGTGACCGTCCATGATCCGCTGGTAGTCGCGGGACTCGGCCCACTTCTTCAGCTCGGCCGCGCGGACGGTGGTGAAGGGGTGGGAGCGGGGCAGCACGTTCAGGATCTTCAGCACGGAGTCGCGCAGGTCGCCCCCGGCCTCGTACTCGTCGGCCTGCGCGAGGAACGCGTCCACGTTCATCTCGTGCAGGTGGTTGCCGCCCGCGATCTTCATCAGGCCGCGCATCGAGGCCCGCAGGTCCTGGCCGACCAGCAGACCCGCGCGGTCCGCGGACAGCTCCGACTTGCGGAACCACTCGCGCAGCGCGGTCACGATCGCCATGATCGCGAGGTTGCCCAGCGGGATCCACGCCACCCTCAGGGCCAGGCTGGTCAGGAAGAGCAGGATCGTGCGGTAGACGGAGTGGCCCGAGAGCGCGTGACCCACCTCGTGACCGACGACCGCCCGCATCTCCTCCTCGTCGAGCAGCTCGACGAGCCCCGTGGTGACGACG
The DNA here is from genome assembly GCF_040704615.1 of Streptomyces sp. NPDC046862. Classification (NCBI taxonomy): domain Bacteria; kingdom Bacillati; phylum Actinomycetota; class Actinomycetes; order Kitasatosporales; family Streptomycetaceae; genus Streptomyces; species Streptomyces sp. NPDC046862. Next base: position 300,055 of record NZ_JBEYXP010000005.1, on the reverse strand, counting down.
ATGATCGGCTCGTCCAGGCCTATGCACATCGCGTTCGGCTGCGGGTCCTGGTTGACGTACATCGGCGGGACCTTCTCCAGGTCCAGGATGTAGCAGGCGTCCCGCAGCATGACGTTCAGGTGCGCGAACTGCTCGTCGGAGACCCGCACCGAGTCGGACAGGAACAGCAGCCTCAGGCTGCGCTCGGGCAGCAGACCGCTGAGCGCCTTGAAGACCGTGTCGAAGCCGCTGAGCTTGCGCAGGGCCACCAGGGCCGAGCGGTCCGCGGGATGTTCGTACGCTCGCGAGGAGATCCCCTCGAAGCGCCTGCGCTGCCTGCTGGGCACCTTCTCGTGCCCGTTCTCGTTCCCGTTGTGCTCGTGGCTGTCGTCGGACATGTGTCCCCCATGCGTCTGATTGCCCTGTGTGCCCCCCGAGGCGAGCTCCAGCCTAGGCGGAGATACCGTGGCAGGGCAGCACACCGTAAGGAGCGATCCCATGGAGCACGTCCCAGCAGCCGACTGGATCACCGAGGCCGCGTCGGCGGCCGAGAGGCAGGGACCGGGCAACCTGCTGCGCGTCGTACTGATCGTGATGGTCGTCGGATGCGTCCTGGTCGGGTGGTTCCTCCTGCGCGGCTACCGGCGGGACGACGACGGCTGACAGTGGCTGACCGCGGCTGACGGCCGGCTTCGAGGCGGCTTTCGTCTCGTGGTGGCTTCTCTGTCCTGTGGTCCCTCCCTCGGTGGGGACGTGGAGACGGACGATCGGCTCCGGGCCGACGCGGGTCGGCGGACCGGCGGTCTCGGGGCGGCTGCCACGTACGTCCTGGGCGGGGGGCTCGCGTACGTGACCCTGGCGGGCGGTCCTGCACATGACCGGTGGGCGGGAGTCCTGCGTACGTCCCGCGCGGTCTCGGTGACCTCCTGGGGCGCGGGTGCGCACGGCAATGAATACGGACGGGGCGGCGGGCCCGTTCACCGGCCGCCGGGCCGCGCTTCGCGCCAACGACGGAGTCGGGGTGATCGCGGCGGAGGCGCCCGCATACGATGGGCCGGAGTCTTTGTCCCGATCCCACACCCGGATAGGTCCAGCCGACGATGAGCTTCCACAGCACCGCTGCCCAGTTGGTCACTCTCGCCGCCGAGGGCGAGGAGCACGGCGGCAACCACGAGAGCCTCAGCCCCTACCTGACCGGCGGCGGAGCGTTCTTCGTGCTGCTGCTCCTGCTGTGGATCACCACCCGCTTCAACCGCGACCGCTGAATCCACTCAAAAGGACGTTCGACCGGAGCTCGTCGGCCGGGCCGGTAGGGTCTGCATGCATGGGAGAGCAGGAAATGCCTACCGGTCCCGAGCACACCAAGGCGAACGGTCCGGCGCACGAGACGGAGCACGACCCGGCGATAGGCCAGGTGCACGGCTCCGGAAACGGCCCGTCCGACCCGGGTCGGCGACGCCTCGGCGTCATGGGCGGAACGTTCGACCCGATCCACAACGGGCACCTCGTCGCCGCCCAGGAGGTCGCCGCCCAGTTCCACCTCGACGAGGTGGTGTTCGTACCCACCGGCGAGCCGTGGCAGAAGTCCCACCGCGCGGTCTCCCCGGCGGAGGACCGCTACCTGATGACGGTCATCGCGACCGCCGAGAACCCGCAGTTCTCGGTCAGCCGCATCGACATCGACCGAGGCGGCCCCACCTACACCACGGACACCCTGCGCGAGCTGCGGGCGCTCAACCCCGACACGGACCTCTTCTTCATCACCGGCGCCGACGCGCTGGGCCAGATCCTCACCTGGCGTGACACGGACGAGTTGTTCTCCCTCGCGCACTTCATCGGCGTCACCCGGCCCGGCCACACCCTGGCCGACCCGGGCCTGCCCGCGGGCGGAGTCTCGTTGGTCGAGGTTCCGGCGCTGGCCATCTCGTCCACAGACTGCCGTGCGAGGGTCGCGAAGGGCGATCCCGTCTGGTATCTGGTGCCGGACGGTGTGGTGCGCTACATCGACAAGCGTGAGCTGTACCGCGGCGAGTGAGCCGAGAGGGGCACCGGTGAACGACCGATACGACGCTGGCTACGGGGGCGACCAGTACGAACTCGTCGGCTACGACGAGTTCGGGCAGCCTGTGTACCGGCAGGTGCCCGCCCAGCACTCCCCGCAGGGACCCCCGCAGGGGTACGACCCCTACGGCACGCAACCCCAGCAGCAGTCGCAGCAGCAGCCCCAGGGCTACGGCTACGACCCGTACGCGACCGGCGGCGGGCAAGCCCCCCAGTCGTACGACACGGGCCCGCAACAGCCGGTGGCCTCCTACGACACGAGTCAGCACACGAGTCAACAGCCGTCCGCCTTCTACGACCCGTACGGGAGTGCTCCCGCCGGCGGGGCGGCGGGCGGCGGCTCCGGCTACGACCCGTACGACCCCTACGGGCAGGCCTCCGGCACCGGCCGGCAGTCGCGGGCCACCGGCCAACAGCCCCATACCGCCGAGCAGACCGCCTACATCCCGCACCAGACGCGGCCCACCGGGGCGCCGGGGGACAGGGGGGCGCACCCGGGTGACGGGGCCGCCGATGCCCCGGCCACCGACGGCCGGTCTCAGGACCACCCCGTCGGCCCCTCGGGCGAACGGACCGGTGACCGTGACCCCCACGGCGACGAACGGGACTACCGCACCGAGCAGTTCGCCTTCGTCGAGGAGCCCGACGGCAACTCCGAAGACGTCATCGACTGGCTGAAGTTCACGGAGAACCGCACCGAACGCCGCGAGGAGGCCCGGCGCCGGGCCCGCAGCCGGATCGTCGCCCTGGTGGTGACCTTCGCCCTGGTCGCCGTCGGCGGTGTCGGCTACCTCTGGTACGCGGGCAAACTGCCCGGGACGTCCTCGGAGGACAAGGCGGGCACCACGACCGCCGCGGGCGCCCAGAAGCGCGACGTGCTCGTCGTCCACCTGCACAACACCGCCAAGGGCGGCACCTCCACGGCACTGCTCGTGAACAACACCACCACCAAGCGGGGCGCCACCGTCCTGCTGCCCAACTCCCTCGCCCTGACCGATGACGACGGCAACACCACCACCCTTGCCAAGTCCGTCGACGACGACGGTTCCTCCGGAACCCGGGACGCCCTCGACACCGTCCTGGGCACCAACATCGAGGGCAGTTGGCGCCTGGACACCCCGTACCTGAACAACCTCGTCGAACTCGTCGGCAACATCGACGTCGACACCAACGCCACCGTGCCCGACCCCGGCGCCAAGAAGAAGGGCGAGGCGCCCCTGGTCAGCAAGGGAAAGGCGCAGACCCTCAGCGGCAAGATGGCCGTCGCGTACGCCACCTACCGCGCCCCCGGCGAGCCCCAGAACGCCCAGCTGGAGCGGTTCGGACAGGTCATGCAGGGCGTGCTGCGCAAACTGTCCTCCGACCCGCAGGCCGCCACGACCACCGTGCAGACGCTGGCCCAGATCCTCGATCCGCCGCTGACCGACAAGGACCTCGGCACCTTCCTCGCGGGGCTCGCCGACCGGGCCAAGGGCGGCGACTACGAGACGGACCTGATGCCGGTCCAGCAGGACGGCACCCTGAGCACGCAGGCCTCCGACAAGGTGGTCAAGGACGTCCTCGGCGGCGCGGCGAAGAGCCCCGACGCGGGCGACTCCGTCCGGGTCGGCATCCGGAACGCCACCGGCGCCAAGGACGCCACCGAGCAGGCCCGTGTGGCCCTGCTCAACGGCGGCTACACCTTCTTCGACGCAGGCACCTCCCCCGCGGCCCAGGCCGCCTCCCAGGTCACGTATGCCGACGCCGCCAGCAAGGACGACGCCGTCGAGGTGGCCAAGACCCTGGGCCTGCCCACCAGCTCCGTCAAGAAGGGCGGGACCACGTCCAACGCCGACGTCTCGGTCGTCCTCGGCCAGAACTACAAGGTGACCGCCTCGGGCTCCTCGGGATGACCGGAGGCCCGGTCGATCACCCGGCCGACCGGGTGATCGACTGGGTGGACGTTAACCCGTGGGGTGCGCTCGCCGGTCCGTGAGACCCTTGGGGTAGCCCTTGAGGGTTCACTGACCGTCGACCGAAAGCCTTGTAGTGACCGCTACCGACCGCGCTCTCGAACTCGTCAACACCGCCGCCCAGGCGGCCGCCGACAAGCTCGCGCACGACATCATCGCCTACGACGTGAGCGACGTCCTCGCCATCACGGACGCCTTCCTGCTCGCCTCCGCACCCAACGACCGCCAGGTCAAGTCGATCGTCGACGAGATCGAGGAGCGGCTGAACAAGGAGCTGGACGCCAAGCCCGTACGCCGCGAGGGCGACCGCGAAGCCCGCTGGGTACTCCTCGACTACGTCGACATCGTGGTGCACGTCCAGCACAGCGAGGAGCGCGTCTTCTACGCCCTGGAGCGGCTCTGGAAGGACTGCCCCGAGCTGGAACTGCCGGCCGACGCCAAGGCCACCCGCGGCAAGGCCGAGGAGCACGCCAGGGTGCTGGCCGCCGAGGAGGCGGCCGATCTCGGCGGGGAACTGCGATGACCGCAGCCCCCGGCACGGAGGCGGCCGACCGGAAGGTGCGCGGTCGCCGCGTCATCCTCTGGAGGCACGGCCAGACCTCCTGGAACCTGGAGCGCCGCTTCCAGGGCACCACGGACATCGAGCTCACCGAGACCGGTCTCGGTCAGGCTCGCCGCGCCGCCCGGCTGCTCGCCTCCCTGAAACCGGACGCGATCGTTGCCTCCGACCTCAGCCGCGCCGCCACCACGGCCGCCGAGCTGGCCCTGCTCACCGGCCTCGACGTGACGCACGACGAGGCGCTGCGCGAGACCTACGCGGGCGTCTGGCAGGGGCTGACGCACGAGGAGATCATCGAGCGGCACGGCGAGGAGTACGCCGCGTGGAAGCGCGGTGAGCCGGTCCGCCGAGGCGGCGGCGAACTGGAGACCGAGGTCGCCGACCGGGCCGCCCCGGTGGTGCTGCGGCACGCCGACAAGCTGCCCGCGGACGGCACCCTCGTGGTGGCCAGCCACGGTGGCACCATCCGCACCACCATCGGACGTCTCATCGGCCTGGAGCCCCACCACTGGGAGAGCCTCGGCGGCCTCTCCAACTGCTGCTGGTCCGTCCTCGGCGAGGGCGCCCGCGGCTGGCGCCTGCTCGAGCACAACGCCGGCACGCTTCCGGAGCCGGTGCTCGGCGACGACGACTGACGCCCCCGGCGGAGCGGCCGCAGGACGACCGGCGCGCTCCGCGGGGACGGCGGAGGCGGTCTCCGGTACCGGCTCACCGGGCCACCTTCCGGCCGGTCCGGTGAGCCCCGGGAGCGGATTTCACTTTCCGGCTGGTCGCAGGCTAGAGTTCTTCTTGTTCGCCCCGCCGAGCGGAGCGAAACACCACACGGCTTCGCCGCGTGACCGCAAGGGGCTATAGCTCAGTTGGTAGAGCGCCTGCATGGCATGCAGGAGGTCAGGAGTTCAATTCTCCTTAGCTCCACAGATCGACACTCTTCAGTTGTCAAGGATCAGTACCGAAGGTCCCGTTCCCGTCAGGGGAGCGGGATTTTTCGTGCGCTGCGCCATGTCTCCATCAGTGCCACCTTCTCCCGCGTGTCCTCGTCCGCCGGTGTGTAGGTGACGATCCGGCACTCCGGCATCCCGTCGATCGACAGTGACAGCGAGGACATCCGCAGCTCGCCCACCGCATCGTGCCGGAAGGTCTTCACCCGCCGGCCCGGCGGCGAGACGTCTCCGCTCGCCCACAACTCGGAGAAGTACGGGCTGGCGGCGGACAGTCGGCGTATGAAGTCCTCCCAGGCCGCCTCGCCCACGTGTCTGCCGTAGGCGGACCGCAGCGTGGCCACCATCACCGGCAGCTCCTTGTCCCGGTCCACCACCGGGCACCGGCCCTCGGACACGGTGAACAGCGTCGACAGGACATTGGGCACGCCGGTTCTGACCGTCGGGCGTATGAGAAACAGCTGCCGGTAGGCCGGGTTGGTGGCGAGGATGTCGTACCGCGAGTTGTAGACCACGGCCGGTTGCGGGTCGAGGGCGTCGAGGATGCCCTGCACCTCCGGGCCGACGGTCTGGGCGAGCGCCTCCGGGCCGGGCTCGTACGGCACCTCGGCCAGGTGGTACAGATGCTCGCGCTCCGGGCGGTCCAGGCGCAGGGTGCGCGCCACCGCGTCCAGGACCTGCGGCGAGGCGTTGATCGGCCGTCCCTGTTCCAGCCAGGTGTACCAGGTGACGCCCACGCCGGAGAGCTGCGCGACCTCCTCGCGGCGCAGACCGGGCGTGCGCCGTCTCATGCCCGGAGGCATCCCCACGTCCGCCGGTGTCACCCGGGCCCGCCTGCTGCGCAGGAAGGAGGCCAGCTCCGGCCTGCGGCGCTGTGCTGTCGCCATCGCTCCACATCCCCCCGTCTCATCGTCGGTCCGTGCGCCGCTCGCTGCCAGGTGCTGTCAGTACCAGCATCGGCGGGCTCTCGGCACCCGTATCCGGCCGTCGTCAGGCTTCTCCGCATGACGACGACAACCCCCGCGGGCCCAAGTCCCGCAGCCGGTCCACGTCCTGGAACAAGTAAAGACCCCGGCACTGACAATGGGCCCCGACGGCTCCTCGCGGTCGTGCTCGCCGCCCAGTTCATGGCCCTGCTCGACGTGTTCATCGTGAACGTCGCGGTGCCCACGATCGGTACCGAACTCCACGCGTCCGGCGCCGCCTTGCAGCTGGTGGTCGCCGGGTACTCCATCACGTACGCCGTCCTGCTGATCACCGGCGCCCGGCTCGGCGACCAACTGGGCCACCGGCGGGTCCACCTGGGCGGGCTCGCCCTGTTCACGGCCGCCTCGCTGGCCTGCGGACTCGCCCAGGGCACGGGCGAGTTGATCGCCTTCCGCCTGGTGCAGGGAGCCGGCTCCGCCGTGATGATCCCGCAGGTGCTCAGCCTGATCCAGCGCCACTTCACCGGCGAGGCCCGGGTCCGGGCGCTCGGCGCGTACTCCGCCGTCGTCGCGAGCGGCGCCGCAGCGGGTCAGGTACTCGGCGGAGTCCTGGTCAGCGCCGACCTGTTCGGCACGGGCTGGCGTCCCGTGTTCCTCGTGAACGTGCCCGTCGGCATCGTGATCCTGGTCCTCGGCAGCCGCGTCCTGCCGAAGGACGACATACGGGCCCCCGAGCGCTCGCGCGCCCTCGACGTGCCCGGTCTCGTGCTGCTGGCCGCGGCCGTCTCGCTGCTCACGGTGCCGCTCGTGCTCGGGCAGGAGGAGGACTGGCCGCTGTGGTCCTGGCTGTCGCTGGCCGCGGCCGCGGTGTTCTTCACCTTGTTCTGCCTGTACGAGTCCCGGCTCGCCCGGCGCGGGGGAGCCCCGCTGATCGCGCCACGCGTGCTGCGCCACCCCGGCATCGGACTCGCCGTGTTCCGGATCATGGCGGTGATGGCCGTCAACGCGGGCTTCCTGTTCACCCTCACTCTGCACATCCAGGGCGGACTCGGCTACAGCGCGCTGCGCGCCGGGCTGACCTTCGCGCCGACCGCGGTGGTCTTCGGGCTGGTGGGCCTGACGTGGCGACGCTGGCCGGCCTCCTGGCAGAGCGCCCTGATCCCGTGCGGCTTCGCCCTCACCGCGGTGTCCATGGCCGCCGTGGGCCTGGTGCTGCGGAACGGGGACGACGGCGGTGGGTGGCTGTACGCGGCGTTCGCGGGCGTGGGCGTCGGCCTCGCGCTCGGCTTCAGCCCCACCCTCACCAAGGCGCTCGCCACGGTGCGTCCCGAGGACGCGGCGGACGCCAGCGGTCTGCTCGCGACGGTCACCCAGCTCGGCCAGCTGATCGGAGTCGCGGCCTTCGGCGCACTCTTCTTGAACCGGCTTGAGTCACTCGGGGCCCCCGGGTCGTATACCTCTGCGGACGCCCTTCTCGCATGCATGTGCGCACTGGCCGGGACGGCATTTCTGGGTGCTGTGTCCGGACTGGTACGAAGGCGTCGCTGACCGTATTGGTCCGGCCGTGGCAGAATCAAACGGCCGGAAGGGGGCGCGGCCCGACGGGAGGGAGAAGCGATGCCTGGGAGCATCCGCGGAGAGGTCGGCGACCTCTCCGCGACGGCGGTGCCACGGAAGAAGACCACCCTCCTGAACTGCCCTTCCTGCGGCTCACTCCAGGTCGCCCAAGTCCTCGGTGACAACGGGGGGATCTCCTACGTGTGCACGACCTGCGGCCACAGCTGGAGCTGATCAATGGGTGCACACAGGAGGAAATGCGACTGGTGCGGCAGCGGTACGCCGATTGTCCGCGACATGGAACCCGTCAACCACGACTACCAGTACTGGTGCGAGGAATGCGCGCGGGCGCTGATCATAAAAGGCGACCCGATCGAGGTGTACCGCGAGCTGGAGGGTGAGCCGATCTATGGCCGGCTCCTCGAGGAGCACTGCACCCTCAAGCGGTTCTACTCGTTCGTGACGGCCTGAGAGGACATCAGCGAACGTATCCGGACAGAACGGAAACGATTTGGTGGTGCACCCAGAGGACCGTGTAATGTTGGCGTCGCCGCCGGGGAAACCGGGCGACGGAGTCGGAATCAGGCTCCGCCGCAAGGCCGCAAGGCCGCAAGGGGCTATAGCTCAGTTGGTAGAGCGCCTGCATGGCATGCAGGAGGTCAGGAGTTCAATTCTCCTTAGCTCCACAGAAGAGATCCCGTCCGATCGGTTCGATCGGACGGGATCTTTGGTTTCCACGGGCTCTTTCACGTTGTAAGGGGGTCACCGCGACGCGGTGACCCCCTTACAACTCTGATGCCCCTTAGGACGTGCTCAGCGGCCGCTGCCCAGGGCGCGGCGGCCGCGGCCCTGCGAGAGGACCGGCAGGTTGTTGCGGGACGGCGCGGAGCCGCGCGTGTCCTCCTCGATGCGCAGCGCGAGCGCCGGGCAACGGCGCACCGCGCGGAGCGCCTTCTGCTCGGCGTAGCGGGGCACCGCCGCCTGAGCGACGGTCGGGAAGCCGTCGGCGCCCAGTTCGAAGACCTCCGGGAGGATGTCCGCGCACAGGCCGTGGCCACGGCACAGGGTCCAGTCGACGAAGATCTTCTGACGGCTGGAGCCGCCCTCCTCCTCGGCCGCCGCGCCCCCGGGGATGCCCGTCGGGGCCCTGCCGCCCTCGAAGAGCGGCAGAACGCCCTCCACGGGTCTTCCGCAGCCGTTTCCGAGGACATGGGCCGCCAGGTCGTCCGTGAACGCCTTGATGGTCGACTCCAGGAACATCGCGGAGCCGTCAGGGTGCGAACACGCGCCGCGCCGCTTCACGTTCTTGGCGACCTGCTTGAGGGCCTCCAGCGCGGCAGGGCCGCCGCCGTTGAGGATGTCCTCCATACCGCGTGCGGCGGCCGGCAGGCCGAGGTAGCAGGGGCCGCACTGCCCCGCGCTCTCCTCGGCCAGCCACTTCGCCACCTGCAGCGACTCGCCCAGCGGGCACGTCTCCTGGGTGATCGGGAGGATCGCGCCCGCGCCGAGCGCACCTCCCACCGCGTCCAGGGAGTTGCGCGAGACGACCGCCTCGTTGACCGTCGCCGCGTCGATCCACTTGCCGTGGTAGCCGCCCGTCAGCACGCCCTGCGGGACCGGCGGGGCGCCGGCGAGCTGCAGGACGTAGCGCAGCGGCACACCCGTCGGCGCCTCGATCACCATGGGGCGCGCGACCGCGCCGGAGACCGTGAGCATCACGGTGCCCGGCTCGTCGTACAGGCCGGTGTTGCCGTAGCGCTCGGAGCCGATGCGTGCGGCGATCGCGAGCTGGGCGAACGTCTCGGCGTTGGACAGCAGCGTGGGCGCGCCCCCGACACCGCTGCGCGACGCGCTGGTCTTGCGGCCCGGCGGGATGGCCGGGCCCCCGTCGATGGAGCGGATCAGCGAGGCCGCGGCGCCGGTGACCATCCGCACCGGGTTGCGCTGCACGCTCGCGCGGATGGCCGCACCGCGCCGGTTGCTCAGGCCGCGCTCGGAGAGGGCGGCCTCCATCGAGCGCTGGGTGGATTCACGTGTCACCCCGACGACGAGCTGACGGGCGCCCAGGGCCTCGGCGACCAGGAGGGCGCCGTCCAGGATGAGGTGCGGGGCACGGTTGATCAGCACCGTGTCCTTGCGGCAGGCGGGCTCGTCCTCGCTTCCGTTGACGACCACCACCGGCCGGATGCCGCGTTTGATCGCCGACTCGGCGACCGAACGCAGCTTCTTGTGGAAGGGGAAGCCGGCGCCGCCGCGCCCCTTCAGGTTGATCCGCTCGGAGAGCTGGGCGAGCTGCTCGCCGCCCATCGGTTCGAGCGGACCGTGCACCTTGAGGTGCATGGGGAGATCGAGTCTCTCGACGAGGTCGAAACCCGAGGTGAGCTGTGGCAGCCCCACCACACGGACTTCGGGGACGTCGGGAAGGGCCTCGTTCACTTATAGCCTCCGGAAGGCGCGTTCCAGGGTTCGCCTGAACCCGGCGCCTCGTAGTCGTAGGCACCGGGGAGCGTTTCAGTGGCGGGACCGCTGTTGTACGTGTCGTTCGTGTTGTACGTGCCGTAGGGGGCGTTCGTCTCAGCCGTTCCGTAGGAAGTTTCGGGGGCCTGCTGGTACGCCTGGCCCGGGTACGCCTGACCTGCGAAGGTCTGGCCCGCGAACGTGTCCTGCATCGGGTCGTACGCCGACGGGGGTGCCTCACCGACCGGCGGCGGGGACGGGGCCGGCCAGCGGGTGCCCGTGGTGGAGCCCTCGTCGTAGCGCGGCATGGCCTCGGTGGGCTGCATGTCCATCGGCATGTCCATCGGCATGTCCATGCGCTGGGTCGGCTGGGCCGTCAGCGGGTCCTGCTGCGCGCGCGGGGAGGCCGACACAGCACGGTAGGCGGCCGCGAAGCCGGGGCCGGCGTCCGGTGCGTCGGCGCGCGAGGCGGACTCGTAGAAGTTCGGCGACGGCGTCCGCGGCGGCGGCACCATCGTGTCCTCCAGGGGGCTGGCGCCGCGCGAGCCCATGCCGGGCAGCGGCGAGTCGCCTCCCCGGCCGCGGCCGGGGTCCTGGCCGAAGCCGCGGCCTGCGTCCTGGCCGAAGCCGGCTCCTCCGGCCATCGTGGCCTCGGCCATCCGGGCGCGGCTCATGTCCAGTTCCTCGCGGCCCGACGGTGTGTCGGTGCCCAGGATGGCGACGATCCGGTCGGCCACCCGGCGCTTGAACGGGCGGGGGGCCGCGCGCAGCATCAGGGCGCCGGCGACGCCGGCGAGGCACAGGCTGTAGAGGATGGTGAAGACCGGCTTCGCTTCGCGACCCGCGTAGAGTCCGTGGACCAGCGCGAAGCACCAGGCCGGGTAGGCCAGCATGTGGAACACCCGCCAGCGCGCCGCGACCTCTGCCCGGGCCATGAAGGCGCTGCGGAGCGCGCCGGTGATGGCCGTGGTGATCATGAGCAGGCCGGCGATCGAGCCGAAGGCGATGAGGATCGCGGTGCCCGTGAAACCGAGGCTGAAGGGGATGAGCGCGGCGTAGAACGGTGCGTGCTCCAGCACGATCTTCACTGTGACGTGCAGCAGCAGGAAGGCGACCGAGGCGATCGCGGTCGTACGGTGCACGGCCTGGGCGAGGATGCGCTGGCGCGTGTTGAGGAACAGCCGGTCGCTGGCGACCAGGCCCCAGATCACCGAGCAGGAGAGCGAGACCAGCGACAGCACACCGGCGCCGAAGTCGAGGAACTCACGGACTGCGTCACCTCCGGCCAGCACGATCACGGGTATCAGCAGCAGAGCGGCAGCGGTCGCAGCCCCGGTGGCCGAGCGGCCCGTCCTGGGGAGCGAGCTGTTACTACTACGAGGGTTCATGGGGGCAACTCCGAACGGTTCGGGAAAGCGGTCCCGTGACTCGACTGTAAGTGGAGCCAAACCGAGCGGTACGAGGTTTGAGTTATTGGCTTGTTATCAAGGGGCAATCTCACACTTGTGATGCACCTTAGTAACCGTTACGCGAAGTAACTTCTGAACATTGTTCAACTTTTTTGGCCGGTTCCTGTGGCCGAAGGGCGGCCCCCGTGCGAACCGGAACCTCGTCGCGGCGCGCTCGGCGGCTGCGGTACCCTGACGCCATGCGTGCCGTACGCCTTCTGCTTAGCGGGCCGCGCTGACCAGTCCCGACCATCGGCGAACCGTGGTCGGAGTCGGCGCGGCGTCCCCTCCTGTGCGAGGGGATTTTTCGTTTCTTGAACGTCACAGTCGCTGGCAGAGACGATCGATGGAGCTTTGAGGATCATGAGCGAGACGAACCCCGCTGCCGCCGCCGAGGCTGCGGCGCCGCACCGCTACACGGCCGCCGTCGCGGCCGAGATCGAGGCACGCTGGCAGGACTTCTGGGACGCCGACGGCACGTACGAGGCGCCCAACCAGAGCGGCGACCTGGCGGGCGACCCGGAGCAGGCCGCCAAGCCCAAGAAGTTCATCATGGACATGTTCCCGTACCCCTCCGGTGCGGGCCTGCACGTCGGTCACCCCCTCGGCTACATCGCCACCGACGTCTTCGCCCGGTTCCAGCGGATGACCGGTCACAACGTCCTGCACACCCTGGGTTTCGACGCCTTCGGTCTGCCCGCCGAGCAGTACGCCGTGCAGACCGGCACGCACCCGCGCGTGTCCACCGAGGCCAACATCGAGAACATGAAGATCCAGCTGCGCCGGCTGGGCCTGGGCCACGACAAGCGCCGGTCGTTCGCCACGATCGACCCGGACTACTACAAGTGGACCCAGTGGATCTTCCTGCAGATCTTCAACTCCTGGTACGACGGCGAGGCGAGGAAGGCCCGCCCGATCTCCGAGCTGGTCGCCGAGTTCGAGTCCGGTGAGCGCGCCGTACCGGGACACACGCGCGCGTGGAGCGAGCTGAGCGCCACCGAGCGGGCCGACGTCCTGGGCGAGTTCCGCCTGGCGTACGCCTCCGACGCCCCCGTCAACTGGTGCCCCGGCCTGGGCACCGTGCTGGCCAACGAGGAGGTCACCGCGGACGGCCGCTCCGAGCGCGGCAACTTCCCCGTCTTCAAGGCCAAGCTGCGCCAGTGGAACATGCGCATCACCGCGTACGCCGACCGGCTGCTGGACGACCTGGAGGCGCTGGACTGGCCCGAGGCCATCAAGCTGCAGCAGCGCAACTGGATCGGCCGCAGCGAGGGCGCCCGCGTCGACTTCCCCGTGGACGGCGAGCGCATCACCGTCTTCACCACGCGCCCTGACACCCTGTTCGGCGCGACCTACATGGTGCTGGCGCCCGAGCACCCGCTGGTCGAGAAGTTCACCGCGGACGCCTGGCCCGAGGGCACGCACCAGGTGTGGACCGGCGGGCACGCGACCCCGGCCGAGGCCGTCGCCGCGTACCGCGCGCAGGCCGCCTCCAAGTCGGACGTGGAGCGGCAGGCCGAGGCCAAGGACAAGACCGGCGTCTTCATCGGCGCGTACGCCACCAACCCGGTCAACGGCGAGCAGGTTCCCGTCTTCATCGCCGACTACGTGCTGATGGGCTACGGGACCGGCGCCATCATGGCCGTCCCGGCGGGCGATCAGCGCGACTTCGAGTTCGCGCGCGCCTTCGAGCTGCCGATCCAGTGCATCGTCGAGCCCACCGACGGTCGCGGCACGGACACATCGACCTGGGACGACGCCTTCGGGTCGTACGACGCGAAGATCATCAACTCCTCCAACGACGAGGTCTCGCTGGACGGCCTGGGGGTCGTCGAGGCCAAGGCCCGCATCACCGAGTGGCTGGAGCACCGGGGCGTCGGCGAGGGAACCGTCAACTTCCGGCTGCGTGACTGGCTGTTCAGCCGCCAGCGCTACTGGGGCGAGCCCTTCCCGATCGTCTACGACGAGGACGGCATCGCCCACGCGCTGCCCGAGTCGATGCTGCCGCTGGAGCTGCCGGAGGTCGAGGACTACTCGCCGCGCACCTTCGACCCGGACGACGCGGACACCGAGCCCGAGACGCCCCTGTCGCGCAACGAGGAATGGGTCAACGTCACCCTGGACCTGGGCGACGGGCGCGGCCCGCGCGCGTACCGCCGCGAGACCAACACCATGCCCAACTGGGCCGGTTCCTGCTGGTACGAGCTGCGCTACCTGGACCCCCACAACAGCGAGAAGCTGGTCGACCCGGCCGTCGAGCAGTACTGGATGGGGCCGCGCGAGGGCATGCCGCATGGTGGCGTCGACCTGTACGTCGGCGGCGCCGAACACGCCGTGCTGCACCTGCTGTACGCGCGCTTCTGGTCCAAGGTCCTGTACGACCTGGGGCACGTCTCGTCGGCCGAGCCGTTCCACAGGCTGTTCAACCAGGGCATGATCCAGGCGTACGTCTACCGCGACAGCCGCGGCATCGCCGTACCGGCCGCCGAGGTGGAGGAGCGCGACGGCGCGTACTACTACCAGGGCGAGAAGGTCACCCGCCTGCTGGGCAAGATGGGCAAGTCCCTGAAGAACGCCGTCACCCCGGACGAGATCTGCGCCGAGTACGGGGCGGACACCCTGCGCCTGTACGAGATGGCGATGGGCCCGCTGGACGTGTCGCGGCCGTGGGACACGCGCGCGGTGGTGGGCCAGTTCCGGCTGCTGCAGCGGCTGTGGCGCAACGTCGTGGACGAGGCGACCGGCGAGGTCACCGTCGCCGACGTCGAGGACGCCGACATCGACGTGGAGACCCTGCGGGCGCTGCACAAGGCCATCGACGGCGTACGCCAGGACCTGGAGGGCCTGCGGTTCAACACCGCGATCGCCAAGGTCACCGAGCTGAACAACCACCTGACCAAGGCGGGCGGTGCGGTACCGCGGTCCGTCGCCGAGCCGCTGGTGCTGCTGGTCGCGCCGCTGGCCCCGCACATCGCCGAGGAGCTGTGGCGCAAGCTGGGCCGCACCGACTCGGTCGTCCACCAGGACTTCCCGGTCGCCGACCCGGCGTACGTCGTCGACGAGACCGTGACCTGCGTCGTGCAGATCAAGGGCAAGGTCAAGGCACGCCTGGAGGTGCCGCCGTCGATCTCCGAGGACGAGCTGGAGAAGGTGGCGCTGACCGACGAGAAGGTCGTCGCCGCGCTGGGCGGTGCGGGGATCCGCAAGGTGATCGTGAGGGCGCCGAAGCTGGTGAACATCGTCACGGCGTGACAGCCGCTGCGGCGGGGTGACCGGCTCGGCTGGCGGGCTCGGGGTGATCCCTTACGGGCAGGTTCGGGGTTCTGCAGGAACTCCGGGCCTGCCTGTTGCGTTTACCGTGGAAGAACAGCGCAGAAGCTGCCGAGCGGGTCGGAGGAGGAGTGTCGTGGAGGCCGTGATCGCAGTCGTCGTCCTGATCTTCGTGCTGTTCGTGGTCCTGGGCGCGTACGCGACGGTCAAGGTGGTCGGCGCCGCCAAGCGCGGTGTGGACCGCACGATCGACCAGGCCCGGCGCACGGTCGAGGACACCACACTGCGCGCGAAGAGTTTCGCCCAGCCCGGCGTGGTGGGCCAGCTGGCGGACCTCCGGCTCAAACTGCGCACGTCGATGCGCGCCACCCAGGACACGCTGCACGCGGGCGTGTCGGAGGACGAGTCCCTGAGGGAGTCGCTGGCGCTCTTCCAGCGTCTCAGCGCGCACGGGCACGAGCTGGACGGCGAGCTGAGGCGCCTGGAGTCCGATCCGGACCGCGCCAAGCTGACCGAGCGGCTGCCGGACCTGCGCGAGCGCACCGAGCGGATCATCAAGTCGGCGGAGTCCCTGCGCTGGGCGGCGCACGACCGGGCCCGCCGCTTCGCGGACGACGACCTCGACACGCTCAGCGCGCAGATCGACGTCGAGGCGGGCGCGCTGCGGCACTGGACGACGGAACCCGGCTCATCGGCCACGGAACCCACCTCATCGGCCGGGGGGCACGGACCGCCGCCTGCCGCCGCGCCTCCGTGGCCCGAGGCCCCGGCCCCCGAAGCCGCCGCATCGACCGGGCAGACCTGGCCGGAGACTCCCCAGTCCCGCGCCGCCAGTGAAACGGCGCGGCCCGCGATCGACCCGCCGGCCCCGCGCACCACCTATCCCTGGCAGAAGAAACCCCGCCCAGAGAGCACGACTTGATGCCACCCGTCCGACCTCGGGTGGCAGGGGCCGGACTGCCGCCCGCACGTTCCGGCAGGTAACCTCCAGCTCATGTCCCGCCATGTCGCTATCGTCACCGATTCAACGGCCTACCTGCCGCCACGGACGATGGAGCGTCACGGCATCACCGCGGTGCCGTTGACCGTGGTTCTCGGTGACCGGGCGCTCGAGGAGGGCACCGAGATCTCGGCGCGCTCACTGGCCCAGGCACTCCAGAAGCGACGGCCCGTCACCACCTCCCGGCCCAGTCCCGAGCTGTTCGCCGAGACCTACCGCAAGGTCGCCGAGTCGGGAGCCACGGGCATCGTCTCCCTGCACCTGTCGTCCGAGTTCTCCGGCACCTACGACGCGGCCGTCCTCGCGGCGCGGGAGGCCCCCGTGCCCGTACGCGTGGTCGACACCGGAATGGTCGCCATGGCTCTCGGGTTCTGCGCGCTGGCCGCGGCCCAGTCCGCCGAGGCGGGCGGCACGGTGGACGAGGCGGTCACGGCCGCCGAGAAGCGAGCCGCGGGCACGTCCGCCTTCTTCTACGTCGACACCCTCGACTACCTGCGCCGGGGCGGCCGGATCGGTGCCGCGCAGGCGCTGCTCGGCTCGGCCCTCGCGGTGAAGCCGCTGCTGCAACTCGACGGCGGCCGCATCGAACTCCTCGAGAAAGTACGCACGGCGTCCAGAGCGATCGCCCGCCTGGAAGAGATCGTCGCCGACCGCGCCGGAGGCGCCCAGGTCGACATCGCCGTCCACCACCTCGCCGCACCCGACCGGGCACAAGCGCTCGCGGACCGCTTGCGGACGCGGGTTCCCGGGCTGGTCGATCTGCACGCCAGCGAGGTCGGAGCGGTGATCGGCGCGCACACGGGTCCCGGGCTGCTGGGAGCGGTCGTCTCGCCTCGGTGACGGGCGAGTGCCGACGCACGGTGTTGTTCGCTGTCGCTGGTGGAGCACCCTCTGGTCGCTCGTGTGGGTGATCGAGTTATCCACAACCGGGCAGTAATCCACGGGAATCGAGCAAGATCATCGCGAGTCGGCGGGAGTGCCCGATCCTCGTCGCATGGCACTTCGATCACGTTCACGCACAGCGACCGTCACCAGTGGCCCGGGCCGTGGCCCCGTCTCCGACGGCCGGGTCCGCCACCGCCGTTCCCACGCCCGGGGCACGTCCCGACGCCGCCACGCCTCGGCGGAAGCGCTCCGCCTACGCGCGGAAGCGCTCTTCGTGGAGGGGGCACGGGAGCGGCGGGAGCTGGGCAACGGCCCACGGTCTCCGAATCCGCTGCCGCGAGGTGAGGGGCGGCCGGCGCGCGTCAACGACCCCGTCGGCTACGACGGACTGATGGCGGCGGACCCCGGCCTCCCCGGCGCCGGGGAGGCCGGGGACATCAGCGGTCCCGCCGACGGGGCGGGGGCGACCTGGCGGGAGAGGGTCGGGCCCGCGGTCCGGGAGCGAATGCCGCTGTGGTTGCAGGCGAGGTGCGGGCTGGAGCGGAGAAGCGTGCTGGCGCTCAGCGTGGTGCTGGTCGTCGCGGCGGTCTTCGCCGCGCAGCACTTCTGGACGGGCCGCACCGAGCCGGTCAGCGCACCCGAGGTGGTGCGCCCTGCGCCGTACGGCGAACGGGAAGGACACGACCAGGGAGGACAGCGGGCCGCAGCCGTGCCGGGAGCCTCCCCGGGGGCGTCGGCTTCCGCGGCGGGCTCCGTGATCGTGGTGGACGTCAGCGGGAAGGTGCGCAGTCCCGGGATCCAGCGGCTGCCGGCGGGTTCGCGGGTGGCCGACGCGCTGCGGGCGGCCGGTGGGGTGCGGCGGGGCGCGAGCACCGAGGGGCTCAACCGCGCCCGCGTGCTCATGGACGGAGAGCAGGTGGTGGTCGGCGGTCCGGCGCCGCCCGCCGCGGGTCCGGTGCCGGGAGCCGACGGTGCCGGAGGGCCCGCCGCCGGTGCCGCGCCCGCGGGCCCGGTCTCCCTCAACACGGCCACCGCGGACCAGCTCGACACACTGCCCGGTGTGGGCCCCGTGCTGGCCCAGCACATCATCGACTACCGCACCCGGCACGGCGGCTTCCGCTCGGTCGACGAGCTCCGCGAGGTCAACGGCATCGGCGATCGGCGTTTCGCCGATCTGCAGAATCTCGTACGGCCATGAAGGGCCAGGCGGGAGAGCTCCACGCCCCTGAGCGGAGCACGGGGCGAGCGGCGGACACCTCTGCCGAGCGCTCCGTCCCCGGCCGCGCACCCGTGCACATGACCTCTGAGAGCCGACTGGGCGCGGCGCACCCCAGGCAGGAAGGGCCGACAGACCTGCGGCTGGTGCCACCGGCGTTGGCGGCCTGGACGACCGCGGCCCTCACGCTCGACGCCGCGGTCGAGTGGGTCATCGGCGTGGTGGTGGTCGGCCTGGTCGCGGGCGGTGCCCTGCTCGTGGCCCGGAGACACCGCGCACACGTGCCGGTGCCCGACTGGCCGGCTCGCACGCACCGGGGCGACGGATTTGAACGAGCACGGCGTCACACGCCCTGGTCCAGGTTCTCCATCGCCGCGGTCCTGCTCTGTGCCGCCGCGGCAGCGGCCTCGGCCGGACTGCACGGAGCGGATCTGCGGCGCGGTCCCGTCCCCGCGTTGGCCGACCAGTACGCGCACGTGACGGCCGACGTCGAGCTCACCTCCGATCCACGGCTCACCCGCCCCCGGATCAAGGGAGACCACATGGCTCCGACGGCCGTTCTGCTGAACGCCGAGGTCCGGCGGGTGACGAAGCCCGACGGGACGGTCCTCGCGACACGGACGCCGGTTCTGGTGATCGTGGACGCGAGGCCGGGTCCCGACGGTGTCGGGGGCACGCGTGCGGGAAGTGACGGCAGCCCAGGGAAGGCGGGCGGCGGTCCGGAGAAGGCGGGCGGTGGACCGGGGGAGCCGGGCGGCGGTTCCGAACGCGGGGCCTGGCTGTCCCTGCTCCCCTCCACGCGGGTGCGCGTCGCCGCGCAGGCCGTACCGGCCATGGTCGGTGGGGACCGGATCGCCGCCGTGCTGCGCGTGCGGGACGGCGGGGCGCCGGAGGTCGTGGCGGAGGCGTCCGGGACACAGCGGTTGGCCGGGCGCCTGCGGAGCGGGCTGAGGGAGGCGACGGACGGGCTGGACGCGGACGCGCGGGCGTTGCTGCCGGGGTTCGTCGTCGGCGACACCTCCCGGGTGCCGGTCGAGCTGGACGAGGCCTTCAAGGCCACTGACCTCACGCACCTCCTGGCCGTCAGCGGGGCGAACTTCACGATCCTGCTGGCCCTGTTCATCGGGCCGCCCGGGCTCGCCCAGCGCGTCGAGCGGCGGGGACTCGCCCCGCGGCTGGGTATCCCGTTGCGGGCGACCGCGCTGTTCGGGGGCGTGTTGACACTGGGCTTCGTGATCGTGTGCCGGCCGGACCCGAGCGTGCTGCGGGCCGCGGCCTGTGGGTCGATCGCGTTGCTGGCCATCGTGACCGGGCGCCGCAGATCCCTGATTCCCGCGCTGGCCACGGCGGTTCTGCTGCTGGTGCTGTACGACCCGTGGCTGGCCCGCAGCTACGGCTTCCTGCTCTCGGTCCTCGCGACCGGCGCCCTGCTCACCCTTGCCCCGCGGTGGAGCGCGGCGCTCCAGCGGCGCCGCGTGCCGCCGCGCCCGGCCGAGGCGCTGGCCGCGGCTGCCGCCGCGCAGGCGGTGTGCGCGCCGGTCGTCGCGGTGCTGTCGGCGCGGGTGAGTCTGGTGGCGGTGCCGTGCAATCTGCTCGCGGAGTTCGCGGTGGCACCGGCCACGGTGCTCGGGTTCGCCACGCTGGCGACGGCGCCCGTGGCGATACCGGTCGCCAAGGCCTTCGCGTGGTGCGCGAGTTGGCCGGCCGGGTGGATCGCGGACATCGCGCGCACGGGGGCCGCCATGCCCGGTGGCGGAGTGGACTGGCCGGGGAGCTGGACGGGCGCGGTGCTGCTCGCCGCGGTGACGGTGGTGGTCGTCCTCGTCGGGCGGCGGGTCGTGCGCCGCCCCTGGATGTGTCTGGCCGGCCTCGTGGTGTTCCTGCTCGTGGTGGTCCAGCCGCCGCCCCTGACGAGGGTGATCACCGGATGGCCCCCGCCCGGCTGGCGGTTCGCCATGTGCGACGTCGGACAGGGCGACGCGACCGTGCTCGCGGCGGGCGAGGGGACGGGAGTGGTCGTGGACGCGGGCCCCGATCCCGTGCTGGTCGACCGCTGTCTGAGCGCGCTCGGCATCACGAGGGTCCCGCTCGTCGTGCTGACCCATTTCCACGCCGATCATGTGGCGGGTCTGCCGGGTGTACTGCGCGGACGGTCGGTGGGCGCGATCGAGACCACGGGGTTCGAGGAGCCCGTGGACCAGGCCGAGTTCGTGCGGAGAGAGGCGGCGGCCCGGCGTGTTCCGGTGAGGCGGGCCGTGGCGGGACAGGAGCGGCGCACGGGTCATCTGGCGTGGCGGGTGCTGTGGCCGCCGTCGGGCACCGGACCCGCGCCGGAGGGGCCGAACGACGCCAGCGTGACCATGCTCGTCCGGTCGGCCGGGCTGACCCTGCTGATACTCGGCGACCTCGAACCACCGGCCCAGCGGGGGTTGTTGAGGTCCCCGATGGCCGCGGAGCTGGGAGCCGTGGACGTGCTGAAGGTGGCCCACCATGGCTCGGCGTACCAGGATCCGGAGCTCATACGCGCCGTGGCACCACGGCTCGCGCTCGTCTCAGTGGGTGCCGACAACCCGTACGGGCACCCGGCCCCGAGCACGCTCGCGGCGCTGCGGGCCGGGGGCGCGGCGGTGATGCGTACGGACGAGGACGGGGCGATCGCCGTCGCAGGCGGGGCGCGGGGGTTGAGGGTGGCGAGAGAGTGACGGCGCGGTCAGGGGCCGACGGGCCGACGGACCGACGCGCCGAGGACCGGTGGAGAGGTGAGGAACCGGTGGCGAGGTGAGGGACCGGCCGGGCGGCGGGAGACTGGTGTCATGAACTCCGCACAGGCCGATGCCTACCTTCGCCGGATCGGGGCCGAGCACCCCGCGGGACCCACCATCGACGTACTGCGCGACCTGCACCTGCGTCATCTGCGGACCGTGCCGTTCGAGAACCTGTCGATCCACCTCGGTGAGGAGATCGTGCTCGACGAGACCCCGCTGCTGGACAAGGTGGTCGGGGCGCGCAGGGGCGGGTTCTGTTACGAGCTGAACGGGGCGTTCGCGGCACTGCTCACGGCACTGGGCTTCGAGGTGACCCTGCTCGCGGGCCGGGTGTTCGGCCAGGCGGAGCGGGTCGGGATCCCGTACGACCATCTCGCGCTGCGGGTGCGGACGGAGGACGGGGGCGAGTGGCTCACCGATGTCGGGTTCGGGGCGCACAGCCTGTTTCCGCTGGCCTTCGAAGAGCGCGGGGAGCAGAAGGATCCGGGCGGCACGTTCCGGGTGGTCGAGACGGTGGCCGGGTTCGGGGACCTGGACGTGCTGCGGGACGGGAAGCCGGTGTACCGGCTGGAGGTACGGCCACGGGTGCTCGGGGACTTCGTGGCGGGAGCCTGGTGGCACAGCACGTCGCCGGCGTCGCACTTCACACAGTCCCTCGTCTGCTCGCGGGTGACCGAGGACGGCGGGCGGGTCACCCTCAGCGGGCGTGGCCTCACGATCACGCGCCCGGACGGCGTACGGAGCGTGACCGACCTGGAGACGGACGAGGAGGTGCTGGAGACGTACAGGGAGCGGTTCGGGATCGAGATGGAGCGGGTACCGGAGGTGCGAAAGGCGGGCAAGCCTGGGTAATTGGGGTTACTCGTGCGTAGTCCCGGCGCATGTGCTGGTTTTTCTCGATGTGGTCCTCTGTTGCCTCGAAAGCCGCAGCGGTGGTCGAATGCATCCTCGGCAACAGACGATGTCGAGTCACGCAGGGATGTGTCGCGGATGCTGGGCCGCTGGCGGGAGAACCGAACGAGGCAGGGGCAGCGAGGTGGCCCCCTGGGTGCGGTACGGATTCCGCCGGGTGCCGGAGTGCTCAGCTGCCGGGTGCTCGATCCGGTGAACGAGCCCGTGCGGCAGGCGGAGTTCGTCGTCAGCGACACGATGGGCCGCAGAATTGTCGGCGGGGGCACGGACCCCTACGGGTCGTTCATCGCGGCGGTGCCGGCGGGGGAGTACCGGCTCGCGGTGTCGGCCGAGGGCTACACGCCGTACCGGGCGAACGCTGTCGTCGGCGAGAGCGCGCTGGCCTCGCTCGGTGACGTGACCCTGCAGGTCGCCCAGCCGTACGAGCTGCCCCGGGCGGGGGACTGGGAGATCGAGCCGACGCATTCCATGATCGGGTTCACCGCGCGGCACATCGGACTGGCGCGTGTGCACGGGCGGTTCAACGCGTTCGCGGGGGCGATACGGATCGCCGATCCCATGGAGCGGTCGGCGATGCACGTGGTGATCGACGCGGCGTCCATCGACACGAACGTGAGGATGCGGGACGACCACCTGCGGTCGGCGGACTTCCTGGACGTGCAGCGGTTTCCGACGCTGGAGTTCTACAGCGACCGGTTCGTGCACAAGGGCGGCAACCGCTGGGCGGTCACGGGCGCCCTGTCGCTGCACGGGGTGACGCGGACGGTCACGCTCGACACCGAGTACCTCGGGCTGGGCAACGGCATGGAGGGCGAGGTGCGGGCGGCCTGCAAGGCCACGACCGAGCTTCGGCGCGACGACTTCACGGTGAGCTGGCAGACGATGCTCGCGCGGGGCATCGCGGTCGTGGGGCCCAGCATCCGGGTCGACCTCGATGTGCAGATCGTGCCGAAGAGCTGACGGAAAATGTCCCCGTGACTGATGTGAGACATGTACTGGTGCTGCCCGACCGCGAGGCAGCGGAGGAGGCGGCGGAGGCGCTGGCCGACCGGTTCGGGGTGGACGAGGAGCCCCAGCTCGTGCGGGACGCGCTGGCCGGGGAGGACGACGCCGACGACGCCCAGTGGCTGGTCGTGCTGCGGGACGAGATGGAGCGGCTCGATGCCGCGGCGCTGAACGAGTTCGCGGGGGAGTGGGACGGCTGGCGGGAGGAGCCGTAGCCCTGTCCTCGTGGAGTGCTCCGCTCTGCCGCGTTGTCAGTGGCGCGTGGGATGCTGTGAGCGATGGCCAGGAAGACTGCTAATGACGACCCTCTCGCCCCGGTCACGGTTGCCGTGGGCCAGGAGGACCTCCTGCTCGACCGTGCCGTGCAGGAGGTGGTGGCCGCCGCGAAGGCCGCCGACGCCGACACGGACGTACGTGACCTGACTTCGGACCAGTTGCAGCCCGGGACGCTCGCCGAGCTGACGAGCCCGTCGCTCTTCGCGGAGCGGAAGGTCGTGGTCGTACGCAGCGCGCAGGATCTCTCGGCCGACACGGTCAAGGACGTGAAGGCGTATCTCGGGGCGCCCGCCGAGGAGATCACCCTCGTGCTGCTGCACGCGGGCGGGGCCAAGGGGAAGGGGCTGCTGGACGCGGCGCGCAAGGCGGGGGCGCGGGAGGTGGCGTGCCCGAAGATGACGAAGCCGGCGGAGCGACTGGGCTTCGTGCGGGGGGAGTTCCGGACGCTGGGGCGGTCCGCCACGCCCGAGGCGTGCCAGGCGCTCGTGGACGCGATCGGGAGCGATCTGCGGGAGCTCGCGTCCGCGGCGTCGCAGTTGGTCGCGGACGTCGAGGGGACGATCGACGAGGCCGTGGTCGGGCGGTACTACACCGGGCGGGCCGAGGCGTCGAGTTTTGAGGTGGCGGACCGGGCGGTGGAGGGGCGGGCCGCGGAGGCGCTGGAGGCGTTGCGGTGGTCTCTGGCGACCGGGGTCGCACCTGTGCTGATCACCAGTGCGCTGGCCCAGGGGGTGCGGGCCATCGGGAAGCTGTCCTCGGCTCGGGGTGGGCGTCCGGCCGATCTCGCGCGGGAGTTGGGGATGCCGCCGTGGAAGATCGACCGGGTGCGGCAGCAGATGCGGGGGTGGACGCCGGACGGGGTGGCGGTTGCCCTGCGGGCGGTCGCGGAGGCCGATGCGGGGGTCAAGGGCGGGGGCGATGATCCTGAGTACGCGTTGGAGAAGGCGGTTGTGACGATCGCGCGGGCGGCGCGGTCCCGGCGGGGGTAGGGGGTTTTCGCCCCCGCCGCCCCTACCCGTCCCAACCTGCCCCTGGGGTCCTGTCCCTGGGGTCTTGTCCCTGGGGTCTTGTCCCTGGGGTCTGCGCCCCCAGGCCCCCGCCGTCGGCCTGAACGGCTTTGTCGTCTTACTTGCCTGGCCGCCGCCGTGTGCACAACGCCCGAAGGCCCCGGCTCGCCGCCCTGGGGAAGGGAGACGGCCGGGGCCTTCGGATCAAGCCTGTGGGTTCACGCCCGCGTGGCGAACGCAGGCCGCGCGTGAACCCGGGGTGCCGGATGGGAGCGGATGAGAGAGGGCCCGCTCTGGGTCCAGCCGACGGTCAAGTCAGGTGCGAGACAGGAGACGAGTCCGGTGGACTCGGCCCGACTCAGCCCTTGAGGGCAGCGACCTGGGAAGCCAGCGCCGACTTCTTGTTGGCAGCCTGGTTCTTGTGGATGACGCCCTTGGAGACGGCCTTGTCGAGGCTGCGCGAGGCCTCGCGCAGCGCGACGGTCGCCTTCTCCACGTCACCCGTGGCCGCGGCCTCGCGGGTCTTGCGGATCGCGGTCTTCAGGGAAGACTTGACGGCCTTGTTGCGCTGCCGGGCCTTCTCGTTGGTCTTGATCCGCTTGATCTGGGACTTGATGTTCGCCACGAATGAGCCTTTTCAGGTTCAGGCACGCGAGACGTCGCAACGCCGCACGCGCCGGTGATTGATCTTCGAGTGGACCACCGGAGACCCGGTGGAGCCGATCGCGCCTCGCGCTGAGAGGGCATGAGGCACAGCCCCCCACGGTACCAGCCGCCCTCCGACCACCCCAAACCGCTCCTGCACCGAACCGGCGCCCTCCCGCACGGCTTCGTGCCGACCAGGGCCCGTCCCCTTACGGTCCTGTGCCGACTCGGCGCCTGTCGCGTACCGGTTCCGTGCCGACCCGGCGCCTGTCGCGTACCGGTTCCGTGCCGCCCAGGCGTTTGTCCCGTGCCGGTTCCGTGCCGACAAGGATCCCCCGGTGCCGACAAGGAGCCCCCCTCCCGTGCCGATCCCCTCGCACCCCTGTCCTGCGTCGCCCCGGCGCCCACCCCGCACCCGTTCCCCCCCCCGCTCCAGCTCCGCCGGCCACCCGCGGCAACGCACGCTGCCCCCCACCCCGGGGAGGCCCGCCCCCGCCCCGCGGACGACGGGGCGGGGGCGCCCCGGGCCACCCGTCGCACGCACCCCTCGTTGCCCGGACCGGTTTCCACTCCTCGCCCGTGGGACGATGGAGCCTACGTATCGATCCGACCCGAGACCGCAGACACTGCGGACGCCTCAAGAATCAGGACCCTGCGTGCCCGCGATCCCTAGCCATGTGCCCGAGCCGAGCCGTACCGACCCGGCGCTGATCCGCAACTTCTGCATCATCGCGCACATCGACCACGGCAAGTCCACGCTCGCCGACCGGATGCTCCAGCTGACCGGTGTCGTCGAGCAGCGGCAGATGCGCGCTCAGTACCTCGACCGCATGGACATCGAGCGCGAGCGCGGCATCACGATCAAGTCCCAGGCGGTGCGGTTGCCGTGGGCCCCGACCAAGGAGCCGGGCAACACGCACATCCTCAACATGATCGACACCCCGGGCCACGTCGACTTCACGTACGAGGTCTCGCGGTCGCTCGCGGCCTGTGAGGGGACCGTCCTCCTCGTCGACGCGGCCCAGGGCATCGAGGCGCAGACCCTCGCCAATCTGTATCTGGCGATGGAGAACGATCTGACGATCATCCCTGTGCTCAACAAGATCGACCTGCCGGCCGCGCAGCCGGAGAAGTTCGCGGAGGAGCTCGGCAATCTCGTCGGGTGCGACCCCGACGACGTACTCCGTGTCTCCGCCAAGACCGGCGTCGGCGTCGACGCCCTGCTCGACAGGGTCGTCGCAGAGATCCCGGCCCCCGTCGGGGTCAAGGACGCGCCCGCGCGCGCCATGATCTTCGACTCCGTGTACGACTCCTACCGGGGCGTCGTGACGTATGTCCGTGTCGTCGACGGGCAGCTCAACAAGCGTGAGCGGATCCGGATGATGTCCACGGGTGCCACCCATGAGCTCCTGGAGATCGGCACCAACTCGCCCGAGATGCTCGGTGCCGACGGACTCGGGGTCGGTGAGGTGGGCTACCTCATCACCGGTGTGAAGGACGTCCGCCAGTCCAAGGTCGGTGACACGATCACCACCCTGCACAAGGGTGCGACCGAGGCGCTCGGCGGGTACAAGGACCCCAAGCCGATGGTGTTCTCCGGCCTCTACCCCCTCGACGGCTCCGACTACCCGGAGCTGCGCGACGCCCTCGACAAGCTCCAGCTCAACGACGCCGCGCTGGTCTACGAGCCGGAGACCTCCGCCGCCCTCGGCTTCGGCTTCCGCGTCGGCTTCCTGGGGCTGCTGCACCTCGACGTCATCCGCGAGCGGCTGGAGCGGGAGTTCGGGCTCGACCTCATCGCCACGGCGCCGAACGTGGTGTACCGCGTGCTCATGGAGGACGGCGTCGAGCACACGGTCACCAACCCGAGCGAGTTCCCCGAGGGCAAGATCAGCGAGGTGTACGAGCCGGTCGTGCGCGCCACGATCCTCGCCCCGAGCGAGTTCATCGGCTCGATCATGGAGCTGTGCCAGACCCGGCGCGGGACTCTGCTCGGGATGGACTATCTGTCCGAGGACCGCGTCGAGATCCGGTACACGCTTCCCCTCGCCGAGATCGTCTTCGACTTCTTCGACCAGCTGAAGTCCAAGACCCGGGGGTACGCGTCCCTCGACTACGAGCCCACCGGCGAGCAGACCTCCAGCCTGGTCAAGGTCGACATCCTGCTGCACGGCGACAAGGTGGACGCGTTCTCGGCGATCACCCACAAGGACGCGGCGTACGCGTACGGCGTGCGGCTCGTCGCCAAGCTGCGCGAGCTCATCCCGCGGCAGGCCTTCGAGGTGCCGATCCAGGCCGCCATCGGCTCCCGGGTCATCGCCCGCGAGACCATCCGCGCCATCCGCAAGGACGTCCTCGCCAAGTGCTACGGCGGTGACATCTCCCGTAAGCGGAAGCTGCTGGAGAAGCAGAAGGAGGGCAAGAAGCGGATGAAGATGGTGGGCTCTGTGGAGGTTCCGCAAGAGGCCTTCATCGCCGTGCTGTCCAGCGACGACGGCGGCGGGTCCGGCAAGGGCAAGAAGTAGGGGCATTCGCGGGGTGCCGCCCGCCCCGCGAGCCTCGATTTCCCCGACCGGGTCCGTCCGCGCAACGCCTGTTACCCGCGGAAACCCGGGCAGAACGCGGGTCCGTCGCCCCTCGGTGCGGCGGGCCCGTACGCGCGCGTAGGGTCGCTCTCCGTAGGAGTTCCTGTAGGAAGTGACAGCCCGCCGCCCCTTACGCACCGGGCAGCCGGGCTCTACCCTGATCCCCACTCGAATAGTTACTCGCGAGTTAAACAACAGCCGCATTGAGCCAGCCGCACGTCGCGGGCCCCGGAGGATGTCGTGAGCGACACACTGACCCTGATCGAGAACCGACCGCCGTCCGTGGCGGCCCTCTTCCTGGAGCGCGTGGCGGCCACGCCCGACGCGGAGGCCTACCGCTACCCCGTGTCCCCCGCCTCCGGTGAGGGGCCGGACGAGTGGAAGTCGCTCAGCTGGGCGCAGGCCGCCGAGCGGGTCTACGCCATCGCGGCCGGGCTCATCGAACTGGGCGTACAGCCGGAGCAGCGTGTCGCCCTCGCCGCCGCCACCCGGGTCGAATGGGTCCTCGTCGACCTCGGCATCCTGTGCGCGGGCGCGGCCACCACGACCGTGTACCCGCAGACGAACGCCGAGGAGTCCGCGTACATCCTGTCCGACTCGGAGAGCAGGGTCCTCATCGCGGAGGACGCCGCGCAGCTGGCCAAGGCCGTGGAGAAGCGGGCCGAACTGCCCGACCTGACCCATGTCGTCGTCATCGACCCGGCCGGAGCCGACCTCTCCGAGGACTGGATCCTCTCGCTCGCCGAGCTGGAGGAGCGAGGCGCGGCGTACCTGGAGAAGAAGCCCGACCTGATCCAGGAGAAGGTCGGCGCGATCACCTCCGAGCAGCTCGCCACCCTCATCTACACCTCGGGCACCACGGGCCGGCCCAAGGGCGTCCGCCTCCCGCACGACAACTGGTCCTACATGGCCAAGGCGATCGCCGCGACCGGCCTGATCAGCGCCGAGGACGTGCAGTACCTGTGGCTGCCGCTCGCGCACGTCTTCGGCAAGGTGCTCACGTCCGGGCAGATCGAGGTCGGGCACGTCACGGCGGTCGACGGCCGCGTCGACAAGATCATCGAGAACCTGCCGGTCGTCCAGCCGACCTACATGGCGGCCGTGCCGCGCATCTTCGAGAAGGTCTACAACGGGGTCGCCGCCAAGGCGCGTGCGGGCGGGCCCGCCAAGTACAAGATCTTCCAGTGGGCGTCCGAGGTCGGGCGCGAGTACGCCAAGGTCAGCCAGGACAACTTCCGCCGCACCGGCACCGCGGCCGTGCCGTTCGGGCTGGGCGCCAAGCACAAGGTCGCGGACGCGCTGGTCTTCAAGAAGCTGCGCGAGGCCTTCGGCGGGAACCTGCGGGCCTGCGTCTCCGGGTCCGTCGCGCTGGCCCCCGAGATCGGCTTCTTCTTCGCTGGCGCGGGCATCCACATCCTGGAGGGCTACGGCCTCACGGAGACGTCCGCCGCGTCCTTCGTCAACCCCGGTGAGGCGTACCGGACCGGCACGGTCGGCAAGCCGCTGCCCGGCTGCGAGGTGCGCATCGCCGACGACGGCGAGATCCTGCTGCGCGGCCCGGGGATCATGGAGGGCTACCACAACCTGCCCGAGAAGACCGCCGAGGTGCTGGAGCCGGACGGCTGGTTCCACACCGGCGACATCGGCGAGCTCTCGCCGGACGGCTACCTGCGCATCACCGACCGCAAGAAGGACCTGTTCAAGACCTCCGGCGGCAAGTACATCGCGCCGACCGAGGTCGAGGGCCAGTTCAAGGCCCTGTGCCCGTTCACGTCCAACGTCATGGTCATCGGCGCCGACCGCAACTTCTGCACGGCGCTCATCGCCCTCGACGAGCCGTCCCTCCTCGGCTGGGCCAAGGAGAACGGCATGGAGGGCAAGTCGTACGAGGACGTCGTCGCCTCACCGGCGGCGGTCGAACTCATCGACGGGTATGTGAAGCGTCTCAACGAGGGGCTTCAGCGGTGGCAGACGATCAAGAAGTTCCGTCTTCTGCCGCGGGATCTGGACGTGGAGCACGGTGAGCTGACGCCGAGCCTGAAGTTGAAGCGGCCGGTTGTCGAGCGGGAGTACAAGCATCTGATCGATGAGATGTACGCGGGTACCAGGGAGGCGTAGCGCGTTAGCGAAGGGGTGGCCGGGGTCTGCGGGCGGCTGCGGGTTGTATGTGGTTGCTCGCGCAGTTCCCCGCGCCCCTTACGGGCCGCACCCTTACGGGCCGCACCCTTACGGGGCGCGGCCCTCGCGCCGTATCTCGTCCACCAGTATCTGCAGTTCCCGGACCTGGGTGCGTATCGTGCCCAGGTCCGGGGTGCCGTCGGGGGCCAGTTGTTTCTCCAGGGCGGCCAGGCGGTCGCTCACGCCGGCGAAGTGGGTCTGCTCCCGGACCAGCATCCGCTCCAGCTGCACGTTCTTCCGGTGCAGGTCCAGGAACACGGCGACCTTGGCGCGGAGGACCCAGGGGTCGAAGGGCTTGGTGAGGTAGTCGGCGGCGCCCGTGGCATAACCCCGGAAGGCGTAGCCCGCGTCGGAGTCCGTGCCCGTCAGGAAGATGATCGGGACGTCCTTGGTCTGGTCGAGGCGTTTGATGTTCGCGGCCGTCTCGAAACCGTCCATGCCCGGCATGCGGATGTCGAGGAGGACCACCGCGAACCGCCGGCGCAGCAGCGCCTTCATGGCCTCCTCTCCGGAACGGGCGCGTACCAGCGGCTCGTTGAGGGAGCCCAGCACGGCCTCCAGCGCTATCAGGTTGTCCTCCATGTCGTCCACGAGGAGGATGCTGGCGCGCTCGTCGGACGTTGCCTCAATGCTCATGTCTGGCTGCCTCACTCAGTCCGTGGCTTCGTGGGCGCTCGCCCCCTCGGTGTCGGCGTGCCTCTCCGGCTCCGCGTCCTGTCCATCCTCCGCCTCCGGACTCTCCGGGTCGAGGAGCGCGCAGACGACCGTGAGCAGCTGGTCGACGTCCACCGGCTTCGGCACGTAGTCGTTGGCGCCCCGCGCGATGGACTTCTCGCGGTCGCCCGGCATCGCCTTGGCGGTCAGCGCGACGATGGGCAGGCCCGTCCAGCGTGGGGTGCGGCGGATGGCGGCGATCGTCTCGTAGCCGTCCATCTCCGGCATCATGATGTCCATCAGGACGAGTTCGACGTCCGGGTTGCGCTCCAGTGTCTCTATGCCCTCGCGGCCGTTCTCCGCGTACAG
The DNA here is from genome assembly GCF_040704615.1 of Streptomyces sp. NPDC046862. Classification (NCBI taxonomy): domain Bacteria; kingdom Bacillati; phylum Actinomycetota; class Actinomycetes; order Kitasatosporales; family Streptomycetaceae; genus Streptomyces; species Streptomyces sp. NPDC046862. Next base: position 269,408 of record NZ_JBEYXP010000005.1, on the reverse strand, counting down.
GACGGGCATGCCGACGCGCCCGAGCACGTGGGTGAGCGCGAAGACGTTGCGGATGTCGTCGTCCACGATCAGTACGCGCCGGCCCGGCAGGACCTGTCCCGCGCGGCCCGACTTCCAGGCCTCCAGCTTGTTGGGCGTCGGCCAGGTGTCGTCCGGCTCCGGCCCGGTGAACGGCTCGGCCGACAGCTGCTCGGAGGTGGTCAGGACCCGCTCCTCCGGCACTGGTCCGGTCGCCGCGTGGCCGGGGCTGACGACCGGGACGTACAGCGTGAAGGTGGACCCCTTGCCGGGCACGCTCTCGGCGATGATGCGGCCGCCCAGCAGACCCGCGATCTCCCGGCTGATGGACAGCCCGAGGCCCGTACCGCCGTACTTGCGGTTCGTCGTGCCGTCGGCCTGCTGGAACGCCTCGAAGATCACCGGGAGTTTCTCGGCCGCGATGCCGATACCGGTGTCGGAGACCGCGAAGGCGATCACCTCGTCGGTGTCCTCACGGGTGTAGCGGTGCTCGGGGTCCTTGACGCGGTTGACGCGCAGCTCGACCCTGCCGCCCGCGGTGAACTTGATCGCGTTGGACAGCAGGTTGCGCAGGATCTGCTGGAGGCGCTGCTCGTCGGAGTACATCTCCCGCGGTACGTCCTCGCCGACCGCCACCTCGAAGGCGAGCCCCCGGTCCAGGGTGAGCGGGCGGAACGTGGCGTGCACGTAGTCGAGCAGCTTGATCAGCGGGAGCTTCTTCGGGCGTACGTCCATCCGGCCGGCCTCGATCTTCGACAGGTCGAGGATGTCGTTGATCAGCTGGAGCAGGTCCGAGCCGGAGCGGTGGATCGTCGTCGCGAACTGCACCTCCTGGTCGGTGAGATGGCCGTCAGGGTTGTCGGAGAGCAGTCGGGCCAGGATCAGCAGGGAGTTGAGCGGCGTGCGCAGCTCGTGCGACATGTTCGCCAGGAACTCCGACTTGTACTGGGACGAGGTCGCCAGGAGCGCCGCCTTCTCCTCCAGCTCGGCGTTCGAGCGCTGCAACTCCGCCTGCTGCTCCTGGAGTTCGTCCGAGCGCTCCTGGAGCTGCATGGCCAGGCGCTGGGACTCGCCGAGGAGCGACTCCGTACGGGAGTTGGCGATGATCGTGTTGATCGCGACGCCGATCGTGTTCACGAACTGGTCGAAGAATGCCAGGTGGACGTCGGAGAAGCGCGAGAAGGAGGCCAGTTCGATCACGCCGAGGAGCTTGTCCTCGAAGAGGATCGGGATGATGACCACGCTGGACGGGGAGGCCTCACCCAGACCACTGTTGATCTTGATGTAGTCCGGCGGCGCCTCCTCCACCAGGATCCGCTTCTTCTCCCGCGCCGCCTGCGCCACCAGTCCGTGCACCGGCAGCCCGCCCGTCTCCACGGTCGCGCCCTGCGCCGAGCCGTACCCGGCGATGAACGCGAGCCCCTTGCCCAGGCCCTCGCCGGGCGCGGTCGTACGCAGCGCCGCGCCGTCCTCGTCCGGGTCGGCCAGGTAGAAGGCGCCGTACTGCGCGTTCACCAGCGGGGTCAGCTCGCGCAGGATCAGGTCGGCGACCTCCATCAGGTCCCGGTGGCCCTGCATCAGAGCTGCCAGGCGGGCCAGGTTGGACTCCAGCCAGTCCTTCGCCCGGGTGGTCTCGCGGAGGTTGGCCACCATCAGGTTGATGTTGTCCTTCAGCTCGGCGACCTCGCCCTGCGTCTCCACCGTGATCGAACGGGACATGTCGCCCTGCGCCACGGCCGAGGCGACTTCGGCGATCGCGCGCACCTGGGTGGTCAGGTTCGACGCCAGCTCGTTCACGTTCGTCGTCAGGCGCTTCCAGGTGCCGTACACGCCCTCGACGCGGGCCTGGCCGCCGAGCCGGCCCTCACTGCCCACCTCGCGGGCCACGCGCGTGACCTCGGAGGAGAAGGAGGAGAGGGTGTCGACCATGGTGTTGATGGCGGTCTTCAGCTCCAGGATCTCGCCGCGCGCGTCCACGTCGATCTTCTTGGAGAGGTCGCCGTTGGCCACGGCCGTGGTCACCTGGGCGATGTTCCGCACCTGGGAGGTGAGGTTGTCGGCCATGTAGTTGACGTTGTCGGTCAGGTCCCGCCACACACCGGACACGCCCAGCACCTGGGCGCGACCGCCGAGCCGGCCGTCGGTGCCGACCTCGCGGGCCACCCGGGTCACCTCGTCGGCGAAGGCGCGCAGTTGCTCCACCATCGTGTTGACGGTGTCCTTCAGTTCGAGGATCTCGCCGCGGGCGTCGACCGTGATCTTCTTCGACAGGTCGCCGTTCGCCACGGCGGTCGTCACCTGTGCGATGTTCCGTACCTGGGACGTGAGGTTCAGCGCCATGAAGTTGACGTTGTCGGTGAGGTCCTTCCAGACGCCGGACACGCCTCTGACCTGGGCCTGACCGCCCAGGTTGCCCTCGGTGCCGACCTCGCGGGCGACCCTGGTCACCTCGTCGGCGAAGGCGGAGAGCTGGTCGACCATGGTGTTGATGGTGGACTTCAGCTCCAGGATCTCGCCCTTCGCCTCGACCGTGATCTTCTTGCCGAGATCGCCCTGGGCGACGGCCGTGGACACCAGGGCGATGTTGCGCACCTGCGAAGTGAGGTTGTCCGCCATGAAGTTGACGTTGTCGGTGAGGTCCTTCCATACCCCCGAAACGCCTCTGACCTGGGCCCGGCCGCCCAGGTTGCCCTCGGTGCCGACCTCGCGGGCGACCCTGGTCACCTCGTCGGCGAAGGCGGAGAGCTGGTCGACCATGGTGTTGATGGTGGACTTCAGCTCCAGGATCTCGCCCTGCGCGTCCACCGTGATCTTCTGACTGAGGTCGCCGTTGGCCACGGCGGTCGTGACCTGGGCGATGTTGCGGACCTGGGAGGTGAGGTTCGACGCCATGAAGTTGACGTTGTCGGTGAGGTCCTTCCAGACCCCCGACACGCCTCTGACCTGGGCCCGGCCGCCCAACTGGCCCTCGGTGCCGACCTCGCGGGCGACCCTGGTCACCTCGTCGGCGAAGGCGGAGAGCTGGTCGACCATGGTGTTGACCGTGAGCTTGAGTTCGAGCAGCTCCCCGGTCGCCTCGACGGTCACCGTACGGGTGAGGTCGCCGCGCGCCACCGACGTCGTCACCAGGGCGATGTCACGCACCTGGGCCGTCAGCCGGGACGCCATCGTGTTGACCGCCTCGGTCACGTCCCGCCAACTCCCGGACAGGCCGCGCACCTTGGCCCGCCCGCCCAGCCGCCCCTCCGTGCCGACCTCGCGCGCGACCCGGGTCACCTCGCCCGTGAACAGCGACAGCTGGTCGACCATGGTGTTCACGGCGCGGCCCAACCGCCGCAGGTCACCGCGGAGCTGCCGGTTCCCGTCGTGCAGGTCGACCCGCTGGGTGAGGTCCCCGCCGGCCACCGCGTCCAGCACGCGCGTGGCGTTGGCCGCGGGCGCCACCAGGGCGTCGAGGAGCTGGTTCACATCGTTGACGCGGGCCGTCCAGCTGCCCTGGCCCGGGCTCGCGGAGAGCCGCTCGTCGAGGCGGCCGTACCGAACCAACTCCCGCCGCACGCGCTGCACTTCCGTGTTGAAGTGGGTGCTGCGGTCCATGATCTGGTTGAAGACGGCCGCGAGCTCGGCCGCGATGCCGTGGCCCGCCTCCGGCGCCTTCCTGAAGTCGCCGTCCCGCGCGGCCGTCATGGCCGCGAGGAGGGGACGGAGATCGGATGGCCGAATCTGTCCGTCTTCCTGACCGTCTTCGAGCACCCGCGTAGCACTGTTCTCACTCATGGTGGCCCACTTCAGTAACTCGGCGCTTATGGGCGTGGCCAGTCTGTCACTCTGTCCGTGCCGCCTGAGGCCTATTCGTCCGAACTGCTCAGGGAGCCGCACAGTGGGGGCCATTCCGACGCAACGCGAGTCGACGACTCGTGCCCCTGGTACGCCTGCGCACCGGGGCACGGACCGGCGCGCGGTCGCACACGCGTCGCTCCCCGGAGGCCCGCTCGCGCCCGGCGCCGCCCGCCGCTTCGCCCGCGCCACCCTGGACGACTGGGGACGGCTCGCACTGCCCGGAGCCGAGACCCTCACCGACCGGTTCGCCGACGACGTCCTGGTCGTCGTCAGCGAACTGGTCACCAACGCCGTCGTGCACGCCGGCACGGACGTCGAGGTGCTGTGCCGTCTCGAGCCCGCCGAGCATCCGGAGCACCCCGACCACCCCGCGTACCCCGGGCACCCCGACGAGGAGCCCGTCCACGTCGTCGTCGAGGTCTCCGACCACCACCCCTCGCGCGCCGTACGCGACGACGGCACCGAACGCCCGTACAGCACCGAGCGCCCCCACGGCACGGAACCCTCCTACGGCACCCCGGAGTACGGGCGCGGTCTGCGGCTCGTCTCCGCGCTCTGCGACGCCTGGGGCATCACCTACCGCACGGGCGTGAAGACCGTCTGGGCGCGCCTGCCCACCGGCGGGTCCGCGGACGTCGAGGGGGACCGGATCGAGGCGTACGCCGCCGACGACGCCTTCGACCGGAGGACCATCGCCGCCGAGATACTCGCTCCCGCGCCGAGGCGCGGCACGGAGGGCGACAGGGACTGGCTGAACCGCGGCGCCCTCTCCTTCCTGGCCGAGGCCTCCGACCTGCTCGCCGGGCAGCTCGACGAGGACCTGGTCGCCGCGCTCGCCGGACAGCTGCTGGTGCCGCGCCTGGCCGACTGGTGCGCGGTGTGGCTGGAGGACGAGGGCATGGGCTGGCGCGGCGCCGAGGCCGGACTCGGCACGGGCCCCCGGCTCGCCCGCGTCTGGCACGTCAGCGAGAACCGCATCGAGGACCTGCGCCGGGCGCTGGAGAAGAACCCGCCCCGGCTGCCGGAGTCCGTACGGTCGCGGGCGATGCCGGTGGCGTGGCCCGGCGAGGCCCTCGGCGACCAGGGCGAGACCGGGACCGCGCTCGCCTACCGGCTGATCGCGGGCGGGCGTCCGCTGGGCACGCTCGTCATCGGCCGGGCCGGGCTGCTCCGCTTCGCCGACGAGGTCACCGGGCTCGTCGAGGACCTCAGCCGCCGGGTGGCCCTCGCGATCGGCGCGGCCCGCCAGTACGCCCGCCAGGCCACCATCAGCCGGGTCCTCCAGCGCGGACTGCTGCCGGGCGCGGTCGCCGAGATCCCCGGGATGCACAGCGCCCTCGTGTACGAGCCGTGCGACAAGGGCGGCCCCAGCGGTGACTTCTACGACCTGTTCCCGGCCGGCGACGGACGCTGGTGCTTCGCCCTCGGAGACGTCCAGGGCAAGGGTCCCGAGGCCGCCGTCGTCATCGGCCTCGCCCGGCCCTGGCTGCGGCTGCTGGCCCGCGAGGGCTACCAGGTCGCCGACGTCCTCGACCGCCTCAACCAGCTCCTCCTCGACGACGCCACGGAGGCCGCGGACGCGGCCGCGCGGGCCCTGGTCACGGCCGGCGGACCGGGCCTCGGCGCGGACGAGGGCCCGCAAACCCGCTTCCTGTCTTTGCTCTACGGCGAACTCGTCCCCTACGACGGCGGCGTCCACTGCACCCTCGCCTCCGCCGGGCACCCCCTGCCGCTGGTCCTGGGCCCCGACGGCGACGTCCGCACGGCCGCCGAGCCGCAGACCCTGCTCGGTGTGATCGAGGACGCCGCGTACACCTCCGAGACCTTCACGCTGCGCCCCGGCGACACGCTGCTGTGCGTCACCGACGGCGTGACCGAGCGGCGCTGCGGATCGGTGATGTTCGACGACGGGGACGGCCTCGCGGCGGCCCTGGCCGACTGCCGCGGGCTGAACGCGCAGCTCGTCGCGGAGCGGATCAAGAGGCTGGTGCACGAGTTCGGCGAGCGGCCGCCGGAGGACGATCTGGCGTTGCTGGTGTTGCAGGCGGAGTAGCGGGGCCGGCGCTCGAGCGGTGCTGTGGTTGCGGGCGGTGCTGGAGAATGGAGGGCATGCCTTCCGTACTCCCCGACGGTGAGCCCGTCCCCGACGACGGGGCGCTGCCCGCGCACGCCCTGACCGGGGCCGCGGGCCGGCCTCTCGGGTTCTACCTGCACGTCCCGTACTGCGCGACCCGCTGCGGCTACTGCGACTTCAACACCTACACGGCGACCGAACTGCGCGGCACGGGAGGCGTCCTCGCCTCCCGCGACAACTACGCCGAGACGCTGATCGACGAGATCCGCCTGGCCCGCAAGGTGCTCGGCGACGACCCGCGCGACGTCCGCACGGTCTTCGTCGGCGGCGGTACGCCGACGCTGCTGGCCGCCGGTGATCTCGTACGGATGCTGGGGGCGATCCGCGACGAGTTCGGGCTCGCGGACGACGCGGAGGTGACGACGGAGGCGAACCCGGAGTCGGTGGACCCGGCGTACCTGGAGGCGCTGAGGGAGGGCGGTTTCAACCGGATCTCCTTCGGCATGCAGAGCGCCCGGCAGCACGTGCTGCGGGTGCTGGACCGCACGCATACACCGGGGCGTCCGGAGGCCTGCGTCGCGGAGGCCCGGGCCGCCGGGTTCGAGCACGTCAACCTCGACCTGATCTACGGCACCCCCGGGGAGTCGGACGACGACTGGCGGGCCTCCCTGGACGCGGCGATCGGGGCGGGGCCGGACCATGTGTCGGCGTACGCGCTGATCGTCGAGGAGGGCACACAGCTCGCGCGGCGCATCCGGCGGGGTGAGGTGCCGATGACGGACGACGACGTCCACGCGGACCGGTACCTGATCGCCGAGAAGACGCTGTCGGCGGCGGGGTTCGAGTGGTACGAGGTCTCGAACTGGGCCACGTCCGTCCAGGGGCGCTGCCTCCACAACGAGCTGTACTGGCGTGGGGCCGACTGGTGGGGGGCCGGGCCCGGCGCCCACAGCCACGTCGGCGGGGTGCGGTGGTGGAACGTGAAGCATCCGGGGGCGTACGCGGGGGCGCTGGCGGCGGGCCGTTCTCCGGGGGCCGGGCGCGAGGTCCTCGCGGACGAGGACCGACGGGTGGAGCGGATTCTGCTGGAGCTGCGGTTGCGGGAGGGGTGTCCCTTGTCGCTCCTTCGGGAGGCGGGGCTCGGTGCGGCGCGTCGTTTTCTGTCCGAGGGGTTGCTGGAGGGCGGGGCGTTCGGGGAGGGGCGGGCCGTTCTGACGTTGCGGGGGCGGTTGCTGGCGGATGCGGTGGTGCGGGAGCTGGTGGACTGAGGGGTCCGTCGGGGGTGGGTGGGTTGGTGCGGCTGAGTGGGGGGCTGCTCGCGCTGTGCCCCGCGCCCCTGAAAGCCGCGCTGTGCCCCGCGGCTCCGAAAGCCGCGCCGTTCTCCGCGCTCCTAAGAACCGTGCGCCGGGGCCGTCACGAAGTCGATCAGTTCCTCCACCCGCCCCAGCAACTCCGGCTCGAGGTCCTTGTACGAGCGCACCGAGCCGAGGATCCGCTGCCACGCCTCCCCGGTGTTCGCCACGCGCCACCCCAGCGCCCGGCACACCCCCGTCTTCCAGTCCTGCCCGCGAGGGACCCGCGGCCACGCCTCGATCCCGACGGCCGCCGGCTTCACCGCCTCCCAGATGTCGATGTACGGGTGGCCCACCACCAGCGCGTGCTCGCTCGTCACCGACTCGGCGATCCGGGACTCCTTGCTGCCCGGCACCAGGTGGTCCACCAGGACCCCGAGGCGGGCGTCGGGGCCCGGCGCGAAGTCCGCGACGATCGACGGCAGGTCGTCCACGCCCTCCAGGTACTCCACGACCACGCCCTCGATGCGCAGGTCGTCTCCCCAGACCTTCTCGACGAGCTCGGCGTCGTGGCGGCCCTCCACGTAGATGCGTCCCGCGCGGGCCACGCGCGCGCGTGCGCCGGGGACGGCGACCGAGCCGGAGGCCGTACGGGTGGGGCGCGCCGGGGCGGACGACGGGCGTACGAGCGTGACCACCCGGCCCTCCACCAGGAAGCCCCGCAGCTCCATCGGGAACACCCGGTGCTTGCCGAAGCGGTCCTCCAGGGTCACCGTGCCCGCCTCGCAGCCGATCACCGCACCGCAGAAGCCGCTCCCGGGCTCCTCGACCACCAGCCCGGGCTCCGCCGGGACCTCCGGGACGGGCTTGGACCTCTTCCACGGCGGGGTCAGGTCCGGCGAGTACTGGCGCATTCGGATGACGATACGAGAACCAGCCGGGCGCGACTCACGACACGCCGAAGCTGCGTGCCAGCGCGTCCCTCTGCGCCCGGACGAACGCGGCGTCCACCGCCGCCCCGTGCCCCGGCACGTACACCGCGTCCTCGCCGCCGAGCGCCAGCAGCCGGTCCAGCGCCGCCGGCCAGTGCGCGGGGACGGCGTCCGGGCCCGCCTGGGGTTCGCCGGACTCCTCGACCAGGTCGCCGCAGAACACCACCTCGGGCGACATCGACGAGGCCGGCACCAGCACCACCAGGTCGTGCGCCGTGTGGCCGGGACCGACGTTCGCCAGGAGTACCTGCGAGCCGCCGCCCAGGTCCAGCGTCCACTCCCCGGAGACGTGGTGGCGGGGGCGGACGAGGTGGTCCGCGGCCTCGGCGGCCTCATCGGCGTCCAGGCCGTTGCGCACGGCGTCGGCGCGCAGATCCTCGCGTGAGCGTTCGCCGGTGAGGACCGTGTCCAGGCCCACCGCGCCGAAAACCTCCACTCCCGCGAAGGCCGCCGCGCCGAAGACATGGTCGAAGTGCGGGTGTGTCAGCGCGAGATGTGTCACATCGCGGAGACCTGTCACATCACCGCGATCCGTCACGCCGACGGGGCCCGCCCCATCGCCGTGCCCGCCCAGCAGGCTCCGCGCCTCGGCGCGCAACCGCGCGCCCTCCCGCAGACTCGACCCCGCGTCGATCATGAGGGCGCGGCCGTCACCGACGACCAGCCCGGCCGTGCAGTCCCAGACCGGGAGGCGGAGGCGCCCCACGTGCGGGGCGAGTTTCTCCCACCCGGCCTCTTCCCAAGTCACCGTCATACACCGACGCTAGCCCCAGGCCCCACCCCGGCACGACGACCGCTCGATGTGTCGGCGCTCCACGCGTACTCGCCGGTACGACATCACGGGACACGTTGGTACACGTCGGTACGACGGGCGTGGCCGCCCTTGCCGGGGCCGTACCCCGCCGCCGTACACTGGTGGGAATGCTGGCACTCACCTGCGGTGAGTGCCAGACGAGAGCCGCAAGGACGCGCGGGGACGCGCGAGGACGAATGCTCTGGAGGTGTGCGCGATGCTCAGCGAACGCAGGCTCGAAGTGCTGCGCGCCATCGTCCAGGACTACGTGGGCACCGAGGAGCCGGTCGGTTCCAAGGCGCTCACCGAGCGGCACAAGCTCGGGGTCTCGCCGGCCACCGTCCGCAACGACATGGCGGCTCTCGAGGAGGAGGGGTACATCGCCCAGCCGCACACCAGTGCCGGGCGCATCCCCACCGACAAGGGCTACCGCCTCTTCGTCGACAAGCTGGCCGCGGTGAAGCCGATGACCGCCCCGGAGCGGCGCGCCATCCACAACTTCCTGGAGGGCGCCGTCGACCTGGACGACGTCGTCGGCCGGACCGTACGCCTGCTGGCGCAGCTCACGCGGCAGGTCGCCGTCGTGCAGTACCCGTCGCTCACGCGGTCGACGGTGCGGCACGTGGAGCTGCTGTCGCTGGCGCCCGCGCGCCTGATGCTCGTGCTGATCACGGACACGGGCCGGGTGGAGCAGCGTATGGTCGACTGCCCCGCGCCGTTCGGGGAGACGTCGCTCGCGGATCTCCGCGCGCGGCTCAACAGCCGCGTGGCGGGCCGCCGCTTCGCGGACGTGCCGCGGCTCGTCGAGGACCTGCCCGAGGCCTTCGACCTGGAGGACCGCGGTACGGTCTCCACTGTGCTCTCCACCCTCCTGGAGACGCTCGTCGAGGAGAACGAGGAGCGGCTGATGATCGGCGGCACCGCCAATCTGACCCGCTTCGGACATGATTTCCCTCTCACGATCCGGCCGGTGCTCGAGGCGCTGGAGGAGCAGGTCGTTCTCCTCAAGTTGCTGGGCGAGGCGAAGGATCCGGGCGTGACCGTGCGCATCGGCCACGAGAACGCGCATGAGGGACTCAACTCCACGTCCGTGGTCTCGGTGGGCTACGGTTCGGGCGGCGAGGCAGTAGCAAAACTCGGCGTGGTCGGACCGACCCGCATGGACTATCCGGGAACGATGGGAGCAGTACGAGCGGTGGCACGTTACGTCGGACAGATCCTGGCGGAGTCGTAAGTGGCCACGGACTACTACGCCGTACTCGGCGTGCGCCGCGACGCTTCCCAGGAAGAGATCAAGAAGGCGTTCCGGAGGCTCGCGCGCGAGCTGCACCCGGACGTCAATCCCGATCCGAAGACGCAGGAGCGGTTCAAGGAGATCAACGCCGCGTACGAGGTGTTGTCGGACCCGCAGAAGAAGCAGGTCTACGACCTCGGCGGTGACCCGCTGTCCCAGGCGGGCGGCGGCGGCGCGGGCGGCTTCGGCGCCGGCGGGTTCGGGAACTTCTCGGACATCATGGACGCCTTCTTCGGTACGGCGTCCCAGCGCGGCCCACGGTCGCGCACCCGCCGCGGCCAGGACGCGATGATCCGGCTGGAGGTCGAGCTCGACGAGGCGGCCTTCGGCACGACGAAGGACATCCAGGTCGACACGGCCGTCGTCTGCACCACGTGCAGCGGCGAGGGCGCGGCCCCGGGCACGTCGGCCCAGACCTGTGACATGTGCCGCGGTCGCGGTGAGGTGTCCCAGGTCACCCGGTCCTTCCTGGGCCAGGTCATGACGTCCCGCCCCTGCCCGCAGTGCCAGGGCTTCGGCACGGTCGTCCCGAACCCGTGCCCGGAGTGCGCGGGCGACGGCCGTGTACGGTCCCGCCGCACGCTCACGGTGAAGATCCCGGCCGGTGTCGACAACGGCACGCGGATCCAGCTCGCGGGCGAGGGCGAGGTCGGCCCCGGCGGCGGGCCCGCCGGCGACCTGTACGTCGAGATCCACGAGCTGCCGCACTCCACCTTCCAGCGCCGTGGCGACGACCTGCACTGCACGGTCACCATCCCGATGACGGCGGCGTCCCTCGGTACGAAGGTCCCGCTGGAGACGCTCGACGGCATGGAGGAGGTCGACATCCGCCCGGGCACGCAGTCCGGTCAGTCGATCCCCCTGCACGGGCGCGGCGTCACCCACCTCAGGGGCGGCGGCCGGGGCGACCTCATCGTGCACGTCGAGGTCACGACCCCGACCAAGCTCGACCCCGAGCAGGAGCGCCTGCTGCGCGAGTTGGCGAAGCTGCGCGGCGAGGAACGCCCGACGGGACAGTTCCAGCCGGGGCAGCAGGGGTTGTTCTCCCGCCTGAAGGACGCGTTCAACGGGCGCTGACCGGGGTCCCCGGGTCCCCGGGGTCACCGTGGTCGGTGACCGCCGACGGCGACGGGCGCGGGACCTGCTCCTGCTCCCGTGCCCGTCGGACGCTTGCTGAGACTCTCGGGTGCCGTGGGCCGGTATGCCGGGTGGCTGGATCTCGTCCATGAACGCATCCCTCCGCCGCCCCTGACACGTGCCCATGTCCCTGGCCTATGCCAGGCGGAAGGCTGGATTCGGACCTTGTGGGGAGGACGTGGCAACATGCGTCCATGTCCTCCGCACTGACCGATCTCTTTCCCAGGCCGATCGTGCAGGCCCCCATGGCGGGCGGCGTCTCCGTGCCGCGGCTCGCCGCGGCCGTGTCCGAGGCCGGCGGGCTCGGCTTCCTCGCGGCCGGGTACAAAACGGCCGACGGCATGTACCAGGAGATCAAACAGCTGCGCGGACTCACGAGCCGCCCCTTCGGCGTGAACCTCTTCATGCCGCAGCCCGAGTACCCCGGTGCAAGCACCGGCTCCACTGGAGCGGCTGGCGCCGCACACCCTTCTGCGGCCGCCGTCGAGGTGTACGCCAACCAGCTCGCCGGTGAGGCCGCCTGGTACGACACCGAGCTGGGCGACCCCGACAGCGGGCGCGACGACGGCTACGACGCCAAGCTCGCCGTCCTCCTCGACAACCCGGTGCCGGTGGTCTCCTTCCACTTCGGCTGCCCCACCCCCGAGGTCCTCGCGTCCCTCGTCGCCAAGGGCACACTGACCCTCGTCTCGGTCACCACGGCCGACGAGGCGCTGGCCGTGGAGCGCGCCGGGGCCGACGCCGTGATCGTGCAGGGCGTGGAGGCGGGCGGGCACCAGGGCACCCACCGCGACGACCCCGAGCGGGACGGCGCCGGAATCGGCCTGCTCTCCCTCGTCGCCCAGGTCCGCGAGGCCGTCTCGCTGCCGGTCGTCGCGGCCGGCGGCATCATGCGGGGCAGCCAGATCGCCGCGGTCCTCGCCGCCGGGGCGTGCGCGGCACAGCTCGGCACGGCGTTCCTCGTGACCCCCGAGTCCGGCGCGAACGCCCTCCACAAGCAGGCGATGACCAACCCGCTGTTCGTCCGTACGGAGCTCACGCGCGCGTTCTCCGGACGCCCGGCGCGCGGACTGGTCAACCGCTTCATGCGAGAGCACGGCCCGTACGCCCCTGTCGCCTACCCCCAGGTCCACCACCTCACCTCCGGTCTGCGCAAGGCGGCGGCCAAGGCGGGCGACCCGCAGGGCATGGCGCTGTGGGCCGGGCAGGGCCACCGGCTGGCGCGGGAGCTGCCGGCGGGGCAGCTGGTGGAGGTGCTGGCGACGGAGCTGGCCTCCGCGCGGGCGGCGCTGTCCGGGTTCCCCGACGGGTCGGCGGGAGGCGGCGACCGGTGACCGCGCCGGTGTTCGTGGTCGACCAACTCGACGGTGCGGGGGCGGAGTTCGTCCTCGACGGTCCCGAGGGGCGGCACGCGGTGTCCGTGAAGCGGCTGCGGCCCGGTGAGGACGTGGTCCTCACGGACGGGCGCGGGCGGTGGACGGAAGGCGTCGTGAAGACGGCCGAGGGCAAGGACCGGCTGGTGGTCACGGACCTGCGGCCCGTGCGGGAGGAGCCGGCCGAGTCCCCCCGCATCACGGTCGTCCAGGCGTTGCCCAAGGGCGACCGGGGCGAGCTGGCCGTCGAGACGATGACCGAGACCGGGGTGGACGTGATCGTGCCCTGGGCGGCCTCGCGCTGCATCACGCAGTGGAAGGGCGAGCGGGGGCTGAAGGCGCTGGCCAAGTGGCGGTCCACCGCGCGTGAGGCCGGGAAGCAGTCGCGGCGGGTCCGCTTCCCGGAGGTCGCGGACGCGGTGACGACGAAGCAGGTCGCCGCGCTGCTCGCCGGGGCGGACTTCGCGGGTGTGCTGCACGAGTCCGGGGACGAGGCGCTGGCGGGCGTCGAGCTGCCCGCCGCCGGAGAGATCGTGCTGGTGGTGGGGCCCGAGGGCGGGGTGTCGCCGGAGGAGCTGTCGCTGTTCGCGGAGGCCGGGGCTCGGCCGTATCGCCTCGGTCGCAGTGTGCTGCGGACGTCGACGGCGGGGACGGCGGCGGTGGCGGTGTTGCTGGCGAGGACGGGGCGCTGGGCCTGACGGGGTTGTTTTTCGCCCCCGCCGCCCCTACCCGTCCCATCCTGTCCCTGGGGGCTGCGCCCCCAGACCCCCCGGGGGGTCTGGGGTGGGTTGGTTGGGTGCGAGTGGGTGGGGGCTGTTCGCGCAGTTCCCCGCGCCCCTGAAAGCCGTGCGGTTGCCCGCGCAACATCCAGCCTCTCCGGCGTTTGAGGAGCGGAGCGTGGCCGCATGCGGCCTACCGTGTTGCCGCCCGCGGTGGCAGTCTGCCGTCCATGGGGGCTATGACACGGGTGACACAACGGCTGGGTGGGCGGCGGGTTGTGCTGGCCCTGGGGCTCGGCGTGGGCGCCGTCGTGGGCGTCTCCGCCTGCGAGCCCGGCGGGTTGAACACCGCCGCCGTGGCGTTCACCACGGACCAGGCCGGCACCCGGGAGCTGGAGCGGCAGGGCGCGGACGTGCGGTGGCTCACCTGCACGGGGTCCTACGACGACAGCGGCGACAGGACCACCTCGCCCTCCGCCAGTGCCCACACCTTCGTGAACGTCGACTGCAAGGGCGAGACCGACGACGGAAAGGACATCAGCATCAAGGGAAAGGTGACTCGGGAGGTCAACGGCAAGTGCGTTCGCGGCGACCTCACCGCCAAGATCGCGGGCAAGGAGTGGTTCCAGGTGAACGTCCTGGGCAACTGCAACGCGTCCGGCACCACTCCCACTCCGCCCACCGGCGGCGACCGCCCCGGTGAGCCCGGCCCGACCGTCACCGTGACCAAGACCGTCTACTGCCAGTCGCATCCCACGTGCTGGCCCGAGGGCAAATGAGCCGAACCGGAACGAGCCGAACCAGAGTGAGCCGAACCGGAGTGATCCAAACCCCTCCCAAGAACGTCGGCCGCTGCCTAGAGTGAGCTGGTGACACAGCCTGCAGCCTCTGCATCTCCCGCGTATTTCCGGTTTCCGCACCTGCACGGCGAATCGGTCGCCTTCACCGCCGAGGACGACGTCTGGGTCGCGCCTCTCGACGGCGGCCGAGCCTGGCGGGTCAGCGCCGACAACGTCCCCGTCAACCATCCGCGCATCTCCCCGGACGGCACTACCGTCGCCTGGACCTCCACCCGCGACGGAGCCCCCGAGGTCCACATCGCCCCCATCGACGGCGGCCCGTCGAAGCGCCTGACGTACTGGGGGAGTTGGCGGACCCAGGTGCGCGGCTGGACACCCGACGGCAAGGTCCTCGCGCTCAGCACACAGGGCCAGGCCAGCCTCCGGCGCAGCTGGGCGCGTGCCGTCCCGCTCGACGGCGGACCGGCGACCACCCTGCCGTACGGGCCCGTCGGCCACGTCGCGTACGGGCCGAGCACCGTACTGCTGTCCGCGCCCATGGGACGCGAGGCCGCGTGGTGGAAGCGCTACCGCGGCGGCACGGCGGGCAAGCTGTGGATCGAGCGGGAGGGTGAGGACGGGGAGTTCGTACGGCTGCACGCCGACCTCGACGGGAACATCGAGTACCCCATGTGGGTGGGAGATCGGGTCGCCTTCCTCTCCGATCACGAAGGGGTCGGGGCCCTGTACTCGTCCCTCGCCGACGGGTCCGACCTGCGACGGCACACTCCTCATGGGGGCACCTCCCGCTCGAGCGAAGTCGAGAGTGGGGGAGGGTTCTACGCCCGGCACGCCGCCACCGACGGGACCCGCGTCGTGTACGCGTCCGCCGGTGAGCTGTGGCTCCTCGACGACCTGGACGGCGCCGAGCCGCGGCGGCTGGACATCCGGCTCGGCGGGCAGCGCGTCGACCTGCAGCCGCATCCCCTGAACGCGAGCCACTGGTTCGGGGCGGGCTCGCCCGACCACACCGGCCGGGGCAGCGCGATCTCCGTGCGCGGCGCCGTCCACTGGGTCACCCACCGCTCCGGCCCGACGCGCGCGCTCGCCGCCGAGCACGGTGTACGGGCCCGGCTGCCGATCACCTTCCGCGCGGACGGCGAGGAGTGGGTGGTGTGGGTGACGGACGCCGAGGGCGACGACGCCCTGGAGTTCGCCCCGGCGACGGGGGTCGCACCCGGCGCCACCCCGCGACGGCTCGCCGCCGGGCAGCTCGGGCGCGTGCTCGGGCTCGCCGTGGCTCCCGACGGAAGCCGGGCCGCCGTCGCCTCGCACGACGGCCGCGTCCTGCTCGTCGAGCGGGAGAGCGGTGAGGTGCGCGAGGTCGACCGCAGCGAGGACGGCGAGGTCTCCGGGCTGGTCTTCTCGCCCGACTCCGCCTGGCTCGCCTGGTCCCACCCCGGCCCGAGTCCCCTGCGTCAGCTCAAACTGGCCAACACCGCCGACCTCTCGGTGACCGAGGCGACGCCACTCCGCTTCCAGGACTACTCGCCCGCCTTCACGCTGGACGGCAAGCACCTGGCGTTCCTGTCGGCGCGCTCCTTCGACCCGGTCTACGACGAGCACGTCTTCGACCTGGCGTTCGTCGGCGGCTCACGTCCGCACCTCATCACGCTCGCCGCGACCACCCCGTCCCCCTTCGGGCCGCAGCGCCACGGCCGCCCCTTCGAGGCGCCCGACAAGGACGAGACCCCCGACAGTGAGGGCGCCCCCGCGACCCGTATCGACCTCGAAGGACTCGGCGACCGGATCGTGCCGTTCCCCGTCGAGGCCGCGCGCTACACGACGCTGCGGGCCGCCAAGGACGGCGTGCTGTGGCTGCGGCACCCGGTGCGCGGAGTGCTCGGCCACTCCCGGGCCACGCCCGACGACCCCGAGCCCAAGACCTCGCTGGAGCGGTACGACCTCGCCCAGCAGCGCGTCGAGTACCTGGCCTCCGACGCCGAGCGGTTCGCGGTCAGCGGCGACGGCAAGCGGGTGCTGCTGTGGACCGACGGCAAGCTCAAGGTCGTCCCCAGCGACCGGCGCGCCTCCGGGGACGAGGACAGCGACACCAACATCACCGTCGACCTCGCCCGGGTACGGCAGACCGTCGACCCGGCCGCCGAGTGGCGCCAGATGTACGACGAGGCCGGCCGCTTCATGCGGGACAACTTCTGGCGGCCGGATCTCGGCGGAGTCGACTGGGACGGCGTGCTGGACAGGTACCGGCCCGTGCTCGGCCGGGTCGCCACCCACGACGACCTGGTGGACCTGCTGTGGGAGGTGCAGGGCGAGCTCGGTACGTCGCACGCGTACGTCACCCCGCGCGGCGGCGGAGGATGGGGCGACCGGCGGCAGGGGCTGCTCGGCGCCGACGTCTCCCGGCACGAGGACGGCCCCCAGGGGGCGCCCCTGTGGCGCATCGACCGCGTCCTTCCCTCGGAGACCTCCGACCCCGAGGCGCACGCGCCACTCGCCGCGCCCGGCGTCGCGGTACGGGCCGGGGACGCGATCATCGCCGTGGGCGGGCAGGCCGTGGACCCGGTGACCGGGCCGGGGCCACTGCTCGTGGGCACGGCGGGCAAGCCCGTCGAACTGACCGTCCTGCCCGCGGGAGGCGGGGACCCCCGGCACACGGTCGTCGTGCCCATCTCCGACGAGGAGCCCCTGCGCTACCACGCGTGGGTGGCGGACCGGCGGGCGTACGTGCACGAGAAGTCCGGCGGCCGGCTGGGCTACCTGCACGTGCCCGACATGCAGGCGCCGGGCTGGGCGCAGATCCACCGCGACCTGCGGATCGAGGTGGCGCGGGAGGGCCTCGTGGTCGACGTCCGCGAGAACCGTGGCGGGCACACCTCCCAGCTGGTCGTCGAGAAGCTGGCCCGGCGGATCGTGGGCTGGGACGTGCCGCGCGGGATGCGGCCGTACAGCTACCCGGGGGACGCCCCGCGCGGGCCCGTCGTCGCCGTCGCCAACGAGTTCTCCGGTTCCGACGGGGACATCGTGAACGCGGCGATCAAGGCGCTCGGGATCGGGCCGGTGGTCGGTACGCGGACGTGGGGTGGCGTCATCGGGATCGACAGTCGCTACCACCTCGTCGACGGCACGCTCGTCACCCAGCCGAAGTACGCCTTCTGGCTGGAGGGGTACGGGTGGGACGTCGAGAACCACGGTGTCGACCCCGACGTGGAGGTCGTGCAGGCGCCGCAGGACCACGCGGCGGGGCGGGACACGCAGCTGGACGAGGCGATCCGCCTCGCGCTGGCGGCGCTGGAGGAGACGCCGGCGAAGACGGCTCCTGTTCTGCCGGAGTTGTAAGGCGAGGGTGGGGTGGGGCGAGGGGGTGTTTCGCCCCCGCCGCCCCTACCCGTCAGTGGGGATCGGCACGGTTTTCAGGGGCGCGGGGCTGTGTCGATATGCGGCTCCGCCGCGTGGGCGCGACCAGCCCCCACCCACCCGCACACAACCAACCCACCCCAGAAACCCCCCACCCCGGGGGTCTGGGGGCGCAGCCCCCGGGATGGGACGGGTAGGGGCGGCGGGGGCGGACAACCCCTCGCTACGATGCCCGTACGCGATCAATCGGCGGCGAGCGAGGAGGCACGCATGGCAGGGGAGCCGCAGGACGACTGCCTGTTCTGCAAGATCGTGGCGGGGCAGATCCCGGCGACCGTGGTACGGGAGACGGAGACGACCGTCGCGTTCCGGGACATCAACCCGCAGGCACCGACACACGTGCTGATCATCCCAAAGGTCCACTACCGTGACGCCGCGTCCCTCGGCGCCGCCGAACCCGGCATCGCCGCGGACATACTGCGCGAGACCGGCGAGGTGGCCGCGGAGGAGAAGCTGGAGAGCTACCGCGTCGTGTTCAACACCGGCAGCGGCGCAGGCCAGACCGTCTTCCACGCGCACGCGCACGTCCTCGGCGGGCGCGGGCTCGAATGGCCTCCCGGGTAAGTCGCCGTGTCCGTACGCGAACTCGTGGTCCTGGGCACCGCCAGCCAGGTCCCCACCCGGCACCGCAACCACAACGGCTACGTGCTGCGCTGGGACGGCGAGGGCATCCTGTTCGACCCGGGTGAGGGCACGCAGCGGCAGATGCTGCGTGCCGGGGTCGCCGCGCACGACCTGCACCGGATCTGTGTGACCCACTTCCACGGGGACCATTCGCTGGGCCTGGCCGGTGTCATCCAGCGCATCAACCTCGACCGTGTCCCGCACGACGTGACCGCGCACTACCCGCGCTCAGGGAAACGGTTCTTCGACCGGCTGAGGTACGCGACCGCGTACCGCGAGACCGTCCAGCTGGTGGAGGCGCCGGTCGCGGAGGACGGTGTCCTCGCCGCCACCCCCTCCTACAGCCTGGAGGCACGCCGGCTCTCCCACCCCGTCGAGTCGTTCGGGTACCGGCTCGTCGAGCCCGACGGGCGGCGCATGCTGCCGGAGCGGCTGTTCGCGCACGGGATCAAGGGGCCGGACGTCGGGCGGATACAGCGGGAGGGGGCGCTGGGAGGCGTCTCGCTCGGGGACGTGAGCGAGGTGCGGCGCGGGCAGCGGTTCGCTTTCGTCATGGACACCCGGCTGTGCGAGGGCGTCTACGCGCTGGCCGAGGGGTGCGACATGCTCGTCATCGAGTCGACGTTCCTCGACGAGGACATACAACTCGCCGAGGAACACGGACATCTGACGGCTGGTCAGGCAGCCCGCGTGGCACGGGACGCGGGAGTGCGGCATCTCGTGCTGACGCACTTCAGTCAGCGGTACACCCAGCCCGAGGAGTTCGAGCGGCAGGCGCGGGCGTCCGGGTTCGAGGGGGAGTTGACCGTGGCGCACGACCTGTTGCGGGTGCCGGTGCCGAAGCGCAGATAAAACGGCCGTACGATGCCTTGATGTCCCTCCCGAAAGCTGAACTGCACCTGCACATCGAAGGCACCCTGGAGCCAGAGCTGGCGTTCGCGCTGGCCGCTCGGAACGGGGTCGCGTTGCCGTACGCCGACACGGAGGAGCTCCGCGAGGCGTACCGGTTCGAGGATCTGCAGTCCTTCCTGAACCTGTACTACGAGCTCATGGCCGTCCTGCGGACCGAGCGGGACTTCGAGGACCTGGCCGAGGCGTATCTGGTCCGGGCCGCGGCGCAGGGTGTGCGGCACGCCGAGATCTTCTTCGATCCGCAGGCCCACATCGCGCGGGGCGTGGGGATGGGGACCGTGGTGGAGGGGCTGTGGCGTGCGCTCGGGTGGAGCGAGTCGACGCACGGGATCTCCACCCAGCTGATCATGTGCTTCCTGCGGGATGAGTCCGCCGAGTCGGCGATGGAGACGCTGGACGCCGCGAAGCCCTATCTCGACCGGATCGTGGGCGTCGGGCTCGACTCCGCGGAGGTCGGGCATCCGCCGGTGAAGTTCCGGGAGGTGTACGAGGCGGCGGCCGCTCTGGGGCTGCGGCGGGTGGCGCACGCGGGGGAGGAGGGGCCGCCGTCGTACATCGTCGAGGCGCTGGACGTGCTCGGCGTCGAGCGGGTCGACCACGGGTTGCGGTGCATGGAGGACGAGGCGCTGGTGGAGCGGCTCGTGCGGGAGCGGGTGCCGTTGACGTTGTGCCCGTTGTCGAACGTCCGGCTGCGGACCGTGGATGTCCTCGCCGACCATCCGTTGCCCGCGATGCTGGACGCCGGGCTGCTGTGCACCGTCAACTCCGATGACCCGGCCTACTTCGGCGGCTACGCCGGCGACAACTTCGACGCGGTGCGGTCGACGCTGGGGCTGAGCGAGGAGCGGTTGCGTGAGCTGGCCCGCAATTCGTTCCTGGCGTCCTTCCTGGAGCATGACGAGGAGCGCCGGCGGCGGTATCTGGCGGAGGTGGAGGCGTACGAGTTCGGTTAGGGCGGGGGCGGTCTCGTCTGCCGGGTTCCTGCCGGTGGTCTGGTGCGGGTTCGTTGTGGCTGGTCGCGCAGTTCCCCGCGCCCCTGAGGGGGCGCGTCCCCTGGGGGCGTGGAGTGGGTGCGGCGCCGTTGGGGCTGGGGCGCCGGCGGGGCTTTTCAGGGGCGCGGGGAACTGCGCGACCAGCCACAGACCACCCGCAGCCGCCCACCAACAGAACCCGGCAGACGGGACGGAACCCCCAGCCGGCCGCACCGAACCAGTTCAGCGCCAGCTCGGAGCCCCCGCTGAACCGCCGGGGGCGGCCGCCTCCGCCTTCGCCCTGATCTCCCGCATGACCGCGATGATCTGTTCCTCATGGCTCGCGGAGAGCCGGGCCACCGGTACCGAGCAGCTGATCGCGTCCTGCGCGGGAGCGTCGTAGCGGAGGGCGAAGCCGAAGCCGACGATGCCGGGGACGCCCTCCTCGCGGTCCACGGAGTAGCCGCGGGCGCGGGTGGCCGCGAGGTCGGTCAGGAGGGACTCACGGGTGGTGTGGGTTTTGGGGGTGAGCCGGGCGTACGGCGGCTCGGGGAGGAAGTCGTCAGGGCGTTCGGCCAGGAGGGCCTTGCCGAGGGCGCCCGCGTGGGCGGGCAGACGGCGGCCCACGCGGCTGATCGTGCGCAGGTACTCGTGGGACTCGCGGGTCGCGAGGTAGGCGACGTCCGTGCCGTCCAGCCGGCCCATGTGGATCGTTTCGCCCAGCGCGTCGGAGGCCTCGTCGAGATAGGGGCGTACGACGCGGACGCGCGGGTCGGAGTCCAGATAGCTCGTGCCGGTGAGCAGGGCGCGGATGCCGATGCCGTAGAGGGAGCCCGTGGTGTCCGTACGGACCCAGCCGCGGCTGATCAGGGTCTGGAGCAGGGCGTACATGGAGCTGCGGGGGACGTGGAGCTCGTCCGCCAGTTCCTGGAGGCGCGCGGGACGGTCGCCGCGGGCGGCCAGGAGCTCCAGGAGGTCGACCGTGCGGGCGGCGGACTTCACCTCGCGCACACCGCGCTCGTCCGCGCGCTCGTCCGTGGGTTCCGACATGAGCAGATCGTAAGGGGACGGCGCGCGAGCCATTGACGGGTGTTGTTCGTGTATCTAGCCTCCATCTTCATACGTGGATGATGTCTACGTACGGAGACGGGATAACGGGTCCCGTAGTGATCCTCAGGAGCCGCCCTGTGAGCCGCGATCTGACCATCGCCGACGTCCGCCTGACCCCGATCCTCGTCGCCGATCCGCCCCTGCTGAACACCTCGGGGGTGCACCAGCCCTACACCCCGCGGCTGATCGTGGAGGTGGTGACCGCCGACGGGATCTCCGGGTTCGGGGAGACCTACGGCGACGGCAAGTACCTGGAGCTCGCCCGGCCCCTCGCCGAAGAACTGGTCGGTCGTCAGGTCTCGGATCTCGGTGGGTTGCTGGCCGTCGCCGAGGGCGTCTCCGTGGACAGGGCCCGGGTCGACAACCAGCTCGACGTGGGCGGGCAGCGCGGGGTGCAGACCGCCGACAAGCTGCGGCTGTCCGTCGCGTCCGGGTTCGAGGTCGCCTGTCTCGACGCGCTGGGCAAGGCGCTCGGGCTGCCCGTGCACGCGCTGCTCGGCGGCAAGGTGCGGGACGCGGTCGAGTACAGCGCGTATCTGTTCTACAAGTGCGCCGCTCACCCCGAGGGCGTGGCCTGCGAGAAGGACGACTGGGGGGCCGCCGTCGATCCGGCCGGGATCGTCGAGCAGGCGCGGAAGTTCACGGAGCGGTACGGGTTCACGTCGTTCAAGCTCAAGGGCGGGGTCTTCCCGCCCGAAGAGGAGATCGCCGCCGTACGCGCCCTCGCCGAGGCCTTCCCCGGGCATCCACTGCGGCTCGACCCCAACGGGGCTTGGTCCCCGGAGACGTCGGTCAAGGTCGCGGACGCCCTGCGCGACGTACTGGAGTACCTGGAGGACCCGACGCTCGGCACGCGCGCGATGGCCGACGTCCACGGACGCACCGGCGTACCGCTCGCCACGAACATGTGCGTGACGACCTTCGCGGAGATCAAGGAGGCGTTCACGGCGAACGCCGTCCAGGTCGTCCTGTCCGACCACCACTACTGGGGCGGACTGCGCAACACACAGCAGCTCGCCGCCATCTGCCGCGCCTTCGGAGTGGGGGTGTCCATGCACTCCAACACCCATCTGGGGATCTCGCTGGCCGCGATGACCCACGTCGCCGCGACCGTGCCCAACCTCCACCACGCCTGCGACTCCCACTACCCCTGGCAGTCCGAGGACGTGCTCACCGAACGGCTCACGTTCGAGGGCGGTCGGGTCGCCGTCTCCGACGCGCCGGGCCTCGGTGTCGAGGTCGACCGCGAGAAGGTGGACTTCCTCCATCGGAGGTGGCTCGACGACGACGGGTCGCTGCGGGACCGCGACGACGCGGCCGCCATGCGGGTCGCCGACCCCGGGTGGGTCCCTCCGGCCGTGCCCCGCTGGTAGGGGCGGTCTTCCGCTCCGGGGTCGGGGTGGGCGCCCGACCCGGAGCGCGTGCGCCGTCGTACGACGCGAGGGGTGGCTCCGGCGTGAGGGGCGGCGCCGTGTGAGGCGGTTGGTGCACACTGGCCTGATCCGCATCACGCCAGGGAGCACACCGTGACCGCGTCCAAGGGAGAGCGAACGCACCGCCGGCCCCAGGTCGACCCCCTCGCCGCCCTGCGCACACCTGACGACCCGCCGTGGGACGTGTACCTGATCGGCACCGTCTTCCTCGACATCGTCTTCACCGGGCTCGACTCCGCCCCCGTGCGCGGGACCGAGTCCTGGGCGCGCGGGATGGGGTCGAGCCCCGGTGGCGTGGCCAACATGGCGACCGCGCTGGCCAGGCTCGGCCTGCGCACGTCCCTCGCGGCGGCCTTCGGGGACGACCACTACGGGGAGTACTGCTGGGACGCGCTGGAGCAGGGCGAGGGCATCGACCTGAGCCCGTCCCGCACGGTCCCCGGCTGGCACTCCCCGGTCACCGTCTCCATGGCGTACGAGGGCGAGCGCACGATGGTCTCCCACGGTCACGAACCACCGCCGGAGGATCAGACCGCGCCGGAGTTCCCACCCTTCGCGCGCGCCGCCGTCGCGTCCCTGACGCCCGGAGTACGCGCCCCCTGGATCGCGCAGGCCGCAGGCAAGGGCACCCGGATCTTCGCCGACGTCGGCTGGGACGACACCGGGCGCTGGGACCTGGCGGGGCTCGCCGACCTCGAACACTGCGAGGCGTTCCTGCCCAACGCGGCGGAGGCGATGCGCTACACCGGGGCCGACTGCCCGCGTGCGGCCGCGCGCGCCCTCACCGAGCATGTGCCGCTCGCCGTGGTCACCCTCGGTGCGCAGGGGGCGTACGCCGTGGACGGGCGGACCGGCGAGACCGCCGAGGTGCCGGCCATCGCCGTCGAGGCGATGGACCCGACGGGGGCGGGGGACGTGTTCGTGGCGGGCTTCGTGGCCGGGACGCTGGCAGACTGGCCGCTGGAGGACCGGCTGGCCTTCGCCGGGCTGACGGCCGCGCTGTCGGTGCAGGAGTTCGGGGGCTCGCTGTCGGCTCCCGGGTGGTCCGAGATCGGCGCGTGGTGGCGGCGGGTGCAGTCCCTTGAGGGCCAGGACCCGACTGCCCTGCGGCGCTATGCCTTCCTGGAGGACCTGCTGCCCGGCGAGGAGGCCCAGCCGTGGCCCTTGCGGCGGGCGGTGCCGACGATCGGGTTCCGGCGCTCGGCGTGAGCGCGTGGCGGTCCAGTGGGGTTGGTCTCGCCCCCGCCGCCCCTACCCGTCCCATCCTGTCCCTGGGGGCTGCGCCCCCAGACCCCCAATCGGCCTGACGGCCTCGTCCTCAAACGCCGGACGGGCTGATAATCAGGCGAACCAACCACCGTGAAAAGTCCTACGGTGTTGTCAGTCCCCCGGCGTACCCTGGAAACCGCCAGACCGCCCATGGGGCGGGCGAGTCGATCGAGGAGGACGAGCAAGGCCTACAGAGCCGGCCCATGACTCAAACACCCACAGCTCACACCCCCGCGCAGGAGCAGGCGAGAGCGCAGTTCACCGTTCCGGCCGCGCACCCCATGGTGACCGTGCTGGGTTCCGGGGACCGTCTCCTGCGCGTGATCGAGAAGGCCTTCCCGGCGGTCGACATCCATGTCCGGGGCAATGAGATCAGCGCGCTCGGCGAGGCCGGTGAAGTGGCCCTCGTCCAGCGCCTGTTCGACGAGATGATGCTGGTGCTCCGCACCGGGCAGCCGATGACGGAGGACGCAGTGGAACGCTCGATCGCCATGCTCAGGGCGAGCGAGAACGGGGAGAGCGACGGCCAGGAGACCCCGGCCGAGGTGCTCACGCAGAACATCCTGTCCTCGCGCGGCCGCACGATCCGCCCCAAGACGCTCAACCAGAAGCGGTACGTCGACGCCATCGACAAGCACACCATCGTCTTCGGCATCGGCCCCGCCGGTACGGGCAAGACCTACCTCGCCATGGCCAAGGCGGTGCAGGCCCTGCAGTCCAAGCAGGTCAACCGCATCATCCTGACCCGCCCGGCGGTGGAGGCGGGGGAGCGGCTCGGCTTCCTGCCCGGCACGCTCTACGAGAAGATCGACCCCTACCTGCGCCCGCTCTACGACGCGCTGCACGACATGCTCGACCCCGACTCCATCCCGCGGCTGATGGCGGCGGGGACCATCGAGGTCGCGCCCCTGGCGTACATGAGGGGCCGAGCTCAACCGATCTTCACAAACGTCCTGACCCCGGATGGCTGGCGGCCCATCGGCGATCTCCAGGTCGGTGACCTCGTCGTCGGTTCAAACGGCGAGCCGACCCCGGTCCTCGGCGTTTACCCGCAGGGCGCGAAGGACATCTACCGAGTCACTGCGCAGGACGGCTCTTGGACGCTGTGCTGCGGCGAACACCTGTGGACGGTCCGCACGGCCGCCGACAAGCGCCGTGACAAGCCGTGGCGGGTCCTGGAAACCCAGGAGATGATCGGCAACCTACGGGCGGCGCACGCACGGCGGTACGAGTTGCCGCTGCTCACGGCGCCAGTGTGCTTCCCGGAGCGTGAGGTCCCCATGGACCCGTACGCGTTGGGGTTGTTGCTGGGCGACGGTTGCCTTACTGGTTCCACGACTCCCGCCTTCTCAACGGAGGATCCCGAGCTGGCCGGGGCACTGGAAGCGGCGCTGCCCGGCGTCGCGATCCGGCACAAGGGTGGACCCGACTACGTCCTCAATCGGATCAAGTCCCCCGGCGACGTGATCACCTTGGAGAACCCAGTCACGCGGGTTCTACGAGAGCTGGATCTGCTGCGCACCCGCTCGCACACCAAGTTCGTCCCGGACGACTATCTGTACAACTCGTCCGACGTACGGCTGGCCGTTCTGCAGGGGCTGCTGGATTCCGACGGCGGTCCCGTCGCGCAGAAGGACCGGACCTGCCGTATCCAGTACACGACCACCTCGATCGTGCTCCGGGATGACGTGATCTCCCTCGTGCGATCGCTGGGCGGAGTCGCGTACACCCGCCGCCGGGACGCCGCGGGCCGCAAACCAGGTCTCGCGAAGGGCCGGGACGTCGGATACCGATATGACACCCACGTCATTGACATCCGCCTCCCCGAAGGCATCGAGCCCTTCCGTCTCGCCCGCAAGCGGGACAAGTACCACGCGGCCGGGGGCGGCGGACGCCCGATGCGGTTCATCGACAGCATCGAGCCCGCGGGCCGCGAGGAAACCGTCTGCATCCAGGTGGCGGCCGAGGACTCCCTCTACGTCACCCAGGACTACCTGCTGACACACAACACCCTCAATGACGCCTTCATCATCCTGGACGAGGCCCAGAACACGAGCCCCGAGCAGATGAAGATGTTCCTCACCCGCCTCGGCTTCGACTCGAAGATCGTGATCACGGGTGACGTCACCCAGGTCGACCTGCCGAACGGCACGAAGAGCGGTCTGCGCCAGGTGCAGGAGATCCTGGAGGGCGTCGACGACGTCCACTTCTCGCGGCTGTCGTCCCACGACGTCGTACGGCACAAGCTGGTGGGCCGTATCGTCGACGCGTACGAGAAGTACGACAGCCAGAACGGCACGCAGAACGGCACCCCCAAGGGTGGCCGTGGCAAGGCCGGACACGGGCACAAGGGGAAGTAGACCAGCACGACCATGTCGATCGACGTCAACAACGAGTCCGGAACCGAGGTCGACGAGCAGGCGATCCTCGACATCGCCCGCTACGCGCTCGCGCGGATGCGCATCCACCCGCTCTCCGAGCTCTCGGTGATCGTCGTGGACGCCGACGCCATGGAGCAGCTGCACATCCAGTGGATGGACCTGCCCGGCCCGACGGATGTCATGTCATTCCCGATGGACGAGCTGCGGCCGCCGGCGAAGGACGACGACGAGCCCCCGCACGGGCTCCTCGGCGACATCGTGCTGTGCCCCGAGGTCGCCGAGAAGCAGGGCAAGGACGCGGAGACGCAGCACACCATGGACGAGGAGCTCCAGCTGCTCACCGTCCATGGCGTGCTGCACCTGCTCGGCTACGACCACGAGGTGCCGGACGAGAAGGCCGAGATGTTCGGCCTCCAGGCGGCCATCGTGGACGGCTGGCGTGCGGAGAAGGGCCTGACCGGCCCCTCCCCGGCCCCCACCGTGTCATGAGCGCATCGCTCGTCACCGGCGCCGTCGCCCTGGTCGTCGTCGCCTGGCTCGCCGCCTGCGCCGAGGCCGGTCTCGCCCGCGTCTCCAGCTTCCGCGCCGAGGAGGCCGTACGGTCCGGGCGGCGCGGCAGCGCCAAGCTCGCCCAGGTCGCGGCCGACCCCACCCGCTACCTCAACGTGGCGCTGCTCGTGCGCGTCGCCTGCGAGATGGCGGCCGCCGCGCTCGTCACGTACGCCTGCCTTCAGGAGTTCACCAAGACCTGGCAGGCCCTGGTCGTCGCCATCGGCGTGATGGTCCTCGTGTCGTACGTCGCCGTCGGCGTCTCGCCGCGCACCATCGGCCGCCAGCATCCGCTCAACACGGCCACGGCCGCCGCGTACGTGCTGCTCCCGCTGGCCAGGATCATGGGCCCCATCCCGCCCCTGCTGATCCTCATCGGTAACGCGCTCACCCCCGGCAAGGGCTTCCGCCGCGGCCCCTTCGCCTCCGAGGCGGAGCTGCGTGCGCTGGTCGACCTGGCCGAGAAGGAGTCCCTGATCGAGGCCGAGGAGCGCCGTATGGTGCACTCCGTCTTCGAGCTCGGCGACACCCTCGTGCGCGAGGTCATGGTCCCGCGGACCGACCTGGTCGTCATCGAGCGCTTCAAGACCATCCGCCAGGCCCTCACCCTGGCCCTGCGCTCCGGCTTCTCCCGCATACCGGTCACCGGCGAGAGCGAGGACGACATCGTCGGGATCGTGTACCTGAAGGACCTGGCCCGCAAGACGCACATCAGCCGGGACGCCGAGTCCGAACTGGTCTCCACCGCCATGCGGCCCGCCGCCTTCGTCCCCGACACCAAGAACGCGGGCGACCTGCTGCGCGAGATGCAGCAGGAGCGCAACCACGTCGCCGTCGTCATCGACGAGTACGGCGGCACGGCCGGCATCGTCACCATCGAGGACATCCTCGAGGAGATCGTCGGCGAGATCACCGACGAGTACGACCGCGAGCTGCCCCCGGTGGAGGAGCTCGGCGAGGACCGCCACCGCGTGACCGCCCGCCTCGACATCGGCGACCTCGGCGAGCTGTACGGCATCGAGGCGTACGACGACGAGGACGTCGAGACGGTGGGCGGCCTGCTCGCCAAGGCGCTGGGGCGCGTGCCGATCGCCGGTGCCTCCTCGGTCGTCCCCCTGCCGGACGGCCGGGAGCTGCGCCTGACCGCCGAGGCCGCCGCCGGCCGCCGGAACAAGATCGTCACGGTCCTCGTGGAGCCGATCGGGCCGTCCGATCCCGTGGAGGGGGAGAAGGAGAAGGAGTCCGAGTGACGCCCCAGGAACTGCGCGCGTTCTGTCTGTCCTTCAACGCGGCCGTGGAGGACTTCCCGTTCAACCCGGAGACCTCCGTCTTCAAGGTCCTGGGCAAGATGTTCGCCCTGTCGTACCTGGACGGACGCCCCCTCACCGCCAACCTCAAGTGCGACCCGGAGGACGCGGTCCGGCTGCGGGACGAGTACCCCGGCCTGATCATCCCCGGCTGGCACATGAACAAGCGCCACTGGAACACGGTGACGGTCGACGGCGACCTCCCGGACCGCGTCGTCCGCGAGCTCGTCGAGGACTCGTACGACCTGGTGGTGGCCGGCCTGCCGCGCGCCGAGCGGCTCCGGCTGGACCGGGCCTGAGATCGCTCCTCCCCGGGCTCCGGTCAGGACTGGGCCCGTGCTGGCTCTCGCCCCGTGCGTGACACCGTGCCCAGGCCCACGGCGATGAACTCCGGTGGCGGTGCAGGGGCCGTGGCTGGGTGGGGCCGTGGCGGGGTGAGTGGGCCGGTGGGCGCGGTGGCTACGTATGCTCGGGGCCATGACCGACAGCAGCGCGCTTGACCCCGAGGACCGCAAGATCGTCACCCTGGCCCGGTCGGCCCGGGCTCGCAACGGGGTGCCCGAGGGGGCGGCCGTACGGGACGACACGGGGCGTACGTACGTGGCCGGGACCGTTGCCCTGGACTCGCTGCGGTTGAGCGCGCTGCGCACGGCGGTCGCGATGGCCGTGGCGTCCGGGGCGAAGTCGTTGGAGGCGGCCGCGGTGGTCACGGAGGCGGAGAGCGTGCCGGAGGAGGACCGGGCGGCGGTACGGGATCTTGGTGGTCCGGGGACGCCGGTGCTGGTCGCTGGGCCGGACGGGGTGGTGCGGGGCGTCGGCACGGCGGGTTGAGAGGGTGCGACACAGCCCCGCGCTCCTGAAGAGGGCACCCGAATGGGCGACTACCCCCTGCGCCGCGTGGGCCGGAAACTGAAGTCAGCGCTGATTCGTGCTGTCACACCGTCTTGGAGCGAACTCACCCAAACGGGTTATGCCCGGAACCAAGGAACAGCGCGATGATCGCCGATGATGGGGATCGCCCGGGGCAATGGCTCAAGTAACGCTGTGAGGACGCAACATGACGGTGGAGGCCGGCACGCAGACCGAGCGCGTCGAGGGGCGGGTGTGGACGGTGCGTCTGGACCCCCACGGCCGCCCCTCCGACGGAAGAGTGCGGCTCTCCTGCTCCCGCGTGGCCTGCGCTGATCAGCATTTCCCCGGCGGCACCGTTGCGGGGCGCAAGGCCGCGGTCGAACACGTCAACCTGCACCTGGCCCGCATCCGCTCAGGAGGCGGGCCGCGTGGCGAGGCGTGGTGCGCGTGCCGTGCCGCCGACTGCGCGTGGCACACTCCCACCTCCGACGCCGCCCGACCGCGCGGCGGGGCGCGGTCGGCGGGGGCGGTGCGGTGCGGCGGTCCGGTGGTACTGACGGTGTCCGCGGACCGTGCCGGAAGGCTGTGGCGGATCGCGGAGACGTGCGCACGGTGCGCGGCCGCCATTCCCGACTGCCGTGTCCTGGACACCGCCCCGCCCCCGGCGCGCACCACCCCGGCGGGGGCGGATCAGGCAGCGGTGAAGCCGGATGTGGAGGGGCGGACCGCACGCGGCACGTCCACGGATGGCATGGCGGCGGTGTTCTCCGACCACACCACTCCATCCCCGGTGGCGGCTGCATCCGCGGCCGCCACACCGGGTTCGTTCCCTCGTGCCCGCGCCGCCTCACCGGCCAGAGCGCCCCGGCGCGCGAAGCGAGGGGGGAAGATCGCGCAGCGGATCGTGCCGCACGACCTGGAGCCCGACGTTCTGCGCCTGGAGCTCATCGAGCTCGGGGACGCGTTCCGCACCTATCAGCAGTGTCCCGAGCCCGATCTCGCCCTCCTCGCCACCCTCCACGAACGCAAGGCGCGCGCCTTCCGCCTCTGGGCCGACGTGAGTGACGACGACTCCCTGCGCCACGAGGCGGACCGCGCCGAGAAAGCCGCGCAGACCACCCGCGAGATGCACGCCAACCGCGGCGGTCTGCCCGCCGGCGACGACCAGCCGGTGGTGGAACGGCTGCTGACCCGGCAACAGGCCGTGCACGCCCGCACCGTGCTGGACCACGTCTGCGCCCACACCCCGCGCCCGGAGGCCGAGGTGCGCCTGGCGGTGCTCATGCTCACCCTGCGGGCCGCGCGCGCCGGCACCGGGAACGTCACCGGACAGGACCTCGTCGGCTGGCTCAAAGACGATGCCGAGCGGGTACTTCAGCAGCTGGTCGCGGCCGACTGGCTGCACCTGCCCGGCACTGTCGCCGAGGTGATGGCCTCCCGTCCCGAGGACCCCACCGCGTTCACCGTCCCCACGCTGCTGCCCGAGCAGCCCCGCCTGTTCGCCTTCGGCAAGACCACCCGCTCGAAAATCTCCGGCTGGGCACAGAAAGCCGTGGGCGACCGGAAGATCCGCAAGAAGAAGCTGGGCGCCACCACCCGGCTTCTGGCCCTGTACACCGCTGCCCACACCCGCCCCGACGGACGTCTCGGAAGCGCCGAGGACGGCGGACTCCACCTGGACCAGGTCGCCGCGTTCTGCGCCCTGCCCCCCGACCAAGTCGCCGAGCACGCCGGGCTCCTGGTCACTGCCGACTGGCTCGCCGAAGCCGATACCGCCGGAGAACGGCTGCGCGGACAGCTCACCGAGCGCGTCCTGCCGCTGGGCGGGCTGCTGTAACACGCCGCATGTCGAGCCGGCTCGCTGTTCGCCGGTGACTGGAGTTTCGGAGTGGGACGTGCGGGGGCGAATGGGTTTCCCGTCTCCCTCCTGTGACGGGAAACGGGAAGCCCACCGTGACGTGGGCGTTTGGCGGACCGGTCGGGCACGTGCCGTTGCGCGCTCGGCCTGGACCTCACCACCGCGCTCCGCCCTCGGGTGGGAGTGGATCGGCCGGTAGACGGGGCCCGGATGGGCGAAAAGTCGTGCGGGCGCGACAGGGCCCCGGGGCGAGGAATCCGCACCGCGGGGACAGAACGTCGTAACCAGTCCCAAACACAACGCCGCTCGCCGCCCACCCGAGGGCCGACTTCGGCCACTTTCGCGGACGCTTCGAAGAACCGGTGGAGCGTGTCTTGCAATCCCTGCTCGCGCACGCGTCAATGGACCCGTTCTTCCGACGGACCGTCAGATTCCGCCGCGCGGCGTGCCGCACCCCGCCCGCGGTGGATGGTTCGCGCACGCGTCTCCCCGCATCCTCACCGACCCGGCCCCACCTCGCGGTGCCCGCCCTCGCTCACGCACGACGGGCGCCGACCGGTCCGGTGACGAGTCCGCGTGCCCGGACGGCGGACGGTCCGCAGCTCCGTCCCCACATGGCAATTCCCCCCACCAGGGAAGGAACTCGATACAGATGAGACGCAAGCGTTTCGGGGTCAGTGCCGCACTGGTGACCGGGGCGGTCGCCGCCGCCGGGCTCGCCCTCGCGCCCGGCGCCGCGGCCGTCGTACCCCAGTCCGCGACGATCACCGCCGACTGCGGCCTCTACGGCGGCGGCAACGCCACCCTCACGGCCACCCAGAACGGCACCTCCGCCACCATCACCGTCAGCTCCGACGCGATCACCGCTCCCCTCGCCCTCGCCAAGGACTCCATCCAGTCCACCGTCACCATGGTGAAGGCGGGCGGCGGCACGACCGCCTTCACCGGTAAGAAGAACCCGGCGATGGCCGCCGGTGACGGGGTCACGGTCGGGCCGCTCGCCGGTACCGTCGCCGCCGGGGACAGCCTGGAGGCATACGGCGGCTCCCTCAAGATGGTGATCTTCGGGATCACCGTGACCTGTACCGCCAAGGCCCCGCAGTCGCCGGGTCCGTTCGTGTTCGAGTGATCCCTCGCGTGTGCAACGTGTAACCCCTCGCGTGTGCAACGTGTGATCCCTCGCGTGTGCAACGCGTGAAGGCCGGCGCCGTCCCGGGTGGCCTCCGGGGCGGCACCGGTCGGTGTCCCACCTTCCGGGCCCGAGCTCAAGTGGCCTGCCGACGCCCGACCCTGCCAGAAGCTGATGGCCCATCAGTTTGCGTGCCGCGCTTCCATTGACTTCTCACACGACCCGCACATCAATGGCCCCCTGTCGGCGCGGACGAGCCGCTGCGCCCGCATCCCTCAAGGGGGTATCCATGGGATCCACCAGCCGAAGAGGCTTCGTACGAAGGGGCGTCGCACGAAGACGGCGTCTGGCCGCGCTCCTCGGCGCGACCGCGCTCGCCGTCACCGCCGGAGGAGCGCTCGCCGCGCCCGCCGGTGCCGCGAGCGCCCAGTCCGCGGCCGTGGACTTCGCCACGCACTGCGTTCCGCCGCCGATCGCGGGCATCCCGCCCATCGACGGCACCACCACCGCGCAGATCACGGTGGACAAGGCCACGCCCAAGGTGGGCGACACCGTCACCGTGACGTACACGGTGGTCAAGCCCGCCGCCAGCAACCCCACCGAGCTCGACCTGCCGGCCGACATCATGACGCCCACCGGCAAGGTCACCCTGGGCGGGGCGCAGACGGGCAACATCACGGTCGCGGGACCGAAGAAGAACGATCCCGTGCCCGGAAAAGGACCCTTCCCCTCGTTCTCCATGACCGGCACCTTCACGGTCACCGCACCCGGCGCGATCACCCTCTCGCCCGGCGACTACAACATCCACACCAGCTACATCCTCGAACTGGACACCCCCTGCACGGTGACCAACGCGCCCGCGCCGGTCTCCGAGACGGTCACCGCCACGGACGGCAGCGAGACCAACCTCCGTGCCATCTCGCTGGGTTCGGCCTCAGGCAGCCCGGGTGCCAGTGTCACCGTCACCGGCAGCAACTTCACACCGGGGGCGACCGTCACCCTCGCCGGCCGGTCGGGCGGGTCCCAGACCTCGGACAAGGCCACCGTCACCGCGGACGGCCAGGGCGCCTTCAGCGGTGCGCTGACCGTGAACGACAAGACGACGACGGGCGTCGTGGCGTACGAGGGCGACAGCTGGAGCGACAGCAAGGGTGCCCCTCCGGCCGCGTACGTCGTGATCGACGACACGCCCGTCCCCGGGAACAGCCAGAAGCTCAAGGCCAAGGTCACCGCGGGGACGCTGTCCATGAGCCAGGCCGGGGACACCGTCGATCTCGGCTCCGTCGAGTTCGGCTCCGGCGGCACGGCCGACGGCGATCTGCAGACGGTCACCGTCAAGGACCACCGCGGCGGCACCGCCGGCTGGTCGCTGACCGGCAAGGTCACCGACTTCACCGGTCCTGGGGCGAGCATCCCCGCCTCCAACCTGAGCTGGACCCCGGCCTGCGACACCGCGCAGGGCAGCCCGAGCACCTGCCAGGCCGGTTCGGCGGGTTCGGTGGGCGGCGAGGGCGCGACCCTGGCGTCCGCTCCCAACGGCACGGTCACCGGTGGTGAGTTCACCGTGGACGCCAAGCTCTCGCTGAAGGTACCGGCGCCCACGCCGCCAGGTTCGTACACGGGCGTCCTGACGCTCACCCTCACCTGACGGCCGTCGCCTCACCTGACGGCCGTCGCCTCACCTGACAGCTGTCACCTCACGTGGGCCGGGCGCGCACCCGCCCGCCCACCACGTCACCGAGCAACCTTCCGCGGGGGTCCGCACCCATGCGCAAGCCGTTCGCCCTCCTCCTGACCGCCCTGCTGCTGCCCCTGGCGCTGCTGT
This sequence comes from Streptomyces sp. NPDC046862, assembly GCF_040704615.1. Lineage (NCBI taxonomy): Bacteria > Bacillati > Actinomycetota > Actinomycetes > Kitasatosporales > Streptomycetaceae > Streptomyces > Streptomyces sp. NPDC046862. The sequence continues at coordinate 235,439 of NZ_JBEYXP010000005.1, read as the reverse complement.
GGCCGGCCGGCTCCTCGTACGCCGCCGACAACGGCAGCTGGTCCGTGTTCCCCGTCTCCTCCGAGGTGTCCCAGCGGCCGTACTTCTACGTCACCGCCGACCCCGGCACCACGATCAAGGACAAGATCGTCGTCGCCAACAAGACCGGCAGGCCGCTGACGTTCCGTCTCTACGCGGCCGACGCCTACAACACCGCACGGGACGGCGGGTTCGCGGTCCGTACCGTGAAGGAGAAGCAGCGCGGAGTGGGTGCCTGGGCGAAGCCCGCGAAGGGACGGGTGACCGTTCCGGCGCGCGGCTCCGTCACCGTGCCGTTCACCCTGCGCGTGCCCGAGCGGGCCGAACCGGGGGACCACCCGGGCGCGTTGGTCGCCCTCGACGAGCGGATCGACACCGGCGACGGATCGCTCGGGGTCGGCGTGCAGCGGGCCGTGGGCGCCCGCGTCTACCTGCGGGTGAGCGGGCCGACGGTCCCCGCGCTCGCCGTCGAGAAGGTCCGCGTCCGCCATACGCAGCCCCTCGTCCCCGGCCTCGGCGACAGCACGGCGAAGGTCTCGTACACCCTCCACAACACCGGCAACGTCACCCTCAACCCACGCGTCGAGCTGAAGGCCGAGGGCCTCTTCGGCCGTACGCTGCTGTCCCGCGACCTGAAGAAAATCCCCTCGGAGCTGCTGCCGGGGCAGAGCGTGCGCCTCACCGAACCCTGGCACGGCGCGCCCCAACTCGACTGGGGCGACGTCACGTTGACCGCCTCCGCGCAGGACACCCGAGAGTCGGCCAGTGTGTCGTTCTTCGCGCTGCCGTGGCTGGTGGCCGCGGTGGTGGGGGTGGGGCTGGTGGTGGGCGGAGTGGTGTTCAGGGTGCGACGGCGCAGGGCGCTCCCCTGAAGGGCGGCCCCGGGAGGAGGAGCTGTCCCCGGGGAGGAGCCGTCCCCGGGAGGAGGAGCCGCCTCAGAGCGCGTCCGGGCCGCGCTCGCCCGTCCGGACCCGTACGACCGTCTCGACGGGCGTGATCCACACCTTGCCGTCGCCGATCTTGCCGGTCTGGGCGGCCTTGACGATGGCCTCGACGGCCGCGTCGGTGTCCGCGTCGTCGACGACGACCTCGATGCGCACCTTCGGGACGAGGTCGACGCGGTACTCGGCGCCCCGGTACACCTCGGTGTGGCCGCGCTGGCGGCCGTAACCGCTGGCCTCGGTGACGGTGAGGCCGTGGATGCCCATCTCCTGGAGCGAGGTCTTGACCTCGTCGAGGCGGTGGGGCTTGACGATGGCGGTGATGAGCTTCATGCCTGGTTGCTGACCTTCTTCGCGCCGGGGACGCCGGGGACGGACGATGCGGATGCGGATGCTGATGCGGTGACCGGGGCGCCGTGGCCCAGGACGCCGTGATCGTAGGCCGTTTCGGCGTGCACCGTAAGGTCCAGGCCGGTGTGCTCCTGCTCCTCGCTCGCCCGGAAGCCCAGCGTCTTGTCGATCAGCTTGGCGATGCCGTACGTCACCGCGAAGGTGTACGTCCCCACGGCCGCGACCGCCACCAGCTGCTTGCCGAGCTGGGCGAGCCCGCCGCCGTACAGCAGGCCCTCGGCGCCGCCGGTCATGGCCTCGGTGGCGAAGAGGCCGATGAGGACCGTGCCGATGACGCCACCGACCAGGTGGACGCCGACGACGTCCAGCGAGTCGTCGTAGTTCAGCTTGAACTTCCAGCTCACGGCATACGAGCAGACGGCGCCCGCCGCCAGTCCGACCACCAGGGCGCCCAGCAGGGACACCGAGCCGCAGGACGGGGTGATCGCGACCAGGCCCGCGACCGCGCCGGACGCGGCGCCGAGCGTGGTGGGGTGGCCGTCGCGGCGCTGCTCCACGAACAGCCAGCCGAGCAGGCCGGTGCAGCCGGCGGCGAGGGTGTTGAGGAAGGCGGCGGCCGCGAGCCCGTTGGCACCGAGGGCCGAGCCGGCGTTGAACCCGAACCAGCCGAACCACAGCAGACCGGCGCCCAGCATCACCATCGGCAGGTTGTGCGGGCGCATCGCGTCCTTCTTGAAGCCCAGGCGCGGGCCGAGGACCAGGCAGAGGGCGAGGCCGGAGGCGCCGGACGTGATCTCGACGGGAAGACCGCCCGCGAAGTCGAGCGCGCCGAGCTTGTCCAGGATCCAGCCGCCGGGTCCCCAGACCCAGTGGGCGACCGGAACGTATACGAGCAGCGCCCAGACCGGCACGAAGACGAGCCACGCGCCGAACTTCGCCCGGTCCGCGACGGCGCCGCTGATCAGGGCCGCCGTGATGATGGCGAAGGTGAGCTGGAAGGTGGCGAAGAGGACGGTGGGGACGGTGCCCTGGACGCTGTCCGGCCCGAGGCCCGCCATCCCCGCGTGCTCCAGCCCGCCGACGATCCCTCCGCCGATGTCGTCGCCGAAGACGAGGGAGTAGCCGGCGCCCAGCCACACCACCGTGACCAGGGCGATCGACACGAAGCTCATCATCAGCATGTTGAGGACGCTCTTCGTGCGGACCATGCCGCCGTAGAACAGGGCCAGGCCCGGGGTCATCAGCAGGACGAGGGCAGTGGCGGCGAGCAGCCAGGCGGTGTCGCCGGTGTCGATGCGGCCTTCGGCGAGGGCGGCGGCCAGGGTCACGGTGTCTCCCAACGTGGCGGGGGCTCGTCAGAGGGTCACCGGCGCGCGTTTCGCACCGCGTACAGGCGTGTTTCCGTGAGGTTTCGTTGCGTACGGGTTTCCGGAAGCTCACGGTGAGGGGTGGGTGCGGGGCGGGCGTGGGGCGGGTTCGGGCGGCTGTGCGGTCGGGCTTCAAGGATCAGGGAGAATGGTCCCCATGAGCGTTCGTACCCAGTCACCCGAGCCGTCGGAGTCCCCGGAGACCTCGGGGTCCTCGGGCTCCGTCCACCGCGCGGGCTTCGCCTGCTTCGTGGGGCGCCCCAACGCGGGCAAGTCCACCCTCACGAACGCGCTGGTCGGGCAGAAGGTGGCGATCACCTCGAAGAAGCCTCAGACGACGCGGCACACGGTGCGGGGCATCGTGCACCGGCCGGAGGCGCAGCTGATCCTGGTGGACACGCCGGGGCTGCACAAGCCGCGCACGCTGCTGGGCGAGCGGCTCAACGACGTGGTCCGCACGACGTGGGCGGAGGTCGACGTGATCGGCTTCTGCCTGCCCGCGGACCAGAAGCTCGGGCCGGGTGACCGTTTCATCGCCAAGGAGCTGGCGGGGATCAGGAAGACCCCGAAGGTCGCCATCGTCACGAAGACGGACCTGGTGGACTCCAAGGCCCTGGCCGAGCAGCTCATCGCGATCGACCAGCTGGGCAAGGAGCTGGGGATCACCTGGGCGGAGATCGTGCCCGTGTCGGCGACGGCCGGCAAGCAGGTGGACCTCGTGGCGGACCTGCTGATCCCGCTGATGCCGGAGGGTCCCGCGCTCTACCCCGAGGGCGACCTGACGGACGAGCCCGAGCAGGTCATGGTGGCGGAGCTGATCCGCGAGGCGGCCCTCGAGGGCGTACGGGACGAGCTCCCGCACTCCATCGCCGTCGTCGTCGAGGAGATGCTCCCCCGCGAGGACCGCCCCGCCGACAAGCCCCTCCTCGACATCCACGCCAACCTCTTCATCGAGCGCCCCAGCCAGAAGGGCATCATCATCGGCCCCAAGGGCAAGCGCCTGAAGGACGTCGGCATCAAGTCCCGCAAACAGATCGAGGCGCTGCTCGGTACGCCCGTGTTCCTGGACCTGCATGTGAAGGTGGCGAAGGACTGGCAGCGGGATCCGAAGCAGTTGCGGCGGCTGGGGTTCTAGCGTCCGCCCGGCTGGTGGGTTCGGGTTGCCCAGCGGAGGATCGTCTCCGTGGTCTTCGAGCGGTCCTCGAGGGAGAGGTCGGCGAGTCTCACGTGGTGGTCGGTGTCCGGCGCCCAGTAGATGTGGGAGTCGCGGGTGCCCGGGCGGAAGGGCTCGGCCACCGCGGGGTCCTGGGCGCCGTTGAGGAACAGCAGGCGGCTGCCGTCCTCGCGGACCCAGCGGTCGATGTCGGGCATCGCGCGGGCGTCGAAGCGCAACGGGATGTCGCGCGGCACGAAGTTGCGGGGGTCGATGACGTCCGGGTAGCGGAGGAGGCCTGTCAGGTGGGCCGTGGGGACGGCCCCGTACCCCAGCTGGGTGCCCAGTTGGTAGAAGTACGGGATGTAGGACTCCGCGACCGGGTCGGCGTAGACCGGTAGGGCCGCGGTGGCGTCCAGCCAGGTGTACAGCTCGTCCGTCGTCGCGTCCGGGCCGGGCACGGTGGTGCAGTCCGCCGCGCCGCGGTTCTGCCAGAACATCAGCGGCGCGCGCACCACCGCCGTCTCGAAGGCCTTGTCGGCGCCGCCGAGGATACGGAACGTGCCGCCCGTGGACTCCGCCCAGGCCTCATACCTGGCGACCATCTCCTCCCGGAGCAGCAGAAGCTGCCGCTGCACCGCCCGAAGCGCCTCGCGGCAGGAGCGCGTGCCGACGGTCTCGAAGAACCTGAGGTAGGCCGAGTCATCGCGGTCGTCGACGTTGTTCGGCGCCGAGTACACCACCGTGCCGTCCACGTCGTCCGGGTGGAAGCGGCGGTGGTAGACCGACGCCATGCCGCCCTTGCTGCCGCCCGTCGAGATCCAGGCGCCGCGGTACAGCTTCTTGAAGAGCCGCACGATCCTGTGGTGGTCGTCGGCGGCCTGGCGGATGGTCAGCCGGGACCAGTCCGCCGTCGCCGGGCGCGAGGTGCCGAAGAAGCGGTGCTCGACACCGATCTGGTTGCCGTCGAGCAGTTCCGTCGGCTCGGTCCGCCGCGGTGTCAGCGGCACCTCGTAACCCGTGGTGAACAGCACCATGGGACGGTCCGCCGACTTGTGGAGCAGCGTCAGCCGCTGCTCGAACGTCCCTGCCGAGGGATGGGCGTGATCGACCGGCTGGCGCAGGCCCAGGACGAAGAAGCGGTATCCCGGGTCCTGCGCCGGACGCTCCTCGATCACCCGCAGCCCGGGCAGGGCACGCAGGGCGTCCAGGATGTCTCCGCGGCGGGGGCCGTCCGCCGTCACCGTCGCCGAAGTCCCCTGCACGGCGGGCACGGCGGGCACGGCGGGCACGGCCGGCACGGCAGGTGTGGCCGGCGCGGCCGCCGTCAGGGCCAGCACCCCCGTCACGGCCACCGGTATCAGCAGACGCCTGCTCCCTGTGCGCATCGCGGTCCCTTCCCGTGTCCCGGTTGTCGGTCGGTCCAGTACAGCCGTGCACGTCACACGGGGAGATCCCCCGGGGGCGGGGGCCGTCTCCCCCGCGCGGGGGAGCGCGCGGAGGAGACGGTCACGGAACCGCCGGCAGCGTCGCCTCCGTCAAGGTCGCCTCCGTCAGGGTCGCCAGGCGGGCGGCCAGCACCCTCGCCCAGGCCCGGTAGCCCTCCGCCGACGGATGGAAGCGATCCCGGGCCAGCCACTCGCCCGGGATCTCCGGCGGACCCCCGGACGGCAGATGGAAGACGGCGACTCCCCTCGTGGCCGCCGTCCTCAACTGCCGGTCCAGGAGCCCGACGTAGAGTCCGAGCGGTACTCGGACCCGGCGGGGGAGCGCCTCCAGTCGGGCAAGCGACGGGAGGCCGGCGAAGACCATCGGAACGTCCTCGCCGAGGCGCAGGCGTACGTCGCGGATCAGCCGCTCCGCATCCCGGCGGAACACACGCGGGCGGCGCAGCCGCATCGCGTCGTTCGTGCCCGCCACCACCACGACGACGTCCGGGCGCCAGCGGCTCGCCGGATCCGTCAGCCCCGGCAGCAGACCCCGGCGCACCGCCGACAGCGTCGCCCCCGCCCGCGCCGCCACCCTCCACGACACCGCCCGCCCGGTCATCGCCGACAGGGCGGCCGCCAGTTGCCCGGCCATCGCCTCCCGGTGATCCGCCGCCCCGACGCCCGCCGCCACCGAGTCCCCGATCACCGCGAGCCGCAGGACCGGCCCCCCGCCCTCCGTGAGCCCCGAGTCGTCCCCCGTGGCCTCGGGCAGCCGCATCAACCGCCCGCGCATCCCTCTCGTGAACATCACGATCCCCCTCGCCCGCAATCCATAACGGCGTTATACCTATAACAACGTTATGCTGCGGGCTGTGTCAACCCACCGCCAGGAACCGGCCAGCCCCGTTCGCCGCCGTCTCCTCGACGAAGCCGCCCGCGTCCTCGCAGAGGAAGGCCCCGCCGCGCTCAGCGCCCGCCGCCTCGTCAAGGCCGTCGGGGCGTCGACCATGGCCGTGTACACGCACTTCGGATCGATGCCCGCGCTGGTGCGCGAGGTGATGAGGGAGGGCGTCGAACGGTTCCTGGGAAGAGTGGAGGAGGTCGCGCCGGGGACCGACCCCGTCCTCGAACTCGCCGAACTCTGCCGCGTCTACCAGGAGTTCGCCCGCGCCGAGCCCGACGTGTACGCCGTGATGTTCGGCGGCTCAGCCCTCGCCGGGTTCGAACTCACCCAGGAGGACCGGCAGATGGGCGTGGGCCTGCTGCGCCACCCGCGGGACGCCATCCGCCGCTGCGTCGCCGCCGGACGGTTCCGCCCCGACACGGACGCCGACCTCCTCGTACGGCAGCTGTTCGCCCAGATGCACGGGCTCGCCCAACTCGCCCACGCCGGCTACATCCTCGGGGTGTACGGCCCGGACGACGTACTCGCCGGCCTGCTCCGGGACTTCGCGGTCGCGGCCGGTGACGAGCCGGCGCGGGCCGCGGAGTCCGTACGGTCAGGACTGGCCGGGTGACAGTCGCCCGAGCCCTTCAACCCCTCAGCCTCTCCCCCTGGCCCCTCAGCCCTCCGGCCCCTCAGCCCCCTCAGTCCACGGCCCGGATCCGGCGCACGAACACCGCCCCCGCCAGCCCGGCCACCGCCGCCACCAGGTACAGCACCCGGTAGCCGCCCAGATACGTCACGATCGGCGCCGCCACCGCGGGGGCGGCCACCTGGGGCAGTGCGTTGGCCACGTTGATGACGCCGAGGTCCTTGCCCCGGTCCAGCGCGCTCGGCAGCACGTCCGTCATCAGCGCGAAGTCGACCGACATGAACACCCCGAGACCCACGCCCAGCACCGCCGCCGCGACGATCGCGCTCGACCAGGTCTGCCAGACCGACAGCATGGCCGTGGCCGCCGCCATCAGCACCCCGGACCACAGCACGAACGGCTTGCGACGGCCCACCCGGTCCGACCAGACACCGCCCACCACGACCGTGGCCAGCAGCGTCACGCTGTTCACCGCGGTCAGGACCAGCACGCCCTCCTCGGGGTCCGCGTGGTGGAGGCCGTCCCTCAGGTAGTACAGCAGGTAGAGGATCACGAGGGCGTTGCTCAGGTTGATCAGGAAGCGGGTCAACCAGGCCCAGCCGAAGTCCGGGTAACGGCGCGGGCTCAGCCAGAAGCCCCTCAGGAAGGCCCGTGAGGACCATGCCGGCCGGTCCGCGGCCCCGAGCCCGATGTCCCGGCAGCACAGCACGTACGGCAGGACACCCACCACCGCGAACACCGCGCACGCCGCATAACCGGCCGCGATCCCGCCCACCGCCGTCGCCAGGCCCGTGCCGGCGACCGCCCCGAGGATCTGCGCCGCACCCAGCCAGCCGCCCACCGCGCCCCGTTGCCGCCGTGGCACGCGGTCCGGCACCGCCGCTGTCACGGCCGCGAAGGCCGCGTTCAAGGTCAGCTGGACCAGGCACCAGCCGAGCGCCATCGACCACAGCCCACCCGCCCCGGCGAGCAGCAGCAGCGACAGCGCGCCACCCGCCGAGCCGGCCACGATCCAGGGGGTACGGCGACCCCAGCGGGCCGTGGTGCGATCCGACAGCGCCCCGAAGAACGGGTTCGCCACCAGCGACACCACCGCGCCCACGCCCGTCACCCACGCCAGCAGCGTCTCCTTCGACATGCCCGTGCCGGGCGCGAAGTCCTCCGCCTGCCGGGCCAGCAGGATCTGCAGCGGCCCGTACCAGCCCACCCAGATCGCCACGTTGGCCAGCGAGAGCGCCGCCGTCCAGCCCCGGCCGACCCGGTGTGCGGGCTCGGCCAGGGCTCCTAACGGGTCGGCAGAGGTCACCTCTGGGCCTTCAGGACGTCCCGGTACCAGCCGTACGACGCCTTGGGGGTCCTGGCGAGGGTTTCGAAGTCCACGTGCACCAGGCCGAACCGGCGCGCGTACCCCTCCGCCCACTCGAAGTTGTCGAGCAGCGACCACACGAAGTAGCCGCGTACGTCCACGCCCGCCTCGACCGCGTTGTGCAGCGCGCGGATGTGGCCGTCGAGGTAGGCGATCCGGGCCTGGTCGTCGACACCCTCGTACGAGCAGCCGTTCTCGGTGATGACGACGGGCGGGAGGCGGTCGCCGTAGCGCTGGTGGAAGGTGGTGAGCACTTCGGTCAGGGCCTCGGGGACCACCGGCCAGCCGAAGTCGGTCACCGGGACGTCCTCGATCTCCCTCACCGAGAAGGGGAGTTCGGCCGGGATCGTCAGGCCGCCGAACTCGATGTCCTCGCCCTGCGGGGCGCCCACCCGGGTCGGCGCGTAGTAGTTGACGCCGTAGAAGTCCAGGGGCTCCCCGATGACCCTGAGGTCCGCCGCGACGTCCCCCGGCATCAACTCGCCGATCCCCTCCGGGTATTGGCCCAGCAGGACGGGATCGGCGAAGAGCCGGTTCAGGAGCAGGTCGTAGAAGCCCGCCGCCTCCAGGTCCGCCTGCTCCAGGGACGCCGGCCACGTCGGCCCGTGCGAGTTGGCGATCCCGATGTCGCCGGCTCCGGCCGCGCGCAGGGCCTGTACGGCCAGACCGTGGGCCAGGAGCTGGTGGTGGGCGGCCGGCAGCGCGTCGAACATCAGCTGCTTGCCCGGGGCGTGGGCGCCCAGCGCGTGGCCGAACAGGGTGTGTTCGGCGGGCTCGTTGATGGTGATCCACTTCTGCACGCGGTCGCCCAGGCGTTCGGCGACGACCGACACGTACTCCGCGAAGCGCGCGGCAGTGTCCCGCTCCAGCCAGTCCAGGGCCACCGGCAGGTCCCAGTGGAAGAGGGTCGGTACCGGTCGTACCCCCGCCCCGCGGAGCTCGTCCACCAGGCGGTCGTAGAAGTCGAGGCCGCCGGGGCTGTTCACGCGCGGCCAGGAGATCGAGAAGCGGTACGCGTCCACGCCGAGGTCGGCGAGGAGCGCGACGTCCTCCGGGTAGCGGTGGTAGTGGTCGCAGGCCAGTGCCGCGGTGGACCCGTCCTTGATCCGTCCGGGTTCCGCGCTGAAGGCATCCCATACGGAGGGCTCGCGCTCGTCTGCCGCGCCCTCGATCTGGTGGGCCGAGGTCGACACGCCCCACAGGAAGTCGGACGGGAACTGGGGTATCGGGTTCGTCGCGTTCGTCGCCATGCGCGGATCATCCGTACCGGCGGTAACGGAAGTCAACGTGTGCACCCAGGAACAGCCACGTTCGTAGCGGGAGATGAGTCGAGGGCCGGACGGGAACTATGCGACCGGCGCGACCGACTTCTGGGGCAAGTCAGCGCGCCCGCGGCATCCGCGGACGCTCCACCAGCCAAGGAGACAAAAGCCGATGACTCTGCGTGTTCAGATCCTCATGTACGACGGGGTGGAGGAGCAGGACGCCATCGGGCCGCGTGACGTTCTCGGGCACGCCGTGCAGGCGGGCGGCCAAGTGGAAACGACACTCGTGCGGCCATCGGCTCCCGGCGAGGTGACGTGCTTCTTCGGCACCAGAATCATGGTGCCGACCGCATGGGAGCCCACCAACACCGATGTTCTGATCGTGCCGGGCGGCGGCGACCAACTGATCCACGATCCGGACGTCCTGAAGAACCTCGTACGGGCACAGGAGGCAGGAGTCGTCGTCGCCGGTGTCTGCACAGGAGTCCTCGTGCTGTCCGCGGCAGGCCTGACCAAGGGGCGTCCGTGCACGACGCACCACCTGGGCAAGGCCGATCTGGCCGCCCAGGGAGGCAAGGTGATCGACGCACGAGTCGTCGACGACGGGAACCTGGTGACCGCGGGCGGTGTCACCAGCGGAATCGATCTGGCGCTCTGGATGGTCACCCGCGAGTGCGGAGCATCCGTCGCCGCCGGCGTCGAGTCGATCATGGAGTACGAGCAGCGCGGCGTCGTCTGGCGAAGCTCCTGAATCGCCGTCGCGGGAGAACTCTCAACCCAATGGACAGCTTTCGCACGCAAGGAGCCCGGATGCCGATGAACCGGCCGGCCACCACCGCTCTGGCCGCAGTCCTCTGTCTGCTCACGGCGGCATGTGGCGGTTCCTCCGACGACGACAGGACGGACAGGACGGACGGGACGAGCACGACGACGACCGCGGGCTCGAAGAGCGGCTACCCGGTGACCCTGGACAACTGCGGGCAGAGCGCGACCTTCGAGAAGGAGCCCGGCCGGGTCGTCGTCATGAACGGCGCCTCGGTCGCCGAGGTCTCCACGCTCCTCGCCCTCGGCCTTCAGGACAGGATCGTCGCCAACCAGCAGAGCTACGGCATGTCCGAGGTCGCCGGCCGGGCTGCCGCCATCAAGGCCCTGCCCACCGGCGACATCAAGGTCAACGAGGCCTACGACATCCCCCGCGAGGCCATGCTCGGCCTGCGCCCCGACCTCGTCCTGTCCGTCACCACGTACGGCTTCGACCAGAAGAACGGCTTCGCCACCCGCGAGCAGCTGAAGCAGGTGGGAGCCAACAGCTACGTCTCCCCGCAGGGCTGCGACGACGACCCCTCCAAGATGACCGTCGCCGACAGCTACCAGCTGCTGCGCGACATGGGCAAGGTCTTCAACGCCGGTGACAAGGCCGAGAAGCTGATCGCCGCCTCCGAGAAGAACATCGCGGCGGTCTCCGAGAAGGTCGAAAAGGCCGAAAAGGTCAAGGGGAAGAAGATGCCGAAGGTCATGGTGCTCTTCTCCAACATGGCCATGGGCGGCAACGACTTCAGCTCGGTCTTCGCCCACGGCATCGCCAACGACATCCTCGACAGGGCCGGCGGCTCCAACGCCTTCGAGAACGCCTCCAAGTCCACCTTCGCCGACCTGAGCAAGGAGAAGGTGGCCGCCACCGACGTCGACGCCCTCGTCGTCATCAGCTACAACGCCCCCGACCCGGCGGCTTACGCCAAGAAGCTGTTCAAGGAGTTCCCCCAGTGGCCGGCCGCCAAGAACAACACGTACGTGACGCTGTCCGACTCGATGTACCTGGGCCCCAGCAACGACCTGGCAGTGGAGAAGATCGCCAAGATGCTGCACCCCGAAGTGTTCTGACCCGGCTCCGGACTCCGCTGTCGTTCACGCTCCTGCCCGTCGCGCTGATCGTCACCATGATCGTGGCGATCAGCATCGGCGCGGTCAACGTCCCGCTGGGCGACGTCTGGGGGATCGTCCTCCACCATGTCACCGGCGCGGGCACGGGGCCCTCCGACCCCGCACTGGACCAGATCGTCTGGAACTTCCGCACCCCACGGGTCGTTTTGGCCGCTCTGGTCGGCGCGGGCCTGGCCGTGTCCGGCGCCGTGCTGCAGACCGTCGTGTCCAACCCGCTGGCCGACCCCATCGTGCTGGGTTTCTCCTACGGCGCCACGCTCGGCGCGGTGCTGGTCATCACCCTGGGCGGCGGCGCGGCGCTGGCCGGGCTCGGGGTGCCGGCGGCCGCCTTCCTCGGCGCGGTCGCCGCCGGCGCGCTGGTCTTCGCCCTCGGACAACGGCGGGGGCGCCTGGCCCCGACCCGGCTGGTACTGGCCGGCGTGGCCGTCGGCTACGTCTTCCTCTCGGCCACGAGCTATGTGCAACTCCAGGCCTCACCGACCGAGTTGCGGACGGTCATGTTCTGGATGCTGGGCAGCGTCGCCGGCGCCCAGTGGGACCAACTCCCCACCGTCACCGTGGTGGTGCTCGTCACCACCACACTCCTCACTCTCTTCGGCCGACGGCTCAACGCCCTGCTGGCCGGCGACGAGTCCGCCACCGCGCTCGGCGTCGACGTCAGCCGGCTGCGCGCCGTACTCCTGGTGCTCACCGCACTGCTGACGGGAACCGTCATCGCCGTCGCCGGCAGCGTCGGCTTCGTCGGCCTGATGATCCCGCATCTGGTGCGCCTGACCACCGGTGCCGACCACCGCCGGCTGCTCCCCCTGACCGCCCTGCTGGGAGCCGTCTACCTGGTCCTAGTCGACCTGCTCTCCCGCGCCCTCGACCGCCCCAACGAGATCCCCCTGGGCATCCTCACCGCTCTGCTCGGAGCCCCCTTCTTCCTGTGGCTGCTGCGCCGCAACAAGAGCCTGGACTAGAACCATGAAACTCACCGTCGAACGGCTCCACGTCACACTCGACCGCACCCCGATCCTCCGCGATGTCAGCCTGCAGGTCCGCAAGGGCGACATCGTCGGTCTCGTCGGTCCCAACGGCAGCGGCAAGTCCACCCTGCTGCGCACCGTCTACCGCTCACTGCGACCGGCGGACGGTGTGGTCAGGGTCGGCGAGGACGACGTATGGGCCCTGTCCTCCCGCACCGCGGCCCGCCGCACCGCCGCCGTCCTCCAGGACGGCGGCGGCAACACCACCGGACTGACCGTCACCGAGATCGTCGCTCTCGGCCGCGCCCCCCACCACGGGCTGCTGGGACGCGACGGAGCCGATGACCACCGGGCCGTGGCCGACGCCGTCGACCGCTGCGGCCTACGACCGTTCGCGGACCGGGACTACGCCTCCCTGTCCGGCGGAGAACGCCAACGCGTCCTGCTGGCCCGCGCATTGGCCCAGGACCCCCAGCTCCTCGTCCTGGATGAACTCACCAACCACCTCGACATCCGCGCCCGCTTCGAACTGCTCGACCTCATCCGCGCCACCGGCATCACCACGCTGGCGGTCCTGCACGACCTCGACCTGGCCGCCCGGCTCTGCGACCACCTGGTCGTCCTGCACGAGGGAACCGTCGTCGCGGCAGGACCGGTCGTGGAGGTACTGAACCCGCGGATACTCGGCGACGTCTTCGGCGTCAGCGCACGCACGGAACGGCATGCCGACGGCGTCATCCGCATCACCTACGCCGCCCGTGCACTCGCCGACGGAGGGACCACGGCGGACGGCCCCCCAACCCGGTGGCGGGCTACGCGCCCTCCTTCAGCACCCTCGTGATCAGTTTCCGCTGTTCCTCCGTGAGCCGGGGGTCCGAGCAGTACACCGTCCTGCCGTCCACGGTGATCTGGTAGCTGAAGCCGTCCGGCACGCCGATCGGCGGCGTGCCCCGGCCGTCGGCGACCGCCTTCTCGGCCAGGGCCTGCCAGTCCTGGGCGTCGGCCCGCCCCGAGGTCTCCACCTCGGCGTGCCGCTCGATGCCCGCGAATCCGCCCGTGCGCCTCACCTGAATACGCATGGGTCCTGTCTAGTACGGAACTACAGCGTCCGCACCCCGACCTGCTCCCACGCCTTCCGAACGGCCTCCAGCTCCTCGCCGTCGTCGCCGAACCGGGCCCGCGTGGCGGCCACCGTCAGCGTGGCGAAGTCGGTGAAGAGGGCCTTCGACGACAGCTCGCCGCCCGTCAGCACGTCGTACCAGACCTGCCCGGCCCGCTCCCAGGCGTGCCCGCCGAGCGCCGTGGCGGCCAGGTAGAAGGCGTGGTTCGGGATGCCGGAATTGATGTGGACGCCACCGTTGTCCCGGCCGGTGCGCACGTAGTCGTCCATCGTCGCGGGCTGCGGGTCCTTGCCGAGGACGTCGTCGTCGTACGCCGTGCCGGGAGCCTTCATGGAGCGCAGGGCCGTACCGGTGACACGCGGGGCGAGCAGGCCCGCGCCGATCAGCCAGTCGGCCTCGGCGGCGGTCTGGCCGAGCGTGTACTGCTTGATCAGCGAGCCGAAGACGTCCGACATGGACTCGTTGAGCGCGCCCGGCTGGCCGAAGTACGTGAGGTTCGCCGTGTACTGGGTGACGCCGTGCGCGAGCTCGTGGCCGATCACGTCGACCGGGATGGTGAAGTCGAGGAAGATCTCGCCGTCTCCGTCGCCGAAGACCATCTGCTCGCCGTTCCAGAAGGCGTTGTTGTAGTCGCGGTCGTAGTGCACGGTCGCGTCGAGCGGCAGCCCGTTGCCGTCGATCGAGTCGCGCTCGTAGGCCTTGAGGAGCAGCTCGAAGGTCGCGCCCAGGCCCGCGTACGCGCGGTTGACGGTGGCGTCCTTGCCGGGCTCGTCGCTCTCGCCGCGCACCTTGCGGCCGGGCAGGTCGGTGCCGTGCCGGGCGTCGTAGATGGTGCGGTGCGGTGTGCCGGCCTCCGCGCCGGCGGGCGCGGCGATGGCCGGCGCGCCGATGACCGTGGTCAGGCGGCGCTGGGTGCGCTCGAAGGCGTCGCGCTGCAGGGTCCGGCGGGCCGGACCGGCGAGCACGGGGTCCTCGGCTTGCGCCAGCTTGTCGAGGACGTGCGGTGGTACGACGGTGCAGAAGACGGGCTCGTGGCCCCCGTTGGTCGTCATGCCCGGCACCCTTGCACTGAGTCATGACACTGTCACTACCCGCAACCATGATTGGTGAAATGTGATGACAAGGGGGCGGCTTCTTCGTGCCCGAGCGTCGCCGGAGTGGTATAGGGCACTTTTTGTCCCGTTCCTCCCTCCGGTCCCGCATACTGATACGGCCACTCGCGCGGAGCCCGGTTCCGCTAGGCTGCGCAGCATCATGCGTTTCGGGCTGCTCCTCCTTAGCTGCCGCGGCGAGGGCCTGTAATCAAGGCCGACCCCCTCCCCGCGGAGTTTGGCGTTGCGCCGTCGGCCGTCTTCCGGCCCACCGGACAGCGGACGTCCGGACGTCTCTAGGAGCCCACGCATCATGGCGAACCGCCAGCAGCCCACCTCCATGCCCGTGCACAAGTACCGCCCGTACGACCAGGTCGACATCGCCGACCGCACGTGGCCGAACAACCGGATCACCCAGGCCCCCCGCTGGCTGTCCACCGACCTGCGCGACGGCAACCAGGCCCTGATCGACCCCATGTCACCCGCGCGCAAGCGCGAGATGTTCGACCTGCTGGTGAAGATGGGCTACAAGGAGATCGAGGTCGGCTTCCCCGCCTCAGGCCAGACCGACTTCGACTTCGTACGCTCCATCATCGAGGAGCCCGGTGCCATCCCGGACGACGTCACCATCTCCGTACTGACCCAGGCCCGTGAGGACCTGATCGAGCGGACCGTCGAGTCGCTGAAGGGCGCCAAGCGCGCCACCGTCCACCTGTACAACGCCACCGCCCCCGTCTTCCGCCGGGTCGTCTTCCGTGGCTCCAAGGACGACATCAAGCAGATCGCCGTCGACGGCACGCGGCTGGTCATGGAGTACGCGGAGAAGCTGCTGGGCCCGGAGACGGAGTTCGGCTACCAGTACAGCCCCGAGATCTTCACCGACACCGAGCTGGACTTCGCGCTGGAGGTCTGCGAGGCGGTCATGGACGTCTGGCAGCCCGGCCCCGGCCGCGAGATCATCCTCAACCTGCCCGCCACGGTCGAGCGCTCCACCCCCTCCACCCACGCCGACCGCTTCGAGTGGATGGGCCGCAACCTGTCCCGCCGCGAGCACGTCTGCCTGTCGATCCACCCGCACAACGACCGCGGTACGGCCGTCGCCGCCGCCGAGCTGGCGCTGATGGCCGGCGCCGACCGCGTCGAGGGCTGCCTGTTCGGCCAGGGCGAGCGCACGGGCAACGTCGACCTGGTCACCCTGGGCATGAACCTGTTCTCCCAGGGCGTCGACCCGCAGATCGACCTCTCCGACATCGACGAGATCCGTCGTACGTGGGAGTACTGCAACCAGATGGAGGTCCACGCCCGCCACCCGTACGTGGGCGACCTGGTCTACACGTCCTTCTCCGGCTCCCACCAGGACGCCATCAAGAAGGGCTTCGACGCGATGGAGGCCGACGCGTCGGCGCGCGGCGTCACCGTGGACGACATCGAGTGGGCCGTGCCGTACCTGCCCATCGACCCCAAGGACGTCGGCCGCTCCTATGAGGCCGTCATCCGCGTCAACTCGCAGTCCGGCAAGGGCGGTATCGCCTACGTCCTGAAGAACGACCACAAGCTGGACCTGCCGCGCCGCATGCAGATCGAGTTCTCGAAGATCATCCAGGCGAAGACGGACGCCGAGGGCGGCGAGGTCACGCCGAAGGACATCTGGGCGACCTTCCAGGACGAGTACCTGCCGAACCCGAAGAACCCCTGGGGCCGTGTCCAGGTACACAACAACCAGTCGACCACCGACACCGACGGCGTGGACACCCTGACCGTCGAGGCCGAGGTCGACGGCACGGAGACCACCCTGGTCGGCACCGGCAACGGCCCGATCTCGGCGTTCTTCCACGCGCTGCAGGGCATCGGCGTCGACGCCCGCCTGCTGGACTACCAGGAGCACACGATGAGCGAGGGCGCCTCCGCGCTGGCGGCCTCGTACATCGAGGTCGCGATCGACGACAAGGTCCTGTGGGGCATCGGCATCGACGCGAACACGACACGCGCCTCCCTGAAGGCCGTCGTCTCGGCCGTCAACCGCGCGACCCGCTGACGCGACCCGCTGACGCGACCCGATGACGTCACCGCCCCGCGCCCCGAAAAGGGCGCGGGGCGGTGGCATTGCGCGGCTCCGCCGCGTGGGCGCGATCAACCACGACCGACCGGCACTTTCAGGACGGCGTGCGATCCGGTTTTCAGGGGCGCGGGGAACTGCGCGACAAGCCACGACGGACCCGCACTGAAAACGGTGTGCAGTCTCACGGGCGCCCTGCACCAGGCAGCACCCCCAAGACAGCGCGCAGCCCTCAGAAACGGCTCACCCCCCAGAGCGACCCGTACCCCGAGAAACGGCTCACCCAGCGGAGCGCCCCGACGCAGCGAACCGGCCATTCGTTCGCCATATCACGAACGGGTCTCCGCCGGAGGGCTGACTCCACCTCGACGATGTGGCTAACATCACGGGACGCGGCGATGTGGCCGCGGCGTTACGGAGGTGCGACGTGCAGCCAGACGGACGGGACGGCCGGGGCGCCCACGAGGCCCACGCGCCGCACGTACCGGGCTCCCGTACGGCCGGTACGGCGAGCCGCACGAGGACCCGCCTGACCCGCGTCCTGGGCACACGCACCGCGTGGACACCGGTCGGCGACGGCGAGTTCTTCTGCCCCGGATGCGGGGGCGACCGCAACTACCAGCGCCTCATGGGCCGCCGCCGGCTCACCCTCGCGGGCGTCCCCCTCGTCCCGCGCGGTGAGACGGGCCCGGTCGTGGAGTGCGCGGCCTGCCGCCACCACTACGGCACGGAGGTCCTGGACCACCCCACGACCACCCGCTTCTCCGCGATGCTGCGGGACGCCGTCCACACCGTCGCGCTCGCCGTCCTGGCGGCCGGCGGCCACTGTGCGCCCGCCGCCCTGTCGACCGCCGCGGCCGCGGTCCGCTCCGCCGGCTTCGACGACTGCACGGTGGAAGGGCTCGGCGCCCTCGTCGAGGCCCTGGCCGCCGACACGGGCCGTCTCCTCGGCGAGCCCTGCGGCGCGGGCCTCGCCATAGAGCTCCACGAGGCCCTGGACCCCCTGGCCCCCCACCTCGCCCTGCCCGGCCGCGAGACCATCCTGCTCCAGGGCGCCCGTATCGCCCTCGCCGACGGCCCGTACACACCCGCCGAACGGGACGTCCTGTCCACGGTCGGGGCGGCCCTGACGATGAGCACGGACGACGTGACGCGCCTTCTGCAGGCGGCGGCCCGGACACCGTCGTAGGGCCTCTGATCGCCTCGGACGAGGACCTGGCCGGCGTCACGGGCCCACTGTGACGCCGTCTCAGCTCCGGACGGCTCAATGTGACGCCATCTCAACACCCCAGCGGCACACACGTGTTGCCGGACTCCGAACGACCCCATAGGTTCATCTGGACATCCGACGTCCCACCTCTCGCCCTGCCCTCTCATGTCCAGGAGAGCCGCCTTGTCCCTGACCAGTCGTACGGCCGCACTGTCCGCCGCGGGACTGCTCACCGCCCTCGCCGTGACCGCCGGAGCGACCCCCGCCACGGCGCTGCCCCTGCCCCCTCGTGGCTGCACCTCGTCCGTGCCGTACACCGCGGGTGAGGGCGGCTACGACACGTACCGGATCCCGGCGACGATCACGACGCCCGGAGGCGCCGTCCTCGCCTTCGCCGAGGGCAGACGCAACAGCGCGAGCGACACGGGCAACATCGACGTCGTCCTCAGACGCTCGATCGACGGCGGCTGCACCTGGGGTCCGGCGAAGGTCGTGGCGGCGGGCAAGGGCGACACACGGGGCAATCCGGCGCCGGTGGTGGACCCGCGTACGGGCCGCGTCGTCCTCGTGACCTCGTACAACAGCGGAGCGGTGACCGAGGCGCAGATCATGCGGGGAGAGGTGACGCCGGAGCAGAGCCGTCGCGTCTTCGTGCAGACGAGCACGGACGACGGCCGCAGCTTCACCGCCCCGCGCGACGTCACCGCGGCCGTGAAGCTCCCGGACTGGCGCTGGTACGCGACGGGGCCGGGCCACGCTGTCGCCCTCACCCGGGGCCCGCACGCCGGGCGGCTGGTGATCCCCTCCAACCACTCCATCGCGCCGCCCGCCGGTTCCCCGGACACGGGCCAGGAGCCGAAGTACTACGGCGCCCACGCCATCTACTCCGACGACGGCGGGGTGACGTGGCGGCTGGGCTTCGTGGACGACTCGTACGACGGCCATGCCAACTCCAACGAGAGCACGGCCGCCGAACTGCCCGACGGGCGGCTGTACTTCAGCTCCCGTGACCAGAACGGCACGAGTGCCGGCAACCGGCTGGACTCCTACTCCAGCGATGGCGGCGCCACGCTGGATCGTCCCTACACCGTCCAGCCGACGCTGAACGACGTTCCGGTGGTGCAGGGCAGCGTCCTCCAGCTGAAGGACGGCCCCCTTCTCTTCTCCGGGCCCTCCGTTCCGACGGCCCGCCAGTCCATGGCGATCTGGCGCAGTGGGGACGGCGGGGCGACGTTCACGAAGGCTTCGACCGTGTCGACGCAGCGCGCCGCGTACTCGGATCTGGTGCGGCTCGGTGGTGCGCGGGTGGGTCTCTTGTACGAGACGGGGGTGGCGGAGACGTATGAGCGGATCGAGTTCCGGCGTGTGGGGGTGGCTGAGCTGGCGGGGTAGCGGATGCCCGGGGAAAAATCAGCCTCTCCGGCGTTTGAGGAGCGGGGGTCCGGGGGCCGGCCCCCGGAATGGGGTTGAAGGGGCGGAGCCCCTGGGGGATGGGACGGGTAGGAGCGGCGGGGGTGACAACAATCCCCCGGGGGCGACAACAATCCCCCGACGACCAACCCCCTACAACAAACCCGCCGACGCCAGGAACTTCCCCACCCCCTCCACCTCCCCCTCCGACAACGCCACCTGCGGCTCCGCCGTGGCCGCGCACGCGATGACCCCGCGGAGCTGAAGCGCCGCCTTGAAGGCGCCGAGCGCCGAAGAGCTGCCGCCCATACGACCACCACCCGCCCCCACACCCACCATCCCGAACAGCGCGAACAACCGCTCCTGCTCCGCCCGCGCCCGATCCCAGTCACCCGCACGGCACAGGTCGTAGAGCCGGACGTACCCCGCCGGGTCGACGTTGGCGAGACCGGGCACCGCACCATCCGCGCCCATGGCCAGCGCCGAGTCGACGACGAGCTCGGAGCCGGTGAGGACGCTGAAGCCGGTGATGTCGTGCCGGGCGCGAGCGCCGGTCACCACCGCCCGGAAGGCGGCCTGGTCGCCGCTGGAGTCCTTCAGACCGGCCAGCACCCCCTCGGCCGCGAGGTCGAGGACGAGATCCGGGTCCAGCTTGGTGTGGACGGAGACCGGGAGGTCGTACGCGACGACCGGCACGGGAGAGCGTTCGGCGATCAGCCGGTAGTGGCGGGCGATCTCGGCGGGGTGGGTGCTGGTGTAGAAGGGCGCGGTGACGACGACACCGTCCGCGCCCGCCCCGATGACCGCCGCCACATGGTCAAGCACCCGGGGCGTGGTCATGTCGATCGCGCCCGCCAGGACGGGCAGCCGGCCGCCGACGTGCGTCACGACGGTCTCCACGACCAGCCTGCGCTGCCGGTCCGTCAGGTACGCGGCCTCCGACGACGAGCCGAGCACGAACAGCCCGTGCACACCCCCGGCCATCAGATGGTCGACCAGGCTCAGCAGGGAGGGGACGTCCACCTCGCGGTCCGGTGTCAGCGGGGTGCAGACGGGAGGGACGACACCGGTCAGCGGGGTGGACATGGTCATGGATGCTCCCTGGGTTCTTTCCGTACGTCGGGTACGGGGACGTCGGCCATGGCGGTGGCCTCGGGCGGTGGTGCGGAGGCGGCGGCCTGGGCGACGAGTTCCCGGGTCGGCCTGCCCTCCTCCACAGGATGGTGGCAGCGGAAGCGGTGGCCGGGCGTTGACGCGGCCGTGACGACCGGCATCACCTCGGCGCACGCCTCGTCCGCCTTCCAGCAGCGCGTACGGAACGGGCAGCCGCTCGGCGGGCGCGTCGCCGAGGGGACCGGTCCGGCCAGGGGGATCGGATCGATGGGGTCCAGCAGGCCCGGTGTCGCCGAGAACAGCGCTCGGGTGTAGGGATGGCGGGCGCGGTCGGTGACCTCGTCGGCCGGGGACTCCTCGACGATCCGGCCGAGGTACATGGTGATCACACGGTCGCTCATCCGCCGTACGGTCTGGATGTCGTGCGAGACGAACACCAGGGCCAGGCCCAGGCGTTCCTTCAGGTCCAGCAGGAGGTTCAGGATCTGGGCGCGTACGGAGACGTCCAGGGCGCTCGTCGGCTCGTCCGCCACCACCAGGTCCGGGTCCAGGGCGAGGGCGCGGGCGATGGCGACACGCTGGCGCTGGCCGCCGGACAACTGGCCGGGGAGGGCGTCGGCGAGTGCCTTCGGCAGGCCCACCAGGGACATCAACTCCCGTACTCGGTCCTCGCGTTCGGCCGGTGTGCCGCGCCGGTGGACGTCCAGCGGGTCACGGAGGATCTGGCGGACGGGCAGCCGCCGGTTCAGGGCCGTGGACGGGTCCTGGAAGACCATGCCGGTGCCGCGGCCGATCGTCGCGCGCCGCTCGGCGGGCTGCATCGCCCACAGGTCCCGGCCCCGGAAGGAGACCGTCCCGGACGTCGGCCGCTGCACGCCCACCAGCACCTTGGCCAGCGTCGACTTGCCGCAGCCCGACTCGCCGACCACGCCGACCGTCTCCCCGGGCGCGACACGGAAGTCGGCGCCGGTGAGGGCGTACACGCGGTCGCGGGTGAACAGGCCGCCGCTGCGGGCCCTGTGGACGACGTGGGTGTCGGAGAGAGCGATCAACTCGCGCTCCTCGCTGCTCACCTGCCGGGTACCGCTCACCGGCTCGTGCCCCTCACTGCTCACCGGCTCGCGCCGCGCACCGCTCACCGGCTCGGTCGGCTCACTCACGTCACGGCCTCGCTTCCCGTCGGCTCGGGGGCGGTCAGGTCGATCGCCGGGTGGTGACAGGCGGCGATGTGGCGGGAGCCGCCGCGGAGGTCGGGGCGGGTCGTGTGGCACACCTCGGTCGCCATCGGGCAGCGGTCGGCGAACCGGCAGCCCCGCGGGAAGTCGGCGGGGGAGGGGACCGTGCCCTTGATCTGCGTCATGCGCTCGGCGGCCGACTCCAGGGAGAGCACGCTGCCCAGCAGGCCGCGCGTGTAGTGGTGGGACGGGCTGCCCACCAGGTCGGCGGTCACGCCCGTCTCCACGATCCGGCCGCCGTACATCACGATCACCCGGTCGGTGACGTCCGCGACGAGCGCCAGGTCGTGCGAGACCAGGATCAGCGCGAAGTCCAGCTCCTCGCGCAGCCGCAGCAGCAGCTCGATGACCTGTGCCTGCACGGTGACGTCGAGGGCGGTCGTCGGCTCGTCGGCGACGATCAGTCTCGGCTCACGGGACAGGGCCATCGCGATCAGGACGCGCTGGCGCTGGCCGCCGGACAGTTCGTGCGGGTAGCTGCGCAGGGTGCGGTCCGGGTCGAGGCCGACGAGTTGCAGCAGTTCGGCCGGGGTGCGCTTGCCGCCCCGCCGTACGACCTGCTTCAGCTGCGCCCGGATCGTCATCGCCGGGTTCAGGGACGACAGCGCGTCCTGGTAGATCATCGCCATCTCGTGGCCGAGCAGCCGGCGCCGTACACGCGTCGGCTCGGCCAGCAGGTCCCGCTGGTCGAACCGCACCTGGCCGCGCACCCGGGCGCCCTTCGGCTCCAGGCCCATCACGGCCAGCGCGGTCAGCGACTTGCCGCAGCCCGACTCACCGACCAGGCCGACGACCTCACCGGGGTGCACCTCGAAGCTGATGCCGTCCACGATGTCGACGCCGCCGTGCCGCTGGTCGAAGCCGATGGCGAGGTTCTCGACGGCGAGCACGGGCCGTCCGTCCGGCAGGCGGCGGGCCCTGGACCGCAGCCGCCGGGCCGCCTCCGTCAGCCCCGGCAGCTCCAGCACCTTCCCGCTGCCCGGCTCGGGCGCCTGAAGCCGGTCCTCCTCGGCCGCGCGCGGCTCCACCTCCCGGGGCGCCGGCGCCGCCCACGCGTCCGAGACACCCTCGGAGAGGATGTTCAGCGACAGCACCGTGATCAGCATCAGCAGCCCCGGGAACACGGTCGCCCACCAGCCGCCGGTCAGCACCATGTTCTTGCCGTCCGCGATGACGCTGCCCCACGACGGGTCCGGCGGCCGCACGCCCGCCCCGATGAACGACAGCGACGCCTCGAAGACGATGGCCTCGGCGACCTGCACCGTGCAGAACACCAGCACGGGGGCGGCACAGTTGATGGCCACGTGCTTCACCACGATGTGCGGGGTCCGCGCTCCGATCACCCGCTCGGCCGTCACATAGTCCTCGCCGTACTGGTCCAGGACGTTGGCCCGTACGACCCGCGCGACCGGCGGGGTGAACAGGAACGCGATCGCGCAGATCAGCACGGTGATACCGCCGCCGAAGACCGCCACCAGCACGGCGGCCAGCGCGATGCCGGGGAACGCCATGACGACGTCCAGGCACCGCATCAGCGTCTCGTCCACCGCCTTG
The DNA here is from genome assembly GCF_040704615.1 of Streptomyces sp. NPDC046862. Taxonomy (NCBI): domain Bacteria; kingdom Bacillati; phylum Actinomycetota; class Actinomycetes; order Kitasatosporales; family Streptomycetaceae; genus Streptomyces; species Streptomyces sp. NPDC046862. The sequence goes on along the minus strand of NZ_JBEYXP010000005.1, from coordinate 212,314 downwards.
CGCGAGGTGGCCGCGACGGCACCGATGACCGCCCCCACGACCAGGGCGAGCCCGGTGGCCCCGAGCCCGATGGCGAGCGACCACCGGGCGCCGTACATCAGCCGGCTCAGGATGTCCCGGCCGAGGCTGTCCTGCCCCATCCAGTGATCGGCCGACGGCCGCCCCGTACCGTCCACGAGCGTCTGCTGGTCGAGCGGGTCGTGCGGGGCGAGCAGCGGCGCCAGCAGCGCCACCAGCACCACGACCGACAGGAAACAGACCGCGATCCGGGACAGCAGCGGCAGCCGCCGCCAGCCGCGCACGGCGATGCCCGGACGGGACAGGACGTCCGTGAGCCGCCTGCGCGTCGTCACCATGAAGCCGCCCATCAGCCGGCCTCCCTCAGCCTCGGGTTGACCAGCAGATAGAGGATGTCGATGACGAGGTTGACGACCACGAAGCCGGTGGCCGTGGTCAGCACCACGCCCTGGACGACCGCCGGGTCACCGTTCTTCACGGCGTCGATCATCAGCTTCCCCATCCCGGGCAGCGAGAAGATCGTCTCGATGACGACGGCACCGCCGAGCAGGTACCCGACGCGCAGCCCCAGCACGGTGAGCGGATTGATCAGCGCGTTGCGGAGCACATTCCGCCCCACCACGACTCTCGGCGGCAGCCCGCTCCCGATCGCCGTCCGCACGTAGTCCTTGTCCAGCTCCTCCACCACCGCCGTCCGCACGATCCGGGTGAGCTGCGCGGCCACCGGCAGCGACAGCGCGAACGCGGGCAACGTCATCGTCTTCAGCCACCCCGTGAACGAGTCCGCCGGATTGACGTACCCGCCCGTCGGGAACCACCCCTGGTCCACCGCCAGGTACTGGATCATCAGCAGCGCCAGCCAGAACCCGGGCGCCGCCACCCCGGTCAGCGACACCACCCGGATGACCTGGTCCGGCAGCCGGTCCCGGTAGATCGCGGCCGTGACCCCACCCACCAGGGAGAGGACCACCGCGATGCCGAGCCCCAGGAAGGTGAGCTGGAGCGTCAGCGGCAGCGCGGTGGTGACCTGCTCGACCACCGGCGCCCTGGTCAGCGCGCTGGTCCCCATGTCCCCGTGCAGCAGATCCCCGACGAACCCCACGTACCGCACGGGCAGCGGGTCGAGCAGCCCGTTCTCCTCCCGGAACTGGTGCAGTTGCTCCGGCGTGGGATTGGCCCCCTGGAAGAACGCGGAGGCCGGATCGACGTCGGAGAACCGCATCACCAGAAACACGAACAGCACGATCCCGAGCATCAGCGGCACGAGCAGGGCGATACGCCGGAGCAGGATCCGGAGGACGGAGATCATGTGGGTACTCCCGCGACCCGAAAGGGGCGCGGGGAACTGCGCGACCAGCCACGAACTGCCCGCAGTCGGCGCACGACGACAGCCCTCACGGCGCTACACCCACTTCGCCTGCAGCAAATTGATCCCGGGATACGGCTGCGCCCTTATCCCCGAAAGCCGCTTCGCATTCCACGCCGTCATCAGCTCCGTGTGGACCACCGGATACAGCACGGCCTGCTCGGCCACGACATCGACGTAGTCCTGGATCATCGCCTTCTTCGTCTCGGCGTCCGGCTCCCGAGTCGCCTTGTCCATGTCCCTGAAGAGCTTCTTGGCCACGGAGTTGTCGGCCCACCGCGTGTACTGCATCCAGAGGTTCGTCGGCGTGTAGTTGTACCGCATGATCAGATCGGCATCGAGCCCGAACTGGTTGGGATTCGAGGCCGCGGCAACCACCTGGTAGTCCTGCTTCTGGTCCATCTTCGTGAAGACGGCCGTGGTCTCCTGCGGCGACAGCGTGGTCTCGACGCCGATCGCGTCCCAGGACGCCTTGATGGTCGGCAGACAGTCGACGATCCAGCTGACGTTCACCGCGAGGATGTCGATCTTCAGCCCTCTGACCCCGGCCTCCTTCAACAGCTGCTTGGCCTTGTCGGGGTCGTAGTCGTACACGGTCTTCGCGCGCCGGTACGTGGGGTTGGCCTCGTTCAGGAACGAACTGGACGGTGTCCCGTGCCCCTTCAGCGCGACCTGCACCATCTTCTCGGTGTCGATGGCGTAGCGCAGTGCCTGACGGACCCGTACGTCGTCGAAGGGCTTGTGCCTGGTGTTGAACATCAGGAAGAGGTTGTTCATCCCCGAGCCGCCCTTGACGGACATCCCGCCCTTCTCGAGCTGCGTGATGTTGGCGTACGGGATGTTGTCGGCGATCTGCGCGCCGGCGCTCGCACCCGAGATCTTCGCGACGCGCGGGGCGGCGTCCACGATGGTCAGCCAGTTCATCTTCTTGAAGGCGGGCTTGCGCGGGCCGTTGTAGTCGGCGAACGCCTCGAACGTGGTGTTGGACTTCGGGTGGTGCGCCGTCTGCCGGTACGGCCCCGAGCCGATCGCCTTGCCCTTGATGGCGTCCTCCCAGGCACCCGGCTGGGAGAACACGTGCTTCGGCATGATCTTCGCGAGGGTCAGCCGCGAAACGCCTTCGGGGAAGGGGAAGTTCAGGACGAGCTCGACGTTCTGCGCGTCGATCTTCCGCACTTCCTTCAGCCAGCCGGCGAAGAAGCCCTTGGCGAGGGTCTGCGTCTTCGGATCCAGGATCCGGTCGAACACGAACACGACGTCGTCGGCGGTGACGGGCTTCCCGTCATGGAACTTCGCACCGGCCCGCAGCGTGAACTTCCAGGACGTCCCGCCGAGGTCGCTCGGCACCTCGGTGGCGAGTGCCGCGTACGGCTCGCGCGAGATGGGGTCGGTGTCGAGGAGGCCCTCGTAGATGTGGTTGTTGGCGGCCATGCAGAAGGCGGACGCGGTCTGGGTCGGGTCCCAGCTGCCGTCGTTGCCGTAGCCGATGACGGCGGTCAGCGTCCCGTTCCCGCCGCCACCGTCGCCGGTGTCGTTGGTGGACTCGGGCCCGGAGGAGCAGGCGGTTAACGACGAGGAGATGGCGGCGGCGGCACCCAGCGCGCCGGAGTACTTCAGGAACGACCGGCGGTGCAGCGCCGGCACGTCAGGGGTCACGTCGCGCACGGTTCCTCCAGCAGCAGCGATTGATCCGAAGCAATTGGTCCGAGCGAATGGTCCGAAGCGTTGATCCGAGGAGATACGACGTCCTACGTCTAGGTGGCAGCGTGACCTTAAGAGGGCTGGTGGAGGCGGTCAAGGGCTCGCACACGAATGGCGTATCTTCCAGAGGTGCGACCAATGGCAAGATGAAATCCGCCCGGAGGTGGGACGTCGGATGTCCAGCGAGCGTACGATGCGGCGCATGTCTCAGGAGACCGGGAACCGGCGCCGGCCCGAGCGGCGGGTGAGCAGCCAGATCCAGAGTGACGTGATGCAGCTGATCCTCGACCGCAAACTCCAGGCGGGCGCGCCGCTGCCCACCGAGACGGAGCTGATGGAGGACCTCGGCGTGAGCCGGAACTCCGTCCGGGAGGCCCTCAAGGCGCTCCAGGCCCTCGACATAGTGGACATCCGGCACGGCTACGGCACCTACGTGGGCGAAGCCTCCCTGACTCCCCTCGTCGACGGTCTGACCTTCCGCACCCTCGCCCGGCCCGACGACGATCCGGGCGCCCTCGCCGAGATCCTCCAGGTGCGCGAGGTGCTGGAGGAGGGCCTGATCCGGCGGGTCGCGGCCACGCTCTCCGACGCCGACCTGGACCGCCTGGAGGCCGTGGTCGACCGGATGGAGGCGGCAGGGAAGGCGGGCGAGCCCTTCCCCGAACTCGACCGCGAGTTCCACGAGCTGCTCTACGCGCCGCTCGGCAACGCGCTCGTGCCGCAGCTGCTCGGCGCCTTCTGGACCGTATTCCGCCGGGTCTCGGGTGCGCGCGGCTGGACGGACGACCCGTCCCCCGAGCTCACGGTCCGCCGCCACCGCGACATCGTCACCGCCCTGCGCGTCCACGACGTCGAGGCCGCCCAGCGCGCGATGGCCGACCACTTCCGGGGGATCGAGGCACGGGCAGCCCAGGAGTCACGCGGGGTCGGCTGACTCTTGCCTTTCCGGTGGGGTCTTGGCTCCGGACGGGCTCTTGGCTTCTGGTGGGGTCTTGGCTCCGGACGGGCTCTTGGCTTCTGGTGGGGTCTTGGCTCCGGGCAGGCTCTTGTCTCCGGACGGGCCCTTGCTTTCGGGTGGGCGCTTGCCTTCGGGCGTGTTCTTGTCTCCGGACGGGTCCTTGCCTTCCGGCGAGCCCTTGCCACCCGACTGAACCTGCCTTTTGGCGGGCCCTTGCCTTTTGGCGGGCCCTTGCCTTTCGGCGGGCCCCTGCCTCCCAGCGGGCCCTTGCCTTCCGGCGGTCCCCTGCCTCCCGGCTGAACCCCTCCTTCCGCCCTCGCTCCCTGCCTAGGCTGGCTCGATGACCGAGCCCTGGAACCCGACGGACCCCGGCGTCCTGCGCCTGCCTTCCGGACGCCTGGTGCGCGGCCGCGGGCTCCGCAACCCCCTCCCGGAGGGCCCGGCGCCCACCTACGCCCTGTACCTCCTCGGCAAGCAGCCGCCCGAAGTCCCCTGGGACGCCGACTGGTTGCGCTGGCCCGACTTCCGTCTGCCCAGCGACCGCGCCCGCGCCGGGGAGATGCTCCGGGACGCCTGGTCCCGCGCCGCCACCGAGCGCGTGGAACTCGCCTGCGGCGGTGGCCGCGGCCGCACGGGCACCGCCCTGGCCTGCCTCGCGGTCCTGGACGGCGTACCCCCGGAGGAGGCGGTGGCGTACGTGCGCGAGCACTACGACCGGCACGCGGTGGAGACACCGTGGCAGCGGCGGTACGTACGGCGCTTCGGGGCGCCAGTCACCCGGCCATGACCGGACTCAGTGGCGGCGGGCCCTGAAGCGGAGGCCGTTGGCCTCGGGGTGCCGGTCCACGGACACGTCCGTGAAACCCGCTCTGGTCAGGCGTGCGGGGAAGGTGTCCGGATCGACGGTGTTGTTCGTGTCGCCGAGGTGGAGGATCCGGAAGCGGAAGCTCGGCAGACTGTCGCTGCCCGCGAAGACGCCGCCGGGGCGCAGCACGCGGAACGCCTCCGTGAAGATCCGGTCCTGCTGCTCGGCGGTCGGCACGTGGTGCAGCATCGTGAAGCAGACGACGGAGTCGTACGACGCGTCGGGCAGGGGCATGGCGGCGCCGTCGGCGTGGAGGACGCGGGCGCGGTGGCCCCAGGTGTCCTGGAGCATACGGGCGGTGCCGGCGTCGATCTCGACGGCCGTGAGACGGGGCACCTGCTCGACGAGAACGCGCAGGTTGGCCCCGTAACCGGGTCCGATCTCCAGCACGTCCTCGCCCAGTTCCACCTCGTCCAGCGCCCAGGGCAGCAGACGCTCCTTCGTCGTCTGCGCCCACTCCTCGGAACTGCACAGCTTGCGATGGGCTCGGTTCATCGGCATGCCACCGACGCTACGAGCGGCCCGCCGGTGTCCACCACGGGCTAGCCTGTCGTCCCATGTCGCGAAACGGACAGTGGCCCGCCCCCACCGCGATCTTCATCGGCCACTTCGCCATGCCGCGCGGCACGGCCTTCCCCCGGCACTGGCACGCGGCCCACCAACTCGCCTGGTCGGCCAAGGGGTTGCTGCGCGTCACCACCGAGCGGGGCTCCTGGCTGCTGCCGCCCTCGCTCGCCCTGTGGGTCCCCGCGGGCGTGCCCCACACGACGGAGTCGGCGGGCGACGCGGTGATGCGCAGTCCGTACGTGAACCCGGAGAGCTGTCCGCGGATCGACTGGCGGGAGCCGACGGTGGTGGAGGCCGGCCCGCTGCTGCGCTCCCTCATCGACCACCTGCTGCGCACCGACCTGGCCCCGGAGGCCCGCGCCCGCGCGGAAGCGGTCCTCCTGGACGTCCTGCGCCCCGTCCCCGTGACGAGCGTCGCCGTGCCGGAGCCTCGCGACCCGCGCGCCCGCCTCATCGCCGACGCCCTCGCCGCCGACCCCACCGACGGCCGGTCCCTCGAAGCCTGGGGCACCCGGGCCGGAGCCAGCGCACGGACGCTGGCCCGCCTGTTCGTCATCGAGACCGGGCTGGCCTTCGGGCAGTGGCGCGAACGCCTGCGCATGCGCGCCGCGATGCCGCTGCTCGCCGAGGGCCTCCCGATCGAGTCCGTCGCCCACCGCGTCGGCTACGCCTCGGCCAGCTCCTTCGTGGCGGCGTTCCGGCGGATCGTGGGGGTGACGCCCCGGCAGTACTTCCCGGTGGAGCGGGGCGACCTCCCGTGACTCCGGGGTCGGGCGGGTCTCAGCCCTCCTCCGGCTGCCGTCCCTCCATCGCCAGCAGCTCCTCGTTCGGGATGGCGCCACCGAAGCGGCGGTCGCGGGAGGCGAACTCCAGGCACGCGCGCCACAGATCGCGCCGGTCGAAGTCGGGCCACAGGACGTCCTGGAAGACCATCTCGGCGTAGGCGCTCTGCCAGATCAGGTAGTTGGAGGTGCGCTGCTCGCCGCTCGGGCGCAGGAACAGGTCCACCTCGGGCATGTCCGGGTAGTAGAGGTACCGCGCGAAGGTCTTCTCGTTGACCTTCGACGGGTCGAGGCGGCCCGCCCGCACGTCCTCCGCGAGGGCCTGCGCCGCGTCGGCGATCTCCGCACGGCCGCCGTAGTTCATGCAGAAGTAGAGCGTGAGCCGGTCGTTGCCCTTGGTCTGCTCCTGGGCGACCTGGAGCTCCTTGGCGACCGACTTCCACAGCTTGGGCATCCGGCCCACCCAGCGCACCCGGATGCCCAGCTCGTCGAGCGTGTCCCGGGTCTTGCGGATGAAGTCGCGGTTGAAGTTCATCAGGAAGCGCACCTCGTCGGGCGAGCGCTTCCAGTTCTCGGTGGAGAAGGCGTACAGCGAGATGTTCCCGACGCCCATCTCGACGGCGCCCTGGAGCACGTCCAGCACACACTCGGCGCCGACCTTGTGCCCCTCGGTGCGCGGCAGCCCGCGCTCCTTGGCCCAGCGCCCGTTCCCGTCCATGACGATCGCCACGTGGTTGGGGACCAGCTCGCCGGGGAGCTTCGGAGGGCGGGCGCCGGACGGGTGCGGCTCCGGCGTCCGGTACTCGCGGCGCTGGCGGCCCAGGATCCCGCGTACGACCATGTGCTTCTCGTCTCCTCGTGCTTGCTGCTACTGCTTCTTCTGAGTTCCGGGTCAGGACTTCTCGACGTACCTCAGGGAGCGCAGCCCGCGCTCCAGGTGCCAGTGCAGGTACGCGGACACCAGCCCGTTCCCCTCCCGCACGTACCGCGGCTCGCACGCGTCCGCCGTCTCCCAGTCTCCCGTGAGCAGCGCACCGAGCAGTTCGAGAGCCTGTGGAGACGGTACGACACTGCCGGGCACCCGGCAGTCCGCGCACACGGACCCCCCGGACGCCACCGAGAAGAACCGGTTCGGGCCCGGCAGCCCGCACTTCGCACAGTCGCCGAAGCTGGGCGCGTACCCGTTCACGGCGAGGGAACGCAGCAGGAACGCGTCGAGAACTAGGTGCGGGGAGTGCTCCCCGCGGGCGAGGGTGCGCAGGCCGCCGACGAGCAGCAGGTACTGCTGTACGGCGGGTTCGCCCTCGTGGTCGGTGAAGCGCTCGGCGGTCTCCAGCATCGCCGTACCGGCGGTGTAGCGGGCGTAGTCGGCGACGATTCCGCCGCCGTACGGAGCGATGGTCTCGCTCTGCGTGCACAGGGGCAGCCCGCGTCCGATCAGCTCGCTGCCCCGGGCGAAGAACTGCACGTCCACGTGCGAGAAGGGTTCGAGGCGGGCGCCGAACTTGGACTTGGTACGGCGTACCCCCCGTGCCACGGCGCGTACCCGGCCGTGACCGCGTGTGAGCAGCGTGATGATCCGGTCCGCCTCACCCAGCTTCTGGGTGCGCAGCACGATGCCGTCGTCGCGGAACAGACTCATGTGGCCCATTCTCGCCTACGGCGCCGGGGTGCCGGTCCGGAGCGGTTCTTTTTCAGGGTCAGGGTCAGGGTCGGGGCCGGGGGCGGGGCCGGGGCCCGCGACCACGTGACCGGCCGGGATCCGCGACCACGTGACGCGCCGCCCCCGCCGCGATGGCCCGTCTTCCAGGGGGCGTTGTGGATAGCATCTCCTGCGCCGCAGCAGCCACTTGTCCCTCCCTGACCTGGAGCCGCGCCGTGTCGAAGCCGCCGTTCACGCACCTTCACGTCCACACCCAGTACTCCATGCTGGACGGTGCCGCGCGGCTCAAGGACATGTTCAATGCCTGCAACGAGATGGGCATGACGCACATCGCCATGTCCGACCACGGCAACCTCCACGGGGCGTACGACTTCTTCCACACGGCGCAGAAGGCGGGTGTGACCCCGATCATCGGCATCGAGGCCTATGTCGCCCCCGAGTCCCGCCGTAAGAAGCGCAAGGTGCTCTGGGGCCAGCCGCACCAGAAGCGCGACGACGTCTCCGCGAGTGGTGCGTACACCCACCTGACGATGTGGTCGGTGAACAGGACTGGCCTGCACAACCTCTTCCGGCTGTCGTCGGACGCGTACGCGGAGGGCTGGCTGACGAAGTGGCCCCGGATGGACAAGGAGACCATCGCCCAGTGGTCGGAGGGGATCGTCGCCTCCACCGGCTGCCCCTCCGGCGAGGTGCAGACCCGGCTGCGCCTCGGGCATTTCGACGAGGCCCTGAAGGCGGCCGCGGACTACCAGGACATCTTCGGCAAGGACCGCTTCTTCCTGGAGCTGATGGAGCACGACCTGGAGATCGAGCGGCGGGTGCGTGACGGCCTGCTGGAGATCGGCAAGAAGCTCGGCATTCCGCCGCTGGTGACGAACGACTCGCACTACACGTACGCGCACGAGGCCGACGCCCATGACGCCCTGCTGTGCATCCAGACGGGCAAGAACCTCTCCGACCCGAACCGGTTCAAACTGGACGGGGGCGGTTACTACCTGAAGTCGACCGAGGAGATGTACGCCCTCGGGGATTCCGGCATCTGGCGGGAAGGCTGCGACAACACCCGGTTGGTGGCCGAGATGGTCGACACGACCGGCATGTTCGAGGCCAGGAACCTCATGCCCAGGTTCGACATTCCCGAGGGCTTCACCGAGGTCACCTGGTTCCAGGAGGAGGTCCGCCGGGGCATGGAGCGCCGCTTCCCGGGCGGCGTCCCCGAGGACCGCCAGAGGCAGGCGGACTACGAGATGGACGTCATCATCCAGATGGGGTTCCCGGGGTACTTCCTCGTCGTCGCCGACTTCATCATGTGGGCCAAGAACAACGGCATCGCGGTTGGCCCCGGCCGGGGTTCCGCGGCCGGTTCGATCGTCGCGTACGCCATGGGCATCACGGACCTCGACCCGATCCCGCACGGTCTGATCTTCGAGCGGTTCCTCAACCCCGAGCGCGTCTCGATGCCCGATGTCGACATCGACTTCGACGAGCGCCGGCGCGTCGAGGTGATCCGGTACGTGACGGACAAGTACGGCGCCGACAAGGTCGCCATGATCGGCACGTACGGCACCATCAAGGCCAAGAACGCGATCAAGGACTCCGCGCGCGTACTGGGCTACCCGTACGCGATGGGCGACCGGATCACCAAGGCGATGCCCGCCGACGTCCTCGGCAAGGGCATCCCGCTCTCCGGCGTCACCGACCCGCAGCACCCGCGCTACAGCGAGGCGGGCGAGGTCCGCGGGATGTACGAGAACGAACCGGACGTGAAGAAGGTCATCGACACCGCGCGCGGAGTGGAGGGACTGGTCCGGCAGATGGGCGTGCACGCGGCCGGCGTGATCATGTCCAGCGAGACGATCACCGACCATGTGCCCGTCTGGGTGCGGCACACCGACGGCGTGACCATCACGCAGTGGGACTACCCGAGCTGCGAGTCGCTCGGCCTGCTGAAGATGGACTTCCTCGGCCTGCGCAACCTGACGATCATGGACGACGCGGTGAAGATGGTGAAGTCCAACAAGGGACTCGACATCGAACTGCTGAGCCTCTCGCTCGACGATCCGACGACCTTCGACCTGCTCCAGCGCGGCGACACCCTCGGCGTCTTCCAGTTCGACGGCGGGCCCATGCGCTCCCTGCTGCGCCTGATGAAGCCCGACAACTTCGAGGACATCTCCGCCGTCTCGGCCCTGTACCGCCCCGGCCCGATGGGCATGAACTCCCACACGAACTACGCGCTCCGCAAGAACGGCCAGCAGGAGATCACCCCCATCCACAAGGAGCTCGAAGAGCCCTTGAAGGAGGTCCTGGATGTCACCTACGGCCTGATCGTCTACCAGGAGCAGGTGCAGAAGGCCGCCCAGATCATCGCCGGGTACTCGCTCGGCGAGGCCGACATCCTCCGCCGCGTGATGGGCAAGAAGAAGCCCGAGGAACTGGCGAAGAACTTCGTCCTCTTCCAGGAGGGCGCCCGCAAGAAGGGCTACAGCGACGAGGCCATCCAGGCGCTGTGGGACGTGCTGGTCCCGTTCGCCGGCTACGCCTTCAACAAGGCCCACTCCGCCGCGTACGGACTGGTCTCGTACTGGACCGCCTACCTGAAGGCGAACCACCCGGCCGAGTACATGGCCGCGCTGCTCACCTCGGTGAAGGACGACAAGGACAAGTCGGCCGTCTACCTCAACGAGTGCCGCCGCATGGGCATCAAGGTGCTCCCGCCGAACGTCAACGAGTCGGTGCACAACTTCGCCGCCCAGGGTGACGACGTGATCCTCTTCGGGCTCGAAGCGGTGCGCAATGTCGGTACGAACGTGGTCGAGTCGATCATCCGCTGCCGCAAGGCCAAGGGGAAGTACGCCTCCTTCCCCGACTACCTCGACAAGGTCGAGGCGGTCGCGTGCAACAAGAGGACGACGGAATCGCTGATCAAGGCGGGCGCCTTCGACACCATGGGGCACACCCGTAAGGGGCTGACCGCGCACTTCGACCCGATGATCGACAACGTGGTGGCGGTCAAGCGCAAGGAGGCAGAGGGGCAGTTCGACCTGTTCGGCGGGATGGGGGAGGAGGAGAGCAGCGAGCCCGGCTTCGGGCTGGACGTCACCTTCGGTGAGGACGAGTGGGAGAAGACGTATCTGCTCGCTCAGGAGCGGGAGATGCTCGGTCTCTATGTCTCCGACCATCCGCTGTTCGGGCTGGAGCACGTGCTGTCGGACAAGGCGGACGCGGGCATCGCGCAGCTGACCGGGGGTGAGCACGCGGACGGGGCGGTGGTGACCATCGGCGGCATCATCTCGGGTCTGCAGCGCAAGATGACCAAGCAGGGCAACGCGTGGGCGATCGCGACGGTGGAGGACCTGGCGGGCTCGATCGAGTGCATGTTCTTCCCGGCCACCTATCAGCTGGTGTCGACGCAACTCGTCGAGGACGCGGTGGTGTTCGTCAAGGGCCGCCTGGACAAGCGTGAGGACGTGCCCCGGCTCGTCGCGATGGAACTCCAGGTCCCGGATCTGTCGAACGTGGGCACCAACGCGCCCGTGATCCTCACCATCCTCGCCACCCGGGTCACCCCGCCGGTGGTCAGCAGGCTCGGCGAGATCCTCACCCACCACAAGGGCGACAGCGAGGTGCGGATCAAGCTCCAGGGCCCGCGCAGGACGACCGTGCTGCGCCTCGAACGGCACCGGGTCAAGCCCGACCCGGCGCTCTTCGGAGACCTCAAGGCGCTGCTCGGGCCGACGTGCCTGGCGGTTTGAAGCCAGGCCAAGCCAAGCCAAGCGGCCCGGGCCCCGGGCCCCGGCTCCTCGAACGCCGGACGGGCTGGATCTGATCTCTCAGCGACTCCGGCGTTCGAGGACGAGGTTGTGACGAGGTAGTCAGGCCGTGAGGGGCGCGGGGGCCTCAGATTGCCTTCAAGGCACTTCGCCCCTGCTCCTCGCGTTCTCGTACGCCGTCGCCGCGCGCAGCCTCTCTATCGTCGTCGCGTCCCGCAGGGCCTCGGGCGAGCAGTCCCACTCCCTGCCCCCGCCGACCGGTCTCAGTTGCACGTACGGTCCCTCGTGCCCCATCACCCGGCCCACCTGCCCGGTGCGGGTGTCGACGGCGTACGACCCGATCGGCGGCTTCTTCCCGGTACCGCTCACCGCAACGCCGCCGCGAGGCGTGCCGCGGCGTCGACGGAACAGCGGCCCAAATCCACCAGAGGACAGGGAGCCTCTCGCGCAAGAGTTGCCGGATCAAGCCCCAGTGACGGCAACACAATTCCGGCCCTCGCGAGTGCCTGCCGCAATTCCTCCACTGTTTCCTCCGCCTCTTCGACGCAGTGCGCCGAGTGTCGTCCCCCGAGTGTTGCGTGTGCCTTCACGGGTGCTCCCCTGACCTGTTGAGTTTCACTCTTCGCATCTCCATGGTGACGCTCTGCGCCTACACTCGGCAGGAGTCTGTGCGCTACAGATGCGGGGCAGTGCGAGGGGATCGGTCATGGCCAACGGTTCGCGTCAGGCCGCGTGGGAGTTCTTCGGGGCCGAGTTGAAACGGCGCCGGGAAGATGCGGGAATCACGCAGGTGGAGTTGGGGACGCGGGTATTCGTCTCCGGCGGGTACATCGGTCAGTTCGAACAGGCTATTCGTAAACCTCAGCTGGATGTGGCCCAGCGGATTGACGGGGTGCTGCGGACCGAGGGTTTTTTCGAGCGCCTTTGGCGAAAGCTCATCAAGGACCAGCCGTATACGGAGTACTTCGCGCACGCGGCGGAGCTGGAGCGGCTGGCGACGGAGATCTGTGAGTACGCGCCCATGGTGATTCCAGGGCTGCTTCAGACACGGGAGTACGCACGGGCGGTGTTCCTGGCGAGCAATCCACTCGCAGCCGACGAGTACATCGAGGAGCTGATCAAGGGACGCATGGACCGGACGCGGCTCCTCAAGGACGCTACACGGCCCGTGTATTGGGCGGTTCTCCACGAAAGCGCCCTCCGTGTCCCGGTCGGCGGCCCGGCGGTCATGGCGCACCAGCTGGACCACCTCGTGGCGCTGGCGCGGGGGCGCGAGGTGCTGCTCCAGGTGCTGCCGTTCGCGGCGGGAGCGCACCCGGCCATGGGCAAGATGATGATGCTCATGGAGTTCGAGGACGCCCCGCCAACCATCTATACCGAAGGGGTGCGTTCGGGGAGTCTGTTGGATGAGCCAGCGGTGGTGAAGCGCACCCGGGCGTCTTACGATCTGATCAGGGCCGCCGCGTTGTCGAAGGAGGCGTCCCTGGCCCTGATCGAGTCGGTGGCGGAGGACTACAGACGATGCGCGAGTACGACCTGAGCAAGGCCCGCTGGCGCAAGAGCAGTTACAGCGGCGGAGACGGCGGGGAGGCCTGTGTCGAGATCGCCCACGGAGTCCCCCACATCATCCCCGTCCGCGACAGTAAGTCCCCCCACGGCCCCGTCCTCCTCATCACCCCTGCCGCCTGGACCGAGTTCATCGGTGCCGTGGGTGTGGTGGGTGACGGTGCCCGCGTTTTCAAGTGACCCTCGGGGCCGCCCGCTTCTCGTCAGTGTCGTGCCTCCGCGCTCCGAGTAAAGGGCGCTCCCTCCGGTCGCGTCGGCTCCGCCGATTCCGCTCCGCTCCACCCTTGACTCGGACCACTCCGACACGGGTGAGAAGCGAGCGGACGGCCTGAAAAGGCGGGGCCCCTACCTGGGTATCGGGAACGTGGATTGCTCAGTTGACCCGGCTCAGGGGGCGCGCGGTTGCGTCTCGCCTGCACGCCGGGCCGGCTAAGCGACTGCGGGCCGGTGGGAGGGGGCGAGGCGGTGTGCGGCGGCTGGCTGCCGGGCCGGGTAATTGGGCGCTCAGTCTCACCGGCCGGGTTCGTGACATGGGGTTATGCGGACGCTGATGAGACTGGGGAGACAATTGCCGGGGTCGAGCCGGACACCAGGTTCGTGGACGCGATGCGGTCCAGAGGCTGGGTGTGTCGGATGAGGATGTGACAGATCTGGGAGATCTGTCACATCTGCGGATCCCCGCACCCGCGCCCCTCCTGCCGCCCACCGGCCGGTTGCCGCTGAGCCGGCCCGGCGTGCCCCCGACAAGCCGGTGCGTCCCCCTCGCTTCTCACTCGTGCTGGAGTGGTCCGAGTCGAGGGTGGAGCGATGGGGGTCCCCCGGCTCGAGCGAAGCCGAGAGCTGGGGGAGGCATCGGCGGAGCCGACGCGACCGGAGGGAGCGCCCTTTACCCGGAGCGCGGAGGCACGACACTGACGAGAAGCGGGTGGTCTCGACAGTTCCTTTTCAGCCACAGTTCACCCTTGTCCGCCCTGGCGTTCACCTTCCGTTGAGAAGAAAACTCCCCCGGTTCTGCCCAGAACGCCCGTCGAATGGCCGCCAGGTCCCCTGATTTTCAACAATTCCCTGGGGCATCATGTGTTCTGGGAAACCACGACGCCATACATTCGCGTCACCCGTTGCGTGCGCAACCGCTGTCGCTGCGAGCTGAGATCCGACGGCACGGAAGTTGGGGACCCTTGGAGCTGGAATACCGCTTGCTCGGCCCGGTCGAGGCGTGGTGGGACGGCATGCCCGTGCGCCTCGGCGGACCCAAGCCGCGGGCGCTGCTGGCCGTGCTGCTCCTGCGCGCCGGGCAGGTCGTGCCCGCCGACGCGCTGGTCGACGCCATCTGGGGCGAGGAACCGCCCGACACGGCGCGGGCGCTGGTGCAGTCGTACGTCTCGGCGCTGCGGCGCGCCCTGCCCGAGGAGGCGGGGGAGGCGATCGAGACGCGGTCGCCGGGGTACGTGCTGGCGCCGGGGTCCTGGCGGGTCGATCTCGTACGGTTCGAGGCGCTGACCGGGGAAGGGCGAAGAGCCTCGGCCGAGGGTGATCACCGTTCCGCCGCCCGGGCGCTGCGCGAGGCGCTGGCCCTGTGGCGGGGGCCGGCGCTCGGCGGGGTCGGGGGCGCGCTGCGGAGCGAGGCCGTACGGCTGGAAGAGGCCCGGCAGGCGGCGCTGGAGGAGCGGATCGCTGTCGAGCTGGAGATCGCGGGGCAGGAGGCCGAACTCGCGACGGAACTCGCCGCGCTCGTCGCGGCCCACCCCACGCGGGAGCGGCTGCGTGGCCAGCTCATGCTCGCGCTGTACCGGCTGGGTCGCCAGGCCGACGCCCTCGCGGTGTACGGCGAGGGGCGGGCCGTTCTGGCAGATGAGCTGGGCATCGATCCCGGGCCCGAGCTGAACCGGATGCATGAGGCGGTGCTGCGGGCCGATCCGGGGCTGTTGCCGGGCAGGCGGGCCGCCACCGCAGCCTCGGCCGTCCGTACGGGTGCGGCGCCGCGGGCGGTGTCGCTGCTGCCGCCCGCCCTCGGTGACTTCACGGGACGGGAGGCGGAGTCGGCCGAAGTGGCCGAGTGGCTGACCGGGCCGCGCGGGGCGACACCCGTGGTCGTGGTGTCCGGGCCCGCGGGCGTCGGGAAGTCCGCCCTCGCCGTGCAGGCCGCTCACCGGGTGGCGGAACGGTATCCGGACGGCCAGCTCTACGCCGAGCTGCACGGTTTCAGTGCGCCCGTGCCGCCCGGGGAGGTTCTCGGGCGGCTGTTGCGCGCGCTGGGCGCCGATCCGCCCGAGGACCCGGCCGAGCGCGGCGACCTCTTCCGCAGCCTGGTCGCGGGGCGCCGCATCCTGCTGGTGCTCGACGACGCGGGCAGCGAGTCGCAGGTGCGTCCGCTGCTGCCCGGCAGTGCGACCTGCGGGGTGCTGGTGACCTCACGGACGCGGCTCGGCGGGCTCGTCGGCGCCCGGCGGACCGACCTCGACGTCCTGGACGACGTCGGCGGACTGGAGCTGCTGGTCCGGGTCATCGGCACCACGTGGGCGACCCCGCGCGAGGAGACCGCCGCGCGGCGGATCGTCGACCTGTGCGGCGGGCTGCCGCTGGCCCTGAGGATCGCCGGGGCGCGGCTGGCGACCCGCCGCCACTGGACGCCCAGCATGCTCGCCGACCGCCTCGCGGACGAGCACCGGCGGCTCGACGAGCTGTCCGTGGGCGACCTGGAGGTACGGGCGAGCCTCGGCCTCAGCTATCAGGCGCTGGACGAGGGCGCCCGCCGGGTGCTGCGCCGCCTCGCCACGCTGGGTTCCACCGACGTCGCCGCCTGGGCGGTGGCCGCGCTCGCCGACGTACCGGAGGACGAGGCGGAGGAGGTGCTGGAACGGCTCGTGGACGCCCAGTTGTTGCACTGCCCCGGCACGGACCAGGTCGGCCAGCCCCGCTACCGCCTCCACGACCTGGTCCGCGTCTACGCCGCCGAACGCGCCGAGGCCGAGGACTCCGTGGCCGACCGCACCACCGCCGTGGGCCGCGCCCTGACCGCCGGCCTGTACCTGATGGACCGCGTCACGGAGGCGGCACCCCCGGGAGCGGTGATACTGCGCCAGAGCCGCGCCGCCACCGAGAGCCCGGACGGCACCCTCGTCGTCTGTAACAAGCCATCCGCCACCTCCTCCCCGCAGACCGTCGTCAGTACCCGGACCACCGAGCGGGTCCTCGCCGATCCGTTCACCTGGTTCGACGCCGAGGCGGGCGCGCTGACCTCGGCCGTCGAACGGGCCGCCGCGCTCGGGCTGCACACACTGGCCTGTGAGGCCGCGGCGACCCTGTGCTCCTCCTCGTTCGCCATCAGCAACCGCTTCGACGCCTGGTGGCGCAGCCACGACGCCGCCCTCGCCGCCGCCCGGCGCGCCGAGGACCTCTCCGGCGAGGCCCTGCTGCTCATCGGCCTGGGCCAGCTCCGCTACGAACAGGACCGCTGCTCCGAGGCACTGGACTACTTCCGGCAGGCGGAGCGGCTCTGCGCGGACCTCGGTGACGTACGGGGCCGCTCCGCCGCCCTCACGGGACTCGGCAGCGCCTGCCGCGAGCTGGGCGAGCTGCGTGCCGCCGAACGCGCCCTCGCCGACGCCGCCGACGGCTTCCGGAGGCTCGGCGACGACACCGGAGTCGGTCTCGCCTGCCGGTACGCCGGTTCCGTACGCCTCGAACTCGGCGACCACACCACGGCACTCACCCTCCTCGACGAGTCACTGGAGGCGTACCGGCGGCAGGGCAGCCGCCGCGGCGAGGCCCTCGCGCAGCGCACGCTCAGCCTCGTCCACCGGTCCCTCGGCGAGTACGAGACGGCCGCGGGCCTGGCCGGGCGGGCGCGGGAGAGCCTGCTGGCCCTCGGGGACCCGCTGATGGCCGCGTACTGCGCGCGGGCCTGGGCCAAGGCGCGGCTGCGGCTGGGCCGGACCCGGGAGGCCGAGTCGGCGCTGCACGCGGCGCTCGGTGTCTGCCGGGCCCACCAGGACCGTTTCGGTGAGGCGCTGACCCTGCGCACCCTCGGCGAGTGCGCGCTGGCCGACGGCCGCCCGGCCGAGGCGGAACAGCTGCTGACCGCGTCGGTCGCCGGCTGGGACGTGCTGGACCTGCGCCTCCCGCGCGCCCGCGCCCTGCGGGACCTGTCCACGGCGCGCGAGGCGCTCGGCGACGGGGCGGGAGCGGCGGCGCTGCGCGCGGAGGCGACGGCCGTGTTCACCGCGTGCGATGCCCGCGAACGCGACGAGCCCTGGCCCCTCCCGCCCGGACCGAACTAGGGCCCCAGGGGGCGCAACGCCTTGCCGAGGACTTGCAGAGAACTTGCAGCGCCCTGCGCCACTCTCGTGGGTGTCGGGGGACAACTGGTCGGCCGGGTGAGTCCTCACCACCCGGCCGACCAAGGGGCACCACCAGGCAGGGGGAAGCCAGGCACAGCCCGGGGGAGCTCCGGGGCAGGGGCATCGGGGCACGACTGTCCCTGTCCCGGGGCATCGCCACGCGACCGTACATCGCCTCGACCCGCCCGTATCGCCGTACATCCGTACGCCCGGACCGCCGCGAGAGACGACGCATGCCCCCGATCATCCTCATGAACGATCCCGAGGTCGCCGGTGTCCCCGTACGGGACTGCGGCGAACCCCTCGTCGATCTGCGGGAGTTGCCCTTCGTGGCCGTGGATCCCCGGCAGGCCGACCCTGAGGGCGCCTACGCCATGGTCCGCGAGGGCGTCGCCTGGCGGCTGGCCCGCGCGGCGCGGCTGCTCCCCGACGGGGTGCGCCTGCTGGTCACCGAGGGATACCGCCCGCTCGCTCTCCAGATCAGCTACTTCGAGGCGTACGCGGCCGAGCTGCGCGCCGCCAACCCGGACTGGTCCGAGGACCACCTGCGCACCCAGACCAGCCGTTCCCTGTCCCCGCCGGAGATCGGCCCGCACGTCGCCGGCGCGGCCGTGGACCTCACCCTGTGCACCGCCTCGGGCGAGGAACTCGACCTCGGCACGAGGGTCGACGCGAGCCCCGAGGAGAGCGCGGACGCCTGCTACACCGACGCCCCGAACATCTCCGACGACGCCCGTCGCAACCGCCGCTTCCTCTCCGCAGCGCTCAGCACGGCAGGCCTGGTCAACTACCCCACCGAGTGGTGGCACTGGTCGTACGGCGACCGCTACTGGGCCCTCATGACCGGGGCCACGGCGGCCTGTTACGGCCCGGTGGACGCCGCCCGCGCGCCGCGCCCCGCCCGGCAGAGTTCGTAGGGGCGGAGGGGCGTAGGGGCCGGCTCGGACAGTCCGGGCACAGTGCCGGGAAGGGGCGGGGACAGCGCCGACACAGCCACCCTTGACTGTGACGCGCATCACAAGCCTGGAGGTTGGTGTGCGCTCCGCGCGCGGAGCCCGTCCGGTACGTCCCGCCCGCCGGGTGTGACCTGCGATACATCAACTGGGCTTGCTGTTGCGGGAGTTGGTGGCCGGGCGGCCCTCACGGTGACCTCACAGCCCGCTCGGGCCGCTCCTAACTTCGGCCCAGTCCTTACACAGCCTTTAGGTCAAACATCCCCGGCCATGACCAACAACACGGGCAAGAACCGCAGGGCCAGGGCCAGGACCAACGGCAAGGGCCTGCACCGGCGCAAGTTCCTCGGCGGCATGGCGGGCTTCGGGCTGGCCGCGGTCGGGGCGGCCGGAGGGGCCTTCTCCCTGCTGACCGACGCCGAGCGCAACAAGGCCGGTGCCGCGACCAACACCGCCACGCTGACCGTCCCGGACCTCCTGGAGGGCACCACCTCGGACGGCACCACCACCTACACGCTCGCGGCGCAGTCCGGCACCCGCGAGGTGGTCAGCGGGGTCACCAGCTCGACCGCGGGCTACAACCAGTCGTACCTCGGCCCCACCATGAAGTGGACCAAGGGCGACACCGTCCTGCTCAACATCACCAACAACCTCGACGACGACACCAGCGTCCACTTCCACGGCGCCCACATCCCGCCGGAGATGGACGGTGGCCCCCAGAACGCCTTCGCCGCCGGAAAGACCTGGTCGCCCACCTTCGAGGTCCTCGACGAGGCCAAGACCCTCTGGTACCACCCGCACGCTCTCGGCACCACGGCCGAGCAGGTCGTGCACGGCATGGCCGGCATGATCATCGTGGAGGACGACTCGGACGCGTCCGCGGCGCTGCCGAGCGAGTACGGCGTCGACGACATCCCGATCATCCTGCAGTGCCTGGCGTCGGACAGCTCCGGTGACATCAAGTACAACCTGACCGGCTACCTGAGCGGCAGCCTCGCCTACCCGGTGCTGTGCAACGGCACCAACGTCGACGACACCACGCTCACGTTCACCGCCACGAAGACGCGCACCCGCTTCCGGGTCCTCAACGCCTCACCGTCGGACATCATCACCGTCCAGCGCGGTGACGGCGGGACGCTGACGCAGATCGCCACCGAGCAGGGGTATCTGACCTCGGCGACCGAGGTCGAGAGCATTCGGCTGGTCGCGGGCGGGCGCGCGGAGTTCGTCATGGACCTGAGCGACGCGGTCACCTTGCAGGCCGTCGTCACGACCGGATGGGTGCGGGGTGGCAGTGGCACGTACGACTTCCTGACCGTCACGCCGGATGCCTCGGACACGCCCGACGACCTGCCGTCGACGCTCAACACGATCGAGCGGTACGACACGTCGAGCTTCACCGCGCGGGAGATCACGCTGGACCAGGACGGGCTGGAGATGGCGATCAACGGCTCGGTGGGCACCAGCATGGACTCGATGGCGACGATCATGACGACGCTCGGTTCCGAGGAGATCTGGACGATCACCAACAACACGATGCTGGAGCATTCGTTCCATCTGCACGACGTGCCGTTCCAGTTGATCGAGATCAACGGTGAGGAGCCGACGGGTGTCGAGCTGGGGTGGTTCGACACGTACGAGGTCGTCGGTGGCGGGTCCATCAAGATCGCCATGAAGTTCACCGACTTCGCCGACGACACGTACATGTACATGCTGCACTGCCATCTCCTCCAGCACGAGGACGAGGGGATGATGGCGGCGCTGATGGTCATGGAGAGCTAGCCTGCGTGTTTCAGTTGCGGCGGTGTCCGAGTCTTGAACGGAAAAGCGAAAGTGCCTTCTGGGCTGGGAAGAGGAGGCTTGTCCAAGGTCTCGGTGGTCAGCCACGCCGGATCCCGCTTGCCGGCCGATCTCTGCGATGTCACTGGCCTGACCATCGCCTTCACGGACGCACTGCGTCGGCTGCGACCGCGTGGCACCGGGCACGACCCCGGCCGGATCGCGGTAGATCTCGCAGTCATGCTCGCCGACGGCGGCGAGGCGATAGCGGACCTGCCCGAACCTCTTCGCCCATTGGTGGTTCGGTCTCAAGCCTGATGGCTGGATGATGGGAGCCGTGTGAGCCGATGGGCTCCCGCACGGTTCTGCGATCGGGTGCGTGAGATTGCCGCCGCCGATTCGACCACTTCAAGCACGCGGTCTGCGAAGCCGCCCTGAGCTCCCTGGCCAGTTTCACGCGGCATCGGGTGATCAGCTGGTGGATGGCACTGCGCCGCTGGAAGTGGAAGGACGTCCGCCGACGGTTCACCGACCACACCGGACGGTGGCAACACCGGCACCGCGCTCCGTGCCGACTCAACAGGCACCCCCCGCTCCGACGAGAACGCGGAAAAAGACTCCGCGGTGAGGCAACGGTCTCGGCCTCTCACAGGCTCTCTTGAACATCTAGGAGGTGTTCATGGGGGTTCGAAAACAGGCCGGGGACAGAGAGTTCCAGGCCTTCGTCGTCGACCGCTGGCCGCGGCTGATGCGCACGGCATTCCTGCTCACGGGGGAGCAGCACGCCGCGGAGGATCTGGTCCAGTCGACGCTGGAACAGGTCTATGTGGCCTGGCACAGGGTCGCCTCGGCCGACGACCCGGAGGCGTATGTACGACGAGTGATGATCAACGCGCATGCCCGCAGGTACCGCAGGAAACTGCGGGAGTTCCTGGTGCCCAGGAGCGAGGACGCGGGCCTGACACACGAGGTGGCCGACACCGGTGACCGGATCGCCCAGGCCGACGACCGCCACACGCTGCTGAAGGCGCTGGCCGAACTGCCGACACGGCAGCGGGAAGCAGTGGTCCTGCGTTACTGGGAGGACCTCACCGAGACACAGACGGCCGAGGCGATGGGCTGTTCGGTCGGCACGGTGAAGAGCAACGCAGCCAAGGGGATCTCGAAGCTGCGCGCCATATCGGGACTGGCGGAGACAGTGACGCAGGGAGGACGAAAGTGAAAAGCGCGGACTGGGAGACGAGCCACAACATGACACAGCGCGACATCGCACTCCTGCTGGCCGACGCGGCCGACGAGGTGAAGATCGGCATAGCCCCCACCCAGGCGCTGATGCGCGGCGGCCGCCGCCGCAAGGCCCGTCGCTGGGCGGTCGTGGCGACCACCACCCTGGTCGTGGCCGGCTCCACGGGGGCTCTGGCGCTGACGGGGCTGTCCAATGACGGGGACCGGGAGGTGTCGCCGGCGAGCCCGCCGGTCGCCAGCGCGGAGGCGTCCGAGCCGCACATGCGGACGACCCTGGCGAGCGGCACCGACGCGGGAGTGCCGTGGAGGGTGTACATCGACGTGTGGAAGGCTCCGGCGGACACGGCGGAGGCCCAGGCCACCCTGGCGGCGATGGCGGAGTTCGGCGAGCGCCCGGAGGGCGTCTCCACGGCCTCCGAACTGGTGGGCAAGGTCGCGCACTTCGTCCACCGGGTCACCGGTGAAGAGGCGAGGACCACCCAGATCGCGGACAACGTGGTACCTGAGGACGACGTCCTGTCCGGCGGCGAGTTCGGGACCGTCTCGATCCCGCTGCTCCCCGGGAACGGCACGGCCTCGCAGCGCCTGGTGATTGGCCAGGTCGCCAAGACCGCCCGGGAGGTCACCTGCACCTGGAAGGACGGCACGTCTACCAAGGTCGGCCGTGCGTCCGCGGCCACCGAGGCGAACGCCGCCGTTCCGGTCATCCACAGCCCCAAGAACTCGCCCTACGACTGGTTCGTCTGCCTGGCGCCGAAGTCCACCGCGTACGAGGGGATCAAGGTGACGAAGTAGACGAAGCGGGAGACCGAGTGCGGGGCGCCGAGGCCGGACGACGGTTCGCGACGCCCGGCGGCCCCCGGAGCCCCGTCCGGGCCGGGGCTCCGGAAGACGCCCGCGGCACCGGGGGCAGGGGGAGGCTCTCCCTGCCCCGCACAAGGGGTCACCCTACGAACCGCTCACCCGCCGGAGGCGCCCGCGCAGTCGGCGCACGTGCCGAAGATCTCCACCGTGTGCGCCACGTTCACGTAACCGTGCTCCGCCGCGATCGCGTCCGCCCACTTCTCCACCGCGGGCCCCTCCACCTCCACGGCCTTGCCGCAGACCCGGCACACGAGGTGGTGATGGTGCTCCCCGGTCGAGCAGCGCCGGTACACCGACTCACCCTCGGAGGTGCGGAGGACGTCCACCTCGCCCGCGTCGGCGAGGGACTGCAGGGTGCGGTACACCGTGGTCAGTCCGACCGAGTCCCCCTTGTGCTTGAGCATGTCGTGGAGCTCCTGTGCACTGCGGAACTCGTCGACCTCGTCGAGCGCCGCCGCCACGGCTGCACGCTGCCGGGTGGCACGACCCCGCACGGGTCCAGCGGTCGTCACCGTTGCCTCCTCACGTCTGCGCTTTGCCGGGCCATTGTGCCAGTCCGGGCTGTGGGCAGTCAGACGCCGACGCCACCCGTCCCCGCCGAGGAACCGCGGGCGGCCGGAACCGTCGCCTTGCCCGCCTCCGGGATCACGCACTCCGCCGGATCGCCCGCGGCATCCTCCAACGCCCGCGCCCTCCGCCGGGCCAGCGGCGCGGCCAGTGCCGTGAGCAGCATGAACGCGGCGATGGTCAGCAGCACGATCGTCGCCCCCGGCGGCACGTCCTGGTAGTACGAGGTCACCGTGCCGCTGATGGTCACCGTCACGCCGATGGCCACCGCGATCGCGAACGTCGCCGCGAAGCTCCGGCTGAGCTGCTGGGCCGCCGCCACGGGCACCACCATCAGAGCGGAGACGAGCAGAAGGCCGACCACCCGCATCGCGACCGTCACCGTCACCGCCGCCGTCACCGCGGTGAGCAGGTTCAGCGCCCGTACCGGCAGACCCGTGACCCGTGCGAACTCCTCGTCCTGGCTCACCGCGAACAGCTGGCGCCGGAGCCCGATCGTCACGAGCACCACGAAGGCCGCCAGCAGGCAGATCGCCGTCACGTCGTCCTGCGACACCGTGGACAGGGAGCCGAACAGGTACGACGTCAGGTTCGCGTTCGAGCCCGTCGGCGCGAGGTTGATGAACATCACACCGCCCGCCATGCCCCCGTAGAAGAGCATCGCCAGCGCGATGTCGCCGCGCGTTTTGCCGTACCAGCGGATGAGTTCCATCAGTACCGCGCCCAGGACGGACACGAGCGTCGCCATCCACACCGGGGACCACGACAGCAGGAAGCCGAGGCCCACGCCGGTCATCGCCACATGGCCGATGCCGTCGCCCATCAGGGCCTGGCGGCGCTGGACGAGGTAGATGCCGATCGCGGGGGCGGTGATGCCGACGAGCACGGCGGCGAGCAACGCCCGCTGCATGAACGCGTAGTTCAGGAGGTCCATGGTTCTGATCCGTGCCTTCTCAGCTCAGCAGGCCCGTACGGACCGGTTCCGCGCCCGGAGCCGCGTGCGGGTGGACGTGGTCGTGGCCGGGCAGCGCGTGCTGGCCGACCGCCTTGGGAGGCGGGCCGTCGTGGAGCACGCAGCCGTCGCGCAGGACGACCGCGCGGTCGATCAGCGGCTCCAGGGGCCCGAGTTCGTGCAGGACCAACAGGACGGTCGTGCCCTTGGCCACCTGCTCGCGCAGGGTTTCGGCCAGTACCTCCTGGCTGGCGAGGTCGACGCCCGCCATGGGCTCGTCCATGATCAGCAACTCGGGTTCGCAGGCGAGGGCGCGGGCGATCAGGACGCGCTGGTGCTGGCCCCCGGACAGGGCGTTCACGGAGTCCTTCGCCCGGTCCGCCATGCCGACCAGCGCGAGGGCGCGGCGTATCGCCTCGTGGTCGGCCTTGCGCAGGACGCCGAAGCGGGTCCGTGACAGCCGGCCCGAGGCGACCACCTCGGTCACCGTCGCCGGGACGCCGCCCGCGGCCGTGGTGCGCTGCGGCACGTATCCGACCCGCTTCCAGTCGGAGAAGCGGGCGCGCGGGGTCCCGAAGATCTCGATCTCGCCCGCGCTCGCGGGCACCTGACCGATGACACTGCGGATGGCCGTCGACTTGCCGGAGCCGTTGGCGCCGAGCAGGGCGACGACCTCCCCGCGGCGCACGGTGAGGTCGATGCCGCGCAGGACGGTGCGCGAGCCCAGCTCGGCACGGACGCCGCGCAGGGATATGACGGCCTCGGTGGTTGCGGGCTCGTCGCTCATGCCTGTGTCCTCCACAGGGTCACTTGGCGCCCAGTGCTGTCTGCAGCGCCTTGAGGTTGGCTTCCTGGACCGAGAAGTAGTCCTTGCCCCGGGACCTGGACGTGATGCCCTCGATGGGGTCGAGCACGTCCGTCTTCAGGTTCGCGTCCTGGGCGATGGTCTTCGCGGTCTTGTCGCTGACGAGGGTCTCGTAGAAGACGGTGGAGACGCCGTCGGCCTTCGCCATCTTCTCAAGCTCGCGCACGCGGGCCCCGCTCGGCTCCGACTCCGGGTCGAGGCCGGAGATGGCCTCCTCGGTCAGGCCGTAGCGCTCGGCGAGGTAGCCGAAGGCCGCGTGGGTGGTGATGAAGACCTTGGTCCTCGTGTCCTTGAGCCCGCTCCTGAACTGGTCGTCGAGCGCGCCCAGCTTCATGACGAGTTCCTCGGTGTTCGTCTTGTAGGTGTCCGCGTGGTCCGGGTCCGCCTTCTCGAAGGCGGCGCCGACGCCCTTGGCGACCTCGGCGTACCGAACCGGGTCGAGCCAGATGTGGGGGTCCTTGCCGCCCGCCTCGTCGCCGTGGGCGTCGTCGTGCTCGGCGGCGTGGCCACCGACCTCGTTGCCGTGTTCCTCCAGGGAGGTCAGCGTCGCGGCGTCGATCTTCGTCTTGAGCTCGGACTGGGCGACCGCGTCGTCGACGGAGGGCTGGAGGCCCTTGAGGTAGAGGACCGCGTCCGACTCCTGCAGCTGCGCGGTCTGCTTGGCGCTGATCTCCAGGTCGTGCGGCTCCTGGCCGGGTTCGGTAAGACTGGTGACGTGCACGTACTTCCCGCCGATCTGCTCGGCGAGGTAGGCCATCGGGTAGAACGACGCCACGACGTCGAACTTGTCCGTGTTGCCGGTGGCCGCGGACGAGTCCGAGCATGCCGTGAGGGTTCCGAGGCCGAGGACGGTGGCCGCCGCGACCGCGGTCCCGGATATGAGGTGTCGCCGGTGTCGTCGTACTACGTTCATGAGAGTCATTTTCAGCAAAGATGGAAATGATTGTCAACAAGTCCTCGGTGAGACCCGGGGTAAGGCTGGAGTAAGGGGAGGGTGACTGTTTTGTGGTACCTCCTGACCGAACCGATTTGATTGGAGGGGATCCCCCGCCGGTAACCTGAGGCATTCGCTCTGAGGCGCATCGCTTCCCTCCAGGGGCGCATCCGCTTCGTCGCCCGTCGTCGTAATGAAGAGAGCACCGTGGCCGCCGACAAGATCGACACCATCGTCAGCCTGAGCAAGCGCCGTGGCTTCGTATTCCCGTGCAGCGAGATCTACGGTGGTCAGCGCGCCGCCTGGGACTACGGACCGCTGGGTGTCGAGTTCAAGGAGAACATCAAGCGTCAGTGGTGGCGCTACATGGTGACCTCGCGCGAGGACGTCGTCGGTATCGACTCGTCCGTGATCCTCGCGCCCGAGGTCTGGGTCGCCTCCGGTCACGTCGCCACCTTCTCGGACCCGCTGACCGAGTGCACCGCCTGTCACAAGCGGTTCCGCGCGGACCACCTGGAAGAGGCGTACGAGGAGAAGAAGGGCCGCGCCCCCGAGAACGGCCTGGCCGACATCAACTGCCCGAACTGCGGCAACAAGGGCCAGTTCACCGAGCCCAAGCAGTTCTCCGGCCTGCTCTCCACCCACCTCGGCCCGACCCAGGACTCCGGCTCCGTCGCCTACCTGCGCCCGGAGACCGCCCAGGGCATCTTCACCAACTTCGGTCAGGTGCAGACCACCTCGCGCCGCAAGCCGCCGTTCGGCATCGCGCAGATGGGCAAGTCCTTCCGCAACGAGATCACGCCGGGCAACTTCATCTTCCGCACCCGCGAGTTCGAGCAGATGGAGATGGAGTTCTTCGTCAAGCCGGGCGAGGACGAGAAGTGGCAGGAGTACTGGATGCAGGAGCGGTGGAACTGGTACACCGGCCTGGGTCTGCGTGAAGAGAACATGCGGTGGTTCGAGCACCCGCAGGAGAAGCTCTCCCACTACTCCAAGCGCACCGCCGACATCGAGTACCGCTTCAGCTTCGGCGGCTCGGAGTGGGGCGAGCTGGAGGGCGTCGCCAACCGCACCGACTACGACCTCGGCGCCCACTCCAAGGCCTCCGGCCAGGACCTGTCGTACTTCGACCAGGAGGCCGGCGAGCGCTGGACCCCGTACGTGATCGAGCCGGCGGCGGGTGTCGGTCGCACCCTGCTGGCCTTCCTGCTCGACGCGTACATCGAGGACGAGGCGCCCAACGCCAAGGGCAAGATGGAGAAGCGCACGGTGCTGCGCCTCGACCCGCGCCTGGCTCCCGTCAAGGTCGCCGTGCTGCCGCTGTCGAGGAACCCGGAGCTCTCCCCGAAGGCCAAGGGGCTCGCCCAGGCGCTGCGTCAGCACTGGAACATCGAGTTCGACGACGCCGGTGCGATCGGGCGCCGGTACCGGCGTCAGGACGAGATCGGTACGCCGTTCTGTGTGACGGTGGACTTCGACACGCTGGACGACAACGCCGTTACTGTTCGTGAGCGGGACTCGATGAAGCAGGAGCGGGTGTCGCTGGACCAGATCGAGGGGTACCTGGGGAGCCGGCTGATCGGCTGCTAGGTGCGTTCCGGCCTGGCCGTGTGAGCGTCTGCCTGGCTGGGGTTGTCGTACGGCTGCGGGTTCGTCGTGGCTGGTCGCGCCCGCGCGGCGGAGCCGCAGATTGACACAGCCCCGCGCCCCTGAAGACGCGCAGTCCCCCGCGCCCCTCTCGGGGCGCGGGGAACTGTTGCTTTACAGGTCCAGGTCCGCGTAGAGCGCCGCGTGGTCGGAGGCTGCGTTGACCTTTGAGTTCACCTCGTCGAAGTGCTTGATCTCCGGGGGCGGGGTCCAGAAGATTCCGCGTGTCTCGAGGCCCACGTGCTGCACCCGGTGCCACAACGGCGGCGGGAACAGCAGGTAGTCGATCTTGTGCTCCGCCTTGTCGCACGGGGCGTAGGTGCCGGGAACTCCCCGGTAGGCGGGGTGACTCATCGCGTCGCGCAGGCCGGTGTCCAGCAGCAGCGCGATCGGCTCGCTCTCCGGGTGGTCGTTGAGGTCTCCGGCGACCATGACGTACGGGGTGCGCTCACGGGCGGCCTCGTAGATCTCCGCGACCCGCTTGGCCTGGGCCAGGCGCAGCACCGGGTCGTCGTTGCTCTTGCTCTTCAGGTGGTTGCCGAGGAGCACCAAGGGCGTGCCGTTGAGTTGGATCTCGAACTCGGGGCAGTCGCGGCTGAACAGGTGCTCGCCGGGACGTTCCGGATCCGGGTCGAAGATGTGGGGCCGTACGGACGTGATCGGGTGACGGCTGAGGATCCCGACGTCGATGCCGCGGCTGTCGTTGCCGTCGATCAGCATGCTGTACGGGTACGGCCGCCTCCCGAGCGCTCCCTGAAGGATCTGCTTGTTGAAGCGGTCCAGCGTGAGCCTGTCCTCGACCTCCACCAGGAGCAGGATGTCGGCGTCGACCTCGTCGATCACCCGGCCGGTGTTCTCCACCGCGGCCGAGTCGAGGTCCTCCCGCACGAGTTCGGCCCAACCGGCCCAGTCCCCACGGCCCTTGGCGAGGATCCTGATGTCGAAGTCGTCGTCCCCCGGCTGGCCCTGCTTCTTGAAGAGCTTGCCGCCGTCGAGGCGGGTCTGGTTGATGTAGATCGGCGGAGGGTCGTCGCGGTCCAGGTCGTAGGCCTTGTGCTTCTTGATGAGCGCGGAGATCCGTGCCTTGTCCCTCGGCTCGTAGGTCGTCAGGTTCAGCAGGGAGACCAACGTGCTGAAGTCCTCGACGACTTCGTTCCGCTGTGTCGCGTCCGGGAGGCCGAAGGCCTTGGGGCGGCGGAAGAGGTTCTCGGCGTTGAAGGTTGCGATACGGACTGTCATGGCGCGTCTCCTCGGGCGGCGCAGAGGTACCGCGCGGCCGGCGGCAGGCGCCGCCGGGGAGACTGCTCGCCGACAACTCCCATTCTCCGGGTGGTGATCATGGGTGTCCAACGGAGTCGGTTCCGGGGCGTCGGCGGCTGCTGACGCGTGCCAGGTGACAGCTGACAGCTGACAGATATTGAAATCTGTCAGCTGTCATGTCAGGCTGGATGTACGTCATCCGTGGGGTCCTCGCATGCCGCGGCCCCACGGCTCACGGGAACCCAAGGAGCTCTCATGCAAACCCGCCCCCTCGGTACCACCGGCCCCCAGGTCTCCGCTCTCGGCCTCGGCTGCATGGGCATGTCCGCGCTGTACGGCCACGCGGACCGGACCGAGTCCATCGCGACGATCCACGCCGCGCTCGAAGCGGGCGTGACCCTGCTCGACACGGGCGACTTCTACGGCATGGGCCACAACGAGATGCTGATCGGCGAGGCCCTGCGCTCCGCCCCCGCGGCGCGCCGCGAACAGGCGCTCACCAGCGTCAAGTTCGGGGCCCTGCGCGGTCCGGACGGGGCGTGGGCCGGATACGACGGCCGGCCTGCCGCGGTCAAGAACTTCGCCTCCTACTCGCTCCAGCGCCTCGGCGTGGACCACATCGACGTCTACCGGATCGCCCGGGTCGACCCCGACGTGCCGATCGAGGAGACGGTCGGCGCGATCGCGGAGCTGGTGGAGAAGGGATACGTACGGCACATCGGGCTCAGCGAGGCCGGCGCGGAGACGATCCGGCGCGCCGCCGCCACGGCCCCGATCGTGGACCTCCAGATCGAGTACTCGCTCATCTCGCGCGGCATCGAGGACAGGATCCTGCCCACGACGCGAGAGCTGGGCATCGGCATCACGGCGTACGGGGTGCTGTCCCGCGGTCTGATCTCCGGGCACTACACCCAGGACCGGCAGCTCGCCGCCCACGACTTCCGGGCGCACTCACCCCGCTTCCAGGGCGAGAACCTCCAGCACAACCTCACCCTCGTCGAGGCGCTGCGGAAGATCGCCGAGCAGAAGGGCGTGAGCGTCGCCCAGATCGCGATCGCTTGGGTGCTGTCGCGGGGCAACGACATCGTGCCGCTGGTCGGCGCCCGCAGCCGCGACCGGCTGACCGAGGCGCTGGGTGCCCTGGACGTCACCCTGGACGAGGCCGACCTGGCGGCCGTCGAGGACGCCGTGCCGGCCGGTGCCGCCGCGGGCGACCGCTATGCGGCGGCTCAGATGGCACACCTCGACAGCGAGCGCTGATCGCCCCTTTGGGTACGGTCTCCCTCATGGCCCCGACCTCGCAGATCCTGACCGCCGAGCGCATCCTCGAAGCGACCGAGGAGGTGCTGCGCCGCCACGGCCCCGCCAAGGCGACCGTGGTGGACGTGGCGCGCGCGCTCGGGGTCAGCCACGGCAGTGTCTACCGGCACTTCCGTACGAAGGCGGCGCTGCGGGAGGCAGTGACGAAGCGGTGGCTGGACCGCACGTCCGAGTCCCTCTTGGGCATAGTCGCCGAGGACCGGGACCCCGAGGCGCGGCTGCGCGACTGGTTCTCGGCCCTGTTCGCGGCCAAGCGCCGCAAGGCGGGCGACGACCCCGAGCTCTTCGCCACGTACATGGCGCTGACCGGCGAGAACGGCGACGCCGTCGGCGAGCACCTCGCCGACCTGATCGGCCAGCTGAGGCGGATCGTCGAGGCGGGCGTCGACGCCGGCGCCTTCACCGCCGACGACCCGGAGGCCACCGCCCGCGCCCTCTTCCACGCCTCGCGCCGCTTCCACGACCCGCGCTACGCCCCCGAGTGGGAACAGCCCGGCGTCGAGGGCGACTTCCGCGCCGTGGTGGACCTGCTGCTGCGGGGCCTCAGGGCCTGACGGGGCCCAGACGAGGCCTGTGAACCCGGCGCCCTGACGCCCGGCGCCCCGGCGTCACGCCACGCAGAACTCGTTGCCCTCGGGGTCCCGCATCACCCACCAGTGGCCCGCCGGTCCCTTGTTCACTTCGTTCACACGGGCCGCGCCCAGGGATTCCAGGTGGGAGACCAGCTCGTCGAGGCCGCCCGGTTCGGAGTGGACGTCGATGTGGAGGCGGTTCTTCACCGTCTTCGACTCCGGGACGTCCTGGAACAGCAGGCGACGGCCCTTGCCGATGCCGGTGAACGGGTCGTACGGGTCCTCGGGATGGCGTACGGCGGCGTAGCCCCGGAAGACGCGGTGGCCGGCGTGCTCGGCGACCGCCGCCTCGGGGAGGTCGCCCGTCGACAGGAGGTGGTCGATGAGCGCGGTCGGGTCCTCCACCTCGTACCGCAGCGCCGAGGCCCAGAAGTCCGCCAGGGTCTGGGCGTCCCGGGTGTCGATGACCAGTTTCCAGTTCAGAGCAGCTCTCATGTAACTGGTTATATTGGTTACACGGGTCGGTCGTCCACAGAACGGGGGTGTCGCGCGTGTCCGGGATGGTGCTGCGGTCCCACTCCGGGGCCTCGTACCGGTTCGACCCCGGTGCCCTCTGCCTCGAACTGCTCGTCACCGGAGGGCCCGGGGCCTTCCGCAGGTTCGAAGTGCTCCACGAGCCCGCGGATCTGGTCACCTGGGCCGGGCGGTCGCGGCTCACGCCGACGCCCGCACTCGATGTCACGGAGCAGGACGTGGGGTACGCCCGCCGGGTCCGGGACGCGCTGTTCCGTGTCGCCGTCGCGCGTGTCTGCGGTGGGCTGCCCGAGTTCGGGGTGGCGGGCGGAGGCCGTGAGGATCTCGACGTCATCAACGAGGCCGCCGCGCATCCGCCGCTGGTCCCCGCGATCGGGGGCCACGGAGACGGAGAGGGAGGCGGAGATGGCGGCGGTGATCGGCGCGAGTGGGCGGGAGTGGCGAGCGGGGCCCAGCTCCTCTCCACGGTCGCCCGCGATGCCGTCGAGCTGTTGACCGGGCCGTACGCCGGGCGCGTCCGGATGTGCTCCGGCGAGCGCTGTTACCTCGTCTACGTCGACACCTCCCGGCCCGGCCGGCGCCGCTGGTGCTCCATGGAGCACTGCGGCAACCTCCACAAGGTCCGGGCCCTGCGCGCCCGTAGGAGCGGGGACGAGCCCGGGCCTCCGGAAGAGCTCCGCGGAGAGCTCCAGGAAAAACACCGGAAAGAACTCCAGGAAGGGTGATCGTCATGCCCACCGGACTCACCAGGGACGCCGGATGGCAGATCGGTGTCTCCCGAACCCTTCCTCAACCCCTGCCCGCCGTATGGGAGTTCATCAGCGGGACAGAGGGACTGGCACTGTGGCTCGGGCCCGGCGCCGAGCTCGCGCCCGAGGCCGGCAGCCCGTACGAGACCGACGCCGGCGTGGGCGGCGAGGTGCGCGGCTACCGGCCCGGCGACCGCATCCGCGTCACGTACGGCCCCACCACCGTCCAGGTCGCCCTCACCGCCGCCGCCGGAGACCGGACCGTGCTCCGCTTCCACCAGGAGCGGATGGCGAGCGCCGAGGAGCGCGAGCGTCAACGGGCCCACTGGCAGCGGGTGATGGAGCGGGTCGCCGCCGCGCTCGACGAGCGGTACGGCGCGCTCCGCTGACTCACTCCGACTTCGGGTCCACCGTCGCCTGGTGCTCCTCGGCGAGGTGCTCCTCCGCCTTCAGCCACGGCAGGAACTGGGCGCCCTTCCGCCAGCCGCACGTGTCGCATTTGATCGTGCGCTGTACGCCCGCGCGTTCGACGCGGACGGTGTGTTCGCGCCCGTGCTGGTCCCAGCGGGTCACCTTGCTCGTGTTGATCTCCAGCATGACGCCTCCTGGCGACGCTCGGTACTCCAGGGGTGGTTGAGCGTTCTGTTTGCTTGTGCCGCAAGGAGTGTGCAGCAAGACCAACATCAACGGGAGGTCTCCCGGCGGTGAGTTCGAACTCAGTGCTGCTTGTGGTGGGGGTTCAGGGGGCTAGCTGATGGTCCTCGGCAGCCGCAGGCTCAGGGCCACCGTCAGGGCGATGCCGGCCAGTTGGACCAGGAGGGTCGTCACCAGGGCGTTGCCCATGCCCATTCCCGGGATCAGGGAGAGGAAGAGCGTGCCCAGGGTGGCCACGCCCAGGGCGAGGGCCGACTGCTGGGTGGTGACCATGACGCCGCTGCCGACGCCGGCCCGTGTCGGCGGGACCTCGGAGAGGATGAGCCGGAGGACGATGGGGAGTTGGAGGGCCTGGCCGGCGCCCGCGATCGTCATGCCGGGCAGGAGCGGCAGCCAGGTCAGGTCGGGCCAGGTGCGCCACGCGGCGAACGCCATCAGCGCCACGCCCACCGCCTGGATCAGCCCGCCCACGGTCACCACGCGGGTGCCGTACCGGGAGACCAGCCGCGGACCCGCCAGCGAGACGAGGAAGAACGACACCGCCATGGGGGAGAGGGTGAGACCGGCCTCGACGGGCCCCAGCCGCGCACCCTGCTGCAGCGCCACCGCGATCACGAACATGAAGCCGCTGAAGCCGATCGAGAACGGCACGATCATGATCAGGCCCCGGCGCAGGGAGGTGAGGGCGAAGAGGCTCGGCGGTACGAGGGGGGTGCGGCCCAGGCGGTCCTCCCGGCGCTCGACCAGGTAGAAGGCGAGGGCCGCGAACGGGAAGGCGGCCAGCGCCAGCCAGGTCCACAGCGGCCAGCCCGCCGCCCGCCCCTCGGTGAGCGGCGCGAGCAGGGTCAGCAGGGACACGGCCAGCAGGACCGTGCCGGGGCCGTCCACGGGCTCCGGGCGCGACGAGCGGGTCTCGGGTACGGCACGCGCGGCCAGGACCAGGCCGACCACGACGACGGGCACGTTCACCAGGAACACCGACCGCCAGCCGGTGCCCGCGATGTCGGCCGCCACCAGGACGCCGCCGAGGATCTGCCCGGCCACCATGGAGAGCCCGGCCGTCGCGCCGTACAGGCTCATCGCGCGAGCCCGCTGCGGGCCGGAGGTCGTCGCCTGGATGGTGGCGAGCACCTGCGGCAGCATCGCGGCCGCCGCCGCGCCCTGCGCGACCCGTGCCGCCACCAGCGACCATGCGTCCGGGGCGAGCCCGCACGCCAGTGAGGTCAGCCCGAAGGCGGCCATGCCCCACAGGAAGAGCCGGCGCCGGCCGAAGAGGTCGCCGAGACGGCCGCCGAGCACCAGCAGGACGGCGTACGCGAGTCCGTACCCGGCGACGACGAGTTCCAGGACCGTCTCGCTCGCGGCGAGGTCGTGGCCGATCGTCGGCAGGGCCACGTTGACGATGAAGAAGTCGATGAGCGGGAGTGCCGCGCCCAGCAGGACCGTGAAGAGCCCGAGGCCGCTGAGCACGGACGGCGAGGCGGTCGGAGCGGTCGGGGCGGTCGGGGCGCGGACGGGTGTGGTGGTGATGGATTTCGTATCGGTCACGTAGAGCAGGTTCGTACACCTCTGAGCCTGGTACCAGAGTCTCCTTATCCTGGTAGAAGGAGTACCTGGCAACAGGTTCCGCACGGCGGCACGCTGGAGGCATGACGACCATGGCGGTACGGGTGACAGAGGCACAACCCCAGTGGGGGGAGGAGCCGGCGACGGCGCGGCCGCGTGCGGCACAGGAGTCGGCGTTCCGCCGCCACGAACTCGCCGCGTTCCTGCGCCACCGCCGCGAGCACGTCACGCCCGAGCAGGTCGGTCTGCCGCGCGGGCGCCGTCGTCGTACACCCGGACTGCGCCGCGAGGAGGTCGCGCAGCTCTCCGCGGTGGGCGTCACCTGGTACACCTGGCTCGAACAGGCCCGGGACATCCAGGTCTCCGTGCAGGTCCTCGACGCCCTCGCCCGCACCCTGCTCCTCGACTCCATCGAGCGTGAGCACCTGTTCAACCTGGCCGGGGCCGTCGACCCCTCGCCGGGCAGGAACTGCTCGTCGGTCACCCCGGCACAGCGGGCGATCCTCGAACAGCTGGAGCCGTTCCCGGCCTGCCTGCAGAACAGCCGGTACGACATCCTCGCGTACAACCGCACGTACGGCCTGCTGCTCTGCGACCTCGCCACGGTGCCGCCCGAGGACCTGAACTGCATCGTCCTCGCCTACACCCACGAGGAGTGGCGCTCGTCGATCGTGCACCTGGAGGAGACCACCCGGCTCATGGCCGCCAAGCTGCGCGCCGCCATGGCCGGCAACCTCGCCGACCCCGCGTGGAAGACGCTGTTGAAGCGGCTGCGGACGGAGTCCGCCGAGTTCCGCGAGGCCTGGGACCGCCACGAGGTCGTGGGTGCCCACAGCAAGCGCAAGCAGTTCGTGAACGCCCACGTCGGCCCGCTCACCCTGGACCACACCGACCTCTGGCTCAGCCCGCACAACGGACCGCGGTTGGTGACGTACGCCCCGGCCGACGCGGAGTCGCGCGAGCGGCTGGAGAAGCTGCACACGATCGTGCTGGATCGGGAGACGGCGGCGGCTGTCTGATCCGCGCATCGGACAGCTCTCCGCGCATCGGGAAGAAATCGGGTGAAGAAAACTGTGGCATGAGCACATCCGCCGTGGGCGCCATCGGCGAATGGAAGTGGCGGCTGTGGGGACCGACCGGTGTCCGGCCAGGGCCGGAATGCGCCTTCCGCATGTGTCGTCGACCGAGGTAAAGAAAGGGCAATCGGTGGGGGAAATGTGAAAAACGGCGGACCAGGGGGCCTCATGCGCATCCACGTACTCGGGCCGGTCGACGTCCGGCGCGACGGTGTACGCCTCGACCTCGGCTCACCCCAGCGCCGTGCGGTCCTGGCCCTGCTGGCCGTGGCCCGCGGACAGCGACTGCCGTTCTCCGGGCTCGCGGACGCCCTGTGGGGCGAGCGGCCCCCGGCGAGCGCGGCGAACGTCATCCAGACGCACATCAAGCACCTGCGCCGCCTGTTGGAGCCCAGCAGGCCGCCCCGCGCCCCGAGCGCGGTGCTGCCCCGGCTCGGTGACGGGTACGCGCTGCGCGTCCCGTACGACGCCATCGACCTGCTGCGCTTCCGCGACCTGGTCGCCTCGGCGGAGACCGCGCGGCGGGGCGGCGACCAGGAGCGGGCCACGGCACTGCTCGCCGACGCGCTCGCCCTGTGGCAGCAACCACCGCTCGCCGACCTGCCGTTCCTCGCCGCGCACCCGACGGTGGTCGCCCTGGCGGGGGAGCGCCGCGGCACGGTCGCCCAGTACGGCGACGTCATGCTCGCGGCGGGCAGGGGCGCCGACGTCCTGCCCGTCCTGGAGGAGGCCGCGGTGGCCCAGCCGCTGGACGAGGACGCCCAGGCCCGGCTCATCCGGGCGTACGAGGCCGTCGGGCGCCGGGACCGGGCGGTCGCCGTGTACCGCCGCTGCCGTCGCCGCCTGGCCGACGAACTCGGCGTGGACCCCGGTCCCGAACTGTCCGGCGCCTACGCGGCGTTGCTGCGCGGGCACCCCGTACCCGCCGCGACCACGACCACGACCACGACCGCGACCGCGACCGCGACCGCGACGGCGACCACGACCGCGCCTTCGACTACGTCCGCGTCCGCCGGTGGGCACACCCCTGACCGAAGACCGGACCCCGCTCCCACGGCCGTCCCGCTCCCCGCGCAGTTGCCCGCCGACGTGGCCGACTTCTCGGGCCGGGACGCGGAGCTGGCGGCACTCGACCGGCTGCTGACCGGCACCGAGGTCGGTCCCACGGCCGTGGCCGTCACGGTGGTCTCCGGTACGGCCGGGGTGGGGAAGACCGCGTTGGCCGTCCACTGGGCCCATCGGACGCGCCGCCGGTTCCCCGACGGCCAGCTCTACGTCAACCTCCGCGGCTACGACCCGGACCGGCCCATGCCGCCCGGCGACGCCCTCACCCGGTTCCTCACCGTGCTCGGGGTGCCCGGCGACGCGATCCCGCTCGACGTGGACGAGCGCGCGAGCCGGTTCCGGAGCGAGACGGCGGGCCGCCGGATGCTGGTGGTCCTGGACAACGCCCTGTCCGAGGAACAGGTCCGCCCGCTGCTGCCCGGCTCGTCGTCCTGCGCCGTCGTGGTCACCAGCCGCAACAGCCTGGCCGGCCTCGTGGCGCTGAACGGCGCCCGCCGCGTCACCCTGTCCCCGCTCCCGCTGCCCGAGGCGGTCGCCCTGCTGAGGACGCTCGTCGGCCCGCGCGCCACATCCGAGCCGGCCGCGACCGCCGCCCTCGCCGAGCAGTGCGCACGATTACCGCTGGCGCTGCGCATCGCCGCCGAACTCGCCGGTGCCCGCCCGTCCCTGGCGCTCGCCGAGCTGGTCGCGGAACTGGCCGACCAGCAGCGGCGCCTCGACCTCCTCGACGCGGGCGGCGACCGCCGCGCGGCCGTGGAGGCGGTCTTCTCCTGGTCCTGCCAACGCCTTCCGGCACCGGCCGCCCGCACCTTCCGGCTGCTGAGCCTGCATCCCGGTCCCGATGCCGACGCGTACGCGGTCGCGGCGCTGACATCCGCCCCCGACAGCCACCTCCCGACCGCCCACCCCACCCTCGACGAACCTCTGCGTGACCCCGCGCACGACCTCTTGCCAGATCCCTCGCACGACCCCCTGCGCACCGCCCACCGCACCCTCGACCTCCTGGCCCGCGCCCATCTCCTCCAGCACGTCCGGCCCGGACGGTTCGGCACGCACGACCTGCTGCGGGCCTACGCGGACCGGCTGTCCCGTACGCACGACTCGCAGGCCGAGCGCCAAGCCGCCCTGGTCCGGCTCTTCGACCACTACCTGGGCGCGGCCGCCGCCGCCATGGACGTGCTCTATCCCGCCGAGCGGCATCACAGGCCCGAAGCCACGCCCACGACCGGTGTCCTGCCGGACCTCCGTGACCCCGCGGCGGCGCGGGCCTGGCTCGACGCGGAGCGCCCGACGCTGGCCGCCATCTGCGCGGTCGCCGCGGACCGGGGCAGCCCGGGGCACGCCGTACGGCTCGCCGCGCTGCTGTTCCGCTACCTGGACGCCGGGCACCACACGGAGGCCCTGGAGATCCACCGCAACGCCCTGCGCGCCGCCGCGACGTCCGGTGACCTCGGGGGACAGGCCCACGCCCTGACCAACCTCGGCGTCGTGCACTGGCGGCTCGCCGACGCCGCCTCGGCCGCCGACCACCTCGTACGCGCCCTGGCCCTGCACCGTACGACGGGCGACCGCGCCGGACAGGCCAGGACCCTGTCCAACCTCGGCAACGTCCACTGGCGGCTGGGCAACCTCCGCGAGGCCGCCCGGGATCACCGGCGGGCCCTCGTCCTGTACGGGGAGACCGGCGACCGGGTCGGCCAGGCCCGCACCCTCACCAACCTCGGCAACGTCTGTCTGCGCCTGGGCGAGGAGGAGCAGGCCGCCGCGCACCAGCGGCGGGCCCTCGCCCTGCACGAGCAGACCGGCGACCGGATCGGCCGCGCCCGCACCCTCACCCACCTCGGCAACGCCTGTCTGCGCCTCGGCGAGTACGAGGAGGCGGTCGTCCACCAGCGGCAGGCCCTCGCCCTGTTCCGGCAGCTCGGACACGCCGGCGGCGAGGCGTACGCGTTGTCCGGGCTCGGTGACGTACGGCTGCGGCAGGGCGAGGAGGAGCAGGCCGCCGCCCACCAGCGGCGCGCCCTCGACCTGTTCCGTGAGAACGGCGAACGCTACGGCGAGGCCTCGGCGCTCAACGGCCTCGCCGAGGCACTCCACGCCGGCGGCAGGCATGACGAGGCCCTCGACCACCACACCACCGCCGCGACGGTCGCGGCCGCCACCGGCGAGACCGACCAGCGGATCCGGGCCCACACGGGCGCGGCCCGCGCCCGCGAGGCCCTGGTGGGCGAGCCCGCCGACGCCTCCGGCCTCAGCCCGGTCCCGAGCAGCTAGGACAAGCAGCTAGGACAAACAGCTAGGAGAAGCAGCTAGGAGACGACTCCGGCGGCGTCGCGGACCTCGGCCGCCTGAAGCCGTTCGGCCGTGTGCTCGGCCGTCCGGCGGGCCCACGGGCCCGTCGTGAGCACGCCCAGGACCAGCACCGCGAGGCCGCAGCCCGCGATGATCCACCAGCCGGGCCGGGCGGCCGAGACGAAGGTGTCCCGGTACGACGACGCACTCACGCCCGCCGCCAGCACCGCGCCGATCACCGCGACCCCCAGCGTCTGACCGACCTGCCGGCTGGTGGAGGCCACGGCGGCGGCGACACCCGCCTGGGTGCGGGGCATGCCGGAGACGGCGGTGTTGGTGATGGGGGAGTTGACGAAGCCGAAGCCGATGCCGAACAGCAGGAACCCGAGGAAGAGCGTGGTGTTCGACGTCTCGGCCTCGAAGACGGCGAAGAGCACACCGCTCGCGGTCATCGCGCATCCGGCCACCAGCAGCGGCAGCCGTGGCCCCCGGCTGCCGACCAGCCGACCGGACAGTGGCGCGCAGAGGAAGGTCGGCACCGCCATCGGCAGCATCCACAGCCCCGCGTGCAGGGCGTCCAGACCGCGCACGTTCTGCAGGTACAGCGTCGAGAGGAAGAGGAACCCGCCGAGCGCCGCGAACGCCCCGATGGCTATCACGGTCGCCCCGCTGAACGGTGCCGACCGGAAGAACCGCAGCTCGATGAGGGGTTCGTCCCGGCGCGGCTCGTACCAGAGGACGCCGAGCAGCGCGGCGAGCGCGATGGCCGCGAAGGGGGCGACGTGGGCGAGCCCGGAGTTCGGCGCCTCGATGATCGCGTACGTCAGGGAGCCGAACAGGGCCATCACCAGGACCTGCCCGACCGGGTCGGGGCGGCGGGCCTTCGGGGCGCGGGACTCGGGGACGAAGCGCAGGGTGAGCAGGAGCGCGGCCAGGCCCACGGGGATGTTGAGCCAGAAGATCGCGCGCCAGCCGACCGACTCCACGAGCAGCCCGCCGACCAGCGGACCGGCGGCCATCGATATGCCGACGACGGCGCCCCACACACCGATCGCGCGGGCACGCTCACGCGGGGCGGTGAAGGTGTTGGTGATGATCGACATCGCGACCGGGTTCAGCATCGAGCCGCCCACCGCCTGCACCATCCGGAAGGCGATGAGCGCGTCCAGGTTCGGGGCGAGGGAGCACAGCGCCGAGCCGATGGTGAAGACGACCAGCCCGGCCATGAAGACGCGCTTGCGGCCGACGCGGTCCGCGGTCGCCCCCGAGAGCATCAGGAGCGAGGCGAGGACGAGTGTGTACGCGTCGATCGTCCACTGCAGCCCGGACACGCTCGCGCCCAGATCCCGTTCCATCGACGGCAGCGCGACGTTCAGAACCGTGTTGTCGAGGCTCACGATCAGCAGGCTCATACAGCAGATCGCGAGCACCAGCAGTCGTCGGCGGTGGCTGAGCTCGGGCATGCGTTCCATCGTACGCCAGATTCAATAGTGCGCCTAACTAATGAATGGAGCCGGTGGCCGGAGTGCGTGACAATGGGGGAATGTCCACGCCCACCGTCGCCCCCACGGGTCCCCTCCGGATCGGCCCGCACACCGTCCAGCCCCCCGTCGTGCTCGCCCCCATGGCCGGCATCACGAACGCGCCCTTCCGCACGCTGTGCCGGTCCTTCGCCGGAGGCGACCCAATGGGTACAGCCAGCGCGGGCAAGGGCCTGTACGTCAGCGAGATGATCACGACCCGGGCCTTGGTCGAGCGCAACGATAAAACCATGCAGCTGATCACATTCTCCGCGTCGGAGACCCCGCGCTCGATCCAGCTGTACGGCGTGGACCCGGTGACCGTCGGCAAGGCCGTCCGCATGATCGCGGAGGAGGACCTCGCCGACCACATCGACCTCAACTTCGGCTGCCCGGTGCCGAAGGTGACCCGCAAGGGCGGCGGCTCGGCCCTCCCGTACAAGCGCCACCTCCTCCGCGCGATCCTCCGCGAGGCCGTGTCCGGGGCCGGTGACCTCCCCGTCACCATGAAGATGCGCAAGGGCATCGACGACGACCACATCACCTACCTCGACGCCGGCCGCATCGCCGTCGAGGAGGGTGTGACGTCCATCGCCCTCCACGGCCGCACGGCTGCCCAGCACTACGGCGGCACGGCCGACTGGGACGCCATCGCCCGCCTGAAGGAGCACGTGCCCGAGATCCCAGTCCTCGGAAACGGCGACATCTGGTCGGCGGAGGACGCCCTGCGGATGGTCCGCGAGACGGGCTGCGACGGAGTGGTCGTCGGCCGCGGCTGCCTGGGCCGCCCGTGGCTGTTCGCGGATCTGGTCGCGGCCTTCGAGGGCCGCTCGGACTTCAGGCGCCCCACCCTCCGGGAGGTGGCCGACGTCATGGTCCGCCACGCCACCCTCCTCGGGGAGTGGCTCGGCGACGAGTCCCGCGGCGTCATCGACTTCCGCAAGCACGTCGCCTGGTACCTCAAGGGCTTCGCCGTCGGCTCGGAGATGCGCAAGCGCCTCGCGATCACGTCCTCGCTCGACGCACTGCGCGGCGGCCTGGACGAGCTGGACCTCGACCAGCCCTGGCCGACGGGAGCCGACGGCCCCCGCGGCCGCACCTCCGGCAACAACCGCGTGGTGCTGCCGGACGGCTGGCTCAAGGACCCGTACGACTGCGCGGGCGTGAGCGAGGACGCGGAGCTGGACACGTCAGGAGGGTGAGGGCGTGGGCGGACGGGCCGTCACCTCCTCGGACTCGCGCTGCTGCTCCCGCTCCTGCTCCTGCTCGGGTGCGGCCGTCGGCGCGAACATCAGGCGCAGTCCCAGGACGGCGCACAGCGGTCCGAGGGCGCACATCCCGGCGGCGCTGACGAAGGCGGCGCCCAGATTCCCCGCGTCATAGCCGAACCCGCCGAAGTACGTGGCGAAGGTCGACGCGAAGCCGAAGAACATCCCCGGGATGAGAGCGAACGGCTTCAGCCTGCCGGTCGCCAGCAGGGTGCCGTTGACGAAGAAGATCACCACGCCGAGCGCCAGGGTCCGGGCGAACTCC
The DNA here is from genome assembly GCF_040704615.1 of Streptomyces sp. NPDC046862. Taxonomy (NCBI): domain Bacteria; kingdom Bacillati; phylum Actinomycetota; class Actinomycetes; order Kitasatosporales; family Streptomycetaceae; genus Streptomyces; species Streptomyces sp. NPDC046862. Next base: position 170,768 of record NZ_JBEYXP010000005.1, on the reverse strand, counting down.
CCGGTGCCGAACATCGTGCCCGTCTCCCGGTTGAGCAACACGGCCACGACCGCGAATCCGGCGCCTGTGGTGGTGGCGGTGATCATGGAGATGGCGTTGGCGATGCTCGGACCGCCCTGCAGAAACGTTCCGGCCCAGGTGATGAAGATCGCCCAGGTCGGCATGTGGAGCGGGCTCAGGAGCAGGAGGACCGTGGCGAAGGCGACGATCGAGGCGCTGACCTCGTGCGGCAGTCTGCCCTTCACGGCTACGCCAACCCGCCCGGCTTGGCCAGCAGTTCCCTGATACCGGTGTCGATGAACTCGGTGTCCTTGGGGCTGCTGCCGCCGCCGGCGAAGTGGCCCCAGATGCCGGGGATCACGCGCAGTTCGGCGCCCGGGATGTGGCTGACGGCCCAGGCCTCGTCCTCCGGAGGGAAGTAGAGGTCCTTCTCGGCGGGCATGTCGAGCGTGGTCGCCCTGATGGAGCCCAGCGCCGCCTCCGTGTTCCCGTCGAAGCCGGGGGTGAGGCCGACGTCGCCGTTCTGCCACGTCCACAGCATGCTGAGCAGGTTGTTCGGGTCGCGGCCGTCGAGGAAGAAGCCCTCCCAGAAGCCGACCAGGAAGTCCTCCAGGGAGGTGTAGCCGAGCTTCTCGTACTCCTTCTCCCAGTAGAACGCCTGCGAGAAGCCCCATCCCGCGTACACCCGGGCGAGCGCGCGCAGTCCGGTGGTCGGCCACTTGTCCTCGTCGTACCAGCCGCCGTTGTAGACCGCGTCGGCGGTCAGCGCGGCCTTGACGCCCTCGAGGAAGACCTTGTTGTGGAGACTGGTGCGCGGGGAGCCGCAGAAGGGGGCGATCCGCTCGACCATCTCCGGATGGCTGACGGCCCACTGGAAGGTCTGCCCCGCGCCCATCGACCAGCCGGTCACGAGCGCGATCCGCTCGATGCCGAACTCCTCGGTGACCAGCTTGTGCTGGGCCTCGATCTGGTCGTACACCGTGACGCGCGGGAAGCGGGCGCGGTCGTACGGCGGCGGGGTGTTGCTCGGCGACGAGGACAGCCCGTTGCCGAGCATGTTCGGGACGATGACGAAGTACTGCCCCGGGTCCAGGGCCATGCCGGAGCCGATGAGCCACTCGTTGTCCCAGTGCCGGCCGGAATACCAGGTGGGGTAGACGATCACGTTGGACTTGTCGGCGTTGAGTTCGCCGTACGTGGTGTAGGCGAGGTGGGCGCCGCGCAGGGTGGCGCCGTGCTGGGTGGTGAAGTCACCCAGCTGGAAGGTCTGGTGTTCGCGCATGGTTCTGACCGCCTTTCAGGGGTTGTCCGCGTAGGCGGACTTTCAGGACGTGACCGCGCACTGGCCGCGGTCGGCCTTCCTCGGCCCCTCGGCCGTGGGCCGGATGTCGAAGTCGAAGATCGCCGTGGGGAGGTAGAGGGTGCTGCAGGCGTTGGGGATGTCCACCACGCCGCTGAGTCGGCCCTCGATCGGCGCCGAGCCGAGCAGCAGGTAGGCCTGTTCGCCGGAGTAGCCGAAGGTCTTCAGGTACGCGACGGCGTTGAGGCACGCGTTGCGGTACGCCATCGTCGCGTCGAGGTAGTGGTTGGTGTCGGTGGCGTGGTCGACGGAGATGCCGACGAACGAGATGAACTCGCTGTACTGCGGCGCGACATTGCCGGGCATGAAGATCGGATTGGTCGTGACGCCGTACTTCTCCATGCCGCCCTTGATCAGGTCGACGCGCAGATCGATGAAGCCGCCCATCTCGATCGCCCCGCAGAAGGTGATCTCGCCGTCGCCCTGGCTGAAGTGCAGGTCGCCGCCGGAGAGCAGGCCGCCGGGGACATGGACGGGGTAGAAGACCCGTGAGCCCCGGGTGAAGTTCTTGATGTCGTGGTTGCCGCCGTTCTCGCGGGCGGGGACGGTGCGGGCGCCTTCGGTGGCGATGCGGTCGGCGGCCTCGCCGGTGGCCGTCCCCGCCAGCGCGTTGTCGGCGAGCGGGGGCAGGGCCAGCGCCGGCACGCGGTGCGGATCGGTGTCGATGAGCGCCTGTTCGCGGGCGTTCCAGCGGGCCAGCAACTCGGCGGAGGGCGCGGTGCCGAAGAGGCCGGGATGGGTGATGCCGGTGTAGCGGACGCCGGGGATGTGCCGCGAGGTGGCCTGCTGGCCGTGGAAGTCCCAGACCGCCTTGTACGAGTCGGGGAAGTGGTCGGTGAGGAAGCCGCCGCCGTTGTTCCTGGCGAAGACCCCGGTGTAGCCCCAGCCCTGGCCGGATCCCTCGCCGTCGGTCTGCGGTACGGGGCCCAGGTCGAGGATGTCCACCACGAGCAGGTCACCGGGCTCGGCGCCCTCCACGGCGATCGGACCGCTGAGCATGTGGGCATGGGTGAGGTCGATGTCGCGGACGTCGTTGGCGGAGTCGTTGTCGCCGATCTGGTTGTCGGTCCAGTCCCGGCACTCGACACGGAACTCGGCGCCCGGCCGCACGGTGGCGGCGGGCGGGATGTCGGGGTGCCAGCGGTTGTGGCCGGGCACCTTCTGGTCGCGCATGGACAGGGCCTGGTCGACGCTGAAGACGACTTCGGGCATGAACTGCCTCCGGAACGGTCGAACGCGGGGTCAGGGCTTGGGCAGCAGGGTGTGCCGGGGGTCGGCGGGCGGGGCCGGACGGCTCAGGGCCGGGGGCGCCGCCGTGACGACGCGCGGTTCATGGGCGCTGGCCTCGGACGCGTTCAGGGCGCGGGCCAGGGGTGCGGAGGTGCGGGTGAGCATCGGGGCGCTGAAGACGCGGCGGGCCTGAACTCCGCACAGCTCGCACGGCTCTTCCGGCAGTGCCCGGCCGATCGGCCGGATCACGTCGAAGGGGCCGCAGCCCGTGCAGCGGTACTCGTATGTAGCCATGGACGACCACCCTTCAAAAGCTTCGAGAAAAAAATATTTCCTCCCGAAGCGAATGGGCAAGAGGGCACCGAGTTACGTACTTGTAAAAGGGCCGCGCGCGGAAGGGGAGCCCAGGGCTACGGCTACGGCAACTGCTGGAGCACGTCCCACTGGAGTCCGTCGGCCGCCGCGAGGAAGACGCGCTGCTTCAGGTGGCGGTCCTGGATCCGGACCGTGCCGCGCGGGGTCTCGTACTCCAGGCCGTCGGCGGTGGCCTGGATCCGTTCCATGTCCGTGCCGCCCGCCCGGCGCAGCAGTTCGGTGAGCATGCGCACGCCCTCGTAACAGGACTCGCCGAGGCTGTTGAGCACCGGCGCGCCGGGTCCGAAGCGGCGTCCGTACGCGGCCGCGAAGTCGAGGCCGTACGCGGTCGGCAGGTCCTCGAAGTAGCCCGCCGAGGTCATCAGGCCCCGGGTGTTGTCCGGTCCGGTCGCCAGCAGCACGTTCTCCTCGATCAGCGAGCTGAACCGGATGCGGTCGCGGTCGAGTCCGGCGGCGGTGAAGGCGCGGTTGAACAGCACGGCGTCGTCGCCGATCAGCAGCATCAGTACGGCCTCGCAGCCGCTGGCCGCCACCCGCTCCAGCACCGGACCGAAGTCCGTGGTGCCGAGCGGCACGTACATCTCGTCGCACACCTCGCCGCCGAGTTCGCGCAGATAGCGGTGGGCGGCGCCGGCCGAGGAGCGAGGCCACACGTAGTCGTCGCCGACGATCGTCCAGCGCCGGATACCGAGTTCGCAGGCGAACCACTGGAGCGCGGGCCGCAGTTGGCTGTTGGGGGTCTCGCCGGTGAGGAAGACGCCCGGGGAGCGTTCACCGCCCTCGTAGAGCGCGGTGTACACGTACGGCACGCGGCCGTCGATGCGCGGGGCGACCACCTCGCGGACGGCGGAGATGTGCCAGCCGGCCACCGCGTCGATGACACCGCCGGAGATCAGCGCGTCGATCTCCGTGGCCACCTGCTCGGGTGGCGCCCCGCCGTCGACGAGGACGAGCCGGAGCTCCTCGCCCAGCACGCCCGACCCGGCGTTGACCTCCTCGGCCGCGAGCAGGGCGCAGCACTCGCAGGACGGGCCGAAGATCCCGGCCGGGCCCTGGAGCGGGATGACCAGGGCGACATCCAGCGCGTCACGGGTCCGAGGGCCCGCCGACGGCCCGAGCAGGGCAGACGCCTTCTCGATCATAGGCGCTCACTCTAGCGATTGCTTGCTACGAGAATATTTCGCAGCGATAAGGAAATGACTGTATCGTGGAACTACCTCGATCACCACGACGACGACTCTTGGCAGGGCGATGACCACGACCACTCCGGCGGCCGTAGCAGATCTGGACCTCGCGCGAGCGCTCACCCTGGTGGAACGGAGCGTCGTCGGGAGGATCGTCGAGGCGCTGAAGGAGGAGGGCGCGACGCTGGAGGAGTGGCGCGTGCTGTCGTACCTCGGCGACGGCGTCGGGCACCCCATGACGGAGATCGCCGAGTTCGCCCTGCTGTCCGCGCCGACCCTGACGAAGGTCGTCGACCGCATGGTCTCGCTCAACCTCGTGCTGCGCCGGGTGGACGACGCCGACCGTCGGCGCGTGCTGGTGTTCGCGTCCGAGCGGGGCAACGAGGCGCTGACCCGCTGGACGGCGGCGGTGGAACGTGAACAGGAGAACATCACGACCGCCCTGGGCACCGAGGAAGTCGCCCTGCTGAGAACACTGCTGCAGACGGCGTCGCGACGACTGGGGTGAGGCGGTCGCGCCCCGGCTTTTGGGGGGCGCGGGGCTGTGTCGATATGCGGCTCCGCCGCGTGGGCGCGACGAGCGACGGGCGCGCCTCTGAAAGGGGCGCGGGGAACTGCGCGACAAGCCACACACCACCGGCAGACGCGCACCCACCATCAGCCCCGAGCTCTCAGGCGCTCCCCACAGCCGCCAGCAGGGCAAGCGGCGCCGCAGCAGCCCGGGCCTCGCGCACACACGCGTGCGGATAAGGAACCGGCTCCGGATGCGTCCCCCGCCCGTACCCGGCAAGCACCTCCGGCAACCGAAGCCCCGTCGCCATCGCCGCGTCCACCAGCCCCCGAGCCACCGCCCGCGCCTCGTCGTGCAACCCGTACCGCGCGAGCCCCAGCGCGACGATCGCGTTGTCGTGCGGCCACACGGAACCACGGTGGTACGACAAAGGATGGAACGCGGCCTGCCCGGCCGCGACCGTCCGCACACCCCACCCCGAGAAGAAGTCCGGCTCCAGCAACCGCCGCCCCACCGACTCCCCGTACTCCTTGTCCAGCAACCCCGACCACAACAGATGCCCGGCGTCGGAGGCCAGGGCATCGACATGGCCGCCCTCACCGTCCAGGGCCAGCGCGGCGAACCCGTGCTCCTCCATCCAGAAGTCCCGCTGGAACCGGTCGCGCAGATCGGCCGCCGCCTGCTCCAGCAGCGCCGCGTAGACCTCGTCCTCCCACACGGTGCGGGCGAGGTGGCCCGTGCGGCGCAGCGCGTCGTACGCGTACCCCTGCGCGCCCGCCGCCATCACCGGCCCGGTGGGACGGCTGCCGTCGGCCGAGCAGATCGCGCCCGGGGAGTCCTTCCAGTTCTGGTTCGCGAGGCCGCCCCGGTCCGCGCGGTACACCAGATAGCCGCGCGAGGTGAGGCCGCCGTGGTCGAGCATCCAGCCGATCGCCGCACGGGCGTGGGGCTCCAGCCGGCGGGCCAGGCTCACGTCGCCGGTCTGTTCCACGTACGCGCCGAGGAGGACGAGGAAGAGCGGGGTCGCGTCCACCGAGCCGTAGTACCGCCCGTACGGCACCTGCCCGAAGTGGGCCAGTTCGCCGTGACGCACCTCGTGCACGATCTTGCCCGGCTGGGCCACCGAGTCCGGGCCGGACTCGGTGGCCTGGGTGGCCGCGAGCGCGGGGAGGGTGGCGGCGGCGAGGTCCGGGCGGTAGGGGAGAGCGAAGAGGGAGGTCAGGAGCGCGTCGCGGGCGAGCAGGGTCAGGAACCAGGGGACTCCGGCCGCCGGGACGCGCAGTTCCTCGCCGTCCGGCCCCGTCGCGGGCACTTGGAGCACGGCGAGGTCGCTGAGCCCTCGCGCGCAGGCCGCCGCCAGCTCCGGCCAGCCGGTCGGGAAGGGCACGCCCTCCGCGAACTCACCCTCCAGGGCGAGGAGTTGTTCCGTGGCCGCAGCGGGGGAGGACGGCACCTCCCGCGGCCGGGGCGCGCCGTGCGGCCGGGCCGCCACCCGCAGCGCCAGCTCCGCCGTGCCGTGCGGCTCCAGGTCGAGGGTCCAGACGAGGCGCCGGGCCCCCGTGCCCGTCTCCTCCACGCCGTCGGGAGCGGGCTCGCACGTGACGGTCGTAAAGGAGCGCCACTCGCCGCGCCGGTAGCCGAACTCCACGCCGTCGTCGAGGACCGTGCGGGAGCGCACGGCGCCGATCTTGGCGTACGTGCGGTGGTCGGAGCGCAGTTCGAACTGGTCCGTGAAGTCGGCGTCCGCGGTGACCGCGACGCGGACCGCCGTCGGCACCGGCCGGTTGCTGGTGACGCGCAGTGACTCCACCAACGCGCCGTCGACGACGGCCTGTTCGCGGAAGAGCGTGTACGCGGGCGGCTCCTGGCGGCCGCCGCGCGGCACGAGGACGCAGCGCGCGGTGTCGCCGTCGGCCACCGGGGTGAGCGTCTCGGGCACGGCGCCGTCGACCGTGAGCTGCCAGCGGCTGAGGTGGCGGGCGTCCCGCACGAACAGCCCGTCGGGGGAGCCGCCGCGCACCCCGCTGATGTCGCCGCCGTCGCCCACGGTCGCGAACGTCCCGCCGCGTACGAGCAGATGCTGCCGGTCCGTCATTCCCGGTCCTCTCCCCGGTCCGTCATGACCTTCGTGTCCTTCGCGTCCTTCGGATCTTTCCGGTGCTTCCGGTGCTTCCGGTCTTTCGGGTCCTTCGGGTCTTGCCGGTCCTTCGTGTTCTTCGTGCCACCCATGTCGAACGTGCCGATGGCCGCAGGGGTCACTGGTGTCCCGGGGGCTCGTTCGGTTCGTGGAGCAGGTCGAGCGTGAGCGCGGCCGTCCAGCTGAAGTCGCCCGCCCCGCAGGCCTCGCCGGTGTACGGGTCGACGTACTCCGCGAACCCGGACGTGCCGGCGGTGCTCAGGAAGTCCTCCCGCAGTGCGTCGGCCCGCGTCCGCTCGCCGTGCAGCCGCAGCCCGCGCTCCACCAGCCAGGCCGTGTTGAACCAGGCCGGGCCGCGCCAGTACCGGTGCGGATCGAAGGCCTCACCGGTGAGGTCGTAGCTCGGGACGAGACGGGCGGGCCCACCGAGGCCGAAGTGCGGCCCGCTCGCCGTGGCGACCAGGGCGTCCGTGATCTCGCGGGAGAGCGTCGGCAGCAGCAGCGGGATCAGCCCGGAGACACCGCGCTCGGGGATCAGCCCGCCGCCGCGCACGTCCCGGCAGAAGAACAGGCCCTCCGCCGGGTCCCACAGCCGGTCCACCAGGGCGGCCGTCAGCCGCTCCGCGCGCGCGTGCCGGGCCGAACCGGTGGCGCCGAGCTCCTGGGCGATACGGGCGAGCGCGTGCTCGGAGGCGATCAGCAGCGTGTTGAACGCCGGGTCCTCCACAGCGAAGTCACCGGGCCCGCCCGTGTGTCGGGCCACGTCACGGGGCCCGTCCGCGTGTCCGCCGAAGTCACCGCCCCCGTCGGCGTATGCGCCGTCCCGGTAGTCCGTCGCCAGCCGCACGTACCGCCCGTAGTCCAGGTCGGTGGGCCGGTCCTCGGGCGCGCCGTGGTCGAGGTCGGCGCGGCGGAAGGAGCGGGCCGGGGCCGGGGTGACGCGGGCGAGCGGGGCGTCCCAGCTCGGGGAGTTGTCCATGCCCTGCTCCCACGGGTGCACCACCGAGGCGAGGCCCCCGCCGCCCAGGTCACGCCGGTGCAGCAGGTAGCGGTGCCAGGCGGCCAGGCGCGGGTACACCCGGGGCAGGAAGCCGCGCCTATGGGACAGCCCGGGGTCGGCCCGGTGCACCAGCCACGCCGCCAGCGCGTGCACCGGTGGCTGCACGATGCCTGAGGTCTGTACGGTGCGCGGGGCGCCCGCAGCGCGCCCCGCGGTCGAGGAGCGCCAGAAGTCGGGGCTCGGGAAGTACGCGTCGAGCGGCACGGAGGGGTTGAAGACGATGTGCGGAACACGGCCGTCGCCCCACTGGGCGCCGAGCAGTGTCTCCAGCTCCGTCTGCGCCCGTAAGGGCGACAGGTGCCGCAGCCCGATCGCGACGAACGCCGAGTCCCACGACCACTGGTGCGGGTACAGGCCTCGTGACGGCACGGTCGACGTCCCCGTCCAGTTGTCCTCCAGCACCCGGGCCGCCCTGCTGTGCAGGGAACCGGCCGTCGGGACCCGGTCGTATACACCGGTTCCGGAGTGGGGTGAGGCCGGGGAGAAGACAGGGCCCGTGCGGCCCTCGTGCTGGGCGGTGAGCTGGGTTGAGCGGTCCACGCAGGGCTCCCCGAGGACGTCGAGCCGACCGGTTCGGCAGTAGCTACCGTAGGGTTACGTCTATTTAACACGCAAAACTCAATATGTAATGCGGGGTTGGTGAACGCAAGGGGGTGTGAGGGGGTGCGCATGAAGCAGGCGAAGGGAAGGGCCGTGAGGACGGGCAGCCATGCCGGTGCCGGAGATCTGCTCGAACTGGTCAGGAGCGGCCGGGCCACCACACGGGGCGCGCTCCAGCAGGCCACGGGCCTGTCCCGGGCCACGGTGGGCCAGCGCCTGGACCGGCTCTTCCGGGCGGGCTGGCTGCGCGAGGGCGCCGGCGGCCCGGTGGACTCCCCGCTCGGTGGACGCCCTTCGATCACCCTGGAGTTCGACGACTCCCACGCCGTCGTCCTCGCCGCCGACCTCGACACCCGCCACGCCCGGGCCGCGGTGCTCTCCCTCGCCGGCGAGATCCAGGCCGAGCACACGGGCACCCTGGTCATCGAGGACGGCCCGGACGTCGTACTGGACGAACTCGGCCGCTGGTTCGCCGAGTTGCTGGAGAAGGCCGGGCAGCCGGCCGACGCGGTGTGCGGCATCGGCCTGGCGGTCCCGGGGCCGGTCGACAGCGACACCGGCCGCGTGGTCCAGCCGCCGATCATGCCCGGCTGGGACGGCTACGACATAAGAGGCCGCCTGGCCCGAGCCTTCGCCGAGCACGCGGGCGGCCCCACCAGCGCCCTGACCCCGACCAGCGCCCTGACCCCGACCGGCACCCCGGCGCCGACCGGCACCCCGGCCTCCACCGGCACCCCGGCCCCGGCCCGAGTGCCGGTCCTCGTCGACAACGACGCCAACCTCATGGCGTACGGCGAACAGCGCACCGGCTACCCGGGCTGCTCCGCCTTCGCCCTCGTCAAGGTGTCCACGGGCATCGGCGCCGGGGTGGTCGTGGGTGGGGCGATCTATCGGGGGATCGACGGCGGTGCCGGGGACATCGGGCACATCCGGGTGCCGGAGGGCGCGGACGCGCTGTGCAGGTGCGGTTCGTACGGGTGTCTGGCCGCCGTGGCGAGCGGTGGCGCCGTGGCCCGGAAGCTGGCCGAGGCGGGGGTTCCGGCAGCCTCGGGCTCGGACGTGCGCGATCTGCTGGTCTCGGGGCACCCCGAGGCGATGGCGCTCGCGCGGGAGGCCGGGCGCCACGTGGGCGACGTACTGGCGACGGTGGTGACGCTGCTGAACCCCGGGGTCCTGATGATCGCCGGGGATCTGGCCGGAACCCCCTTCCTCACCGGGGTGCGCGAGCTGCTGTACCAGCGGGCGCTGCCCCGCTCCACGGCCCACCTCGACGTGGTGACCTCACGGCTGGGGGAGCGGGCGGGCCTGGTGGGGGCGGGCGCGCTGGTCGTGGAGCACCTGTACGCGCCGGAGCGGGCGGAGGAGCGGCTCGCCGCGCTGGGGGTGTGACGGTCACGTTTCCGTCTCCGTACACGGTCCGCATGCTGATATCCGGCGGCTCCGGAGGGCGTGATTCTCGCCACCTCTGATAGGTGATGCGCTCAGATGAGCGGATCATGGACCGCTCCGCTTCTTCAAAGGGTGGCACTGAGTGCCACCCTTTGATCGTTCATCGAGTAAACTCAGACGTATGGATAGCCGCTCATCTGAGCGAATGGTGGGTTGGGTGACGACGCGCGTGTTCAAGAAGTGAACACATCGCAGCGCGTCTCCTTGCCAAGCCTTGACTTTCGATCTAGTGGCGGACGGGTGGTTACCAGCGCATGACGCGCAAGTGGACGTACCCAGGCGCCTTCGATCTGGGTATGTTCCTCGCCGTCAGGGCAGCCATCGCGTCCTTGAGGAGTTGGGACCCGTGTCGGAAAACAAAGATCCCCACGTAGGCCACACCGCCGTCGGCGTTGAGGGCGTGAAGTTCGTTTACGACTTCACCGAGGGCAACAAGGACCTCAAGGACCTCCTCGGCGGCAAGGGCGCGAACCTCGCCGAGATGACCAACCTCGGCCTCCCCGTCCCTCCCGGCTTCACCATCACCACCGAGGCCTGCAAGGTCTACCTCGACAGCGGCGAGGAGCCGGTGGCACTGCGTGACGAGGTCAGCGCGCACCTCGTGGCCCTTGAGAAGACGATGGGCAAGAAGCTCGGTCAGGCCGACAACCCCCTCCTCGTGTCGGTCCGTTCCGGTGCCAAGTTCTCCATGCCCGGCATGATGGACACCGTCCTCAACATCGGTCTCTCCGACAAGTCCGTCCAGGGACTGGCCAAGCAGGCCGGCGACGACCGCTTCGCGTGGGACTCCTACCGCCGCCTCATCCAGATGTTCGGCAAGACGGTCCTCGGCGTCGACGGAGAGCTCTTCGAGGACGCGCTGGAGAAGGCCAAGGAGGCCAAGAAGGTCGCGGTCGACACGGAACTGGAGGCCGGCGACCTCAAGAAGCTGGTCACCAAGTTCAAGAAGATCGTCAAGACCGAGGCCGGCCGGGACTTCCCGCAGGACCCGCGCGAGCAGATGGACCTCGCCATCGAGGCGGTCTTCAACTCCTGGAACACCGACCGCGCCAAGCTCTACCGCCGCCAGGAGCGCATCCCGCACGACCTCGGCACGGCCGTCAACGTCTGCTCGATGGTCTTCGGCAACCTGGGTCCGGACTCGGGCACGGGTGTGGCGTTCACGAGGGACCCCGCGAGCGGCCACCAGGGCGTCTACGGCGACTACCTGCAGAACGCGCAGGGCGAGGACGTGGTCGCGGGCATCCGCAACACCGTCCCGCTCGCCGAGCTGGAGAAGATCGACAAGAAGTCGTACGACCAGCTCATGCAGATCATGGAGACCCTGGAGAACCACTACAAGGATCTCTGCGACATCGAGTTCACCATCGAGCGCGGCCAGCTCTGGATGCTCCAGACGCGCGTCGGCAAGCGGACCGCGGGCGCGGCCTTCCGTATCGCGACCCAGCTGGTGGACCAGGGCCTGATCGACGAGGCGGAGGCGCTCCAGCGCGTCAACGGTGCCCAGCTCGCGCAGCTGATGTTCCCGCGCTTCGACGAGGACGCGAAGGTGGAGAAGGTCGGCCGGGGCATCGCCGCCTCTCCGGGCGCGGCGGTCGGCAAGGCGGTCTTCGACTCGTACACGGCGGTGAAGTGGTCGCGTTCGGGCGAGAAGGTCATCCTGGTCCGCCGCGAGACGAACCCCGACGACCTGGACGGCATGATCGCGGCCGAGGGCATCCTGACCTCGCGCGGCGGCAAGACCTCCCACGCGGCGGTCGTGGCCCGGGGCATGGGCAAGACCTGCGTGTGCGGCGCGGAGGAGCTGGAGGTCGACACCAAGCGCCGCCGGATGACGGTCCCGGGCGGCCACGTCGTCGAGGAAGGCGACCTGATCTCCATCGACGGTTCGTCCGGCAAGGTGTACCTGGGCGAGGTCCCGGTCGTGCCGTCCCCGGTGGTGGAGTACTTCGAGGGCCGCATGCACGCGGGCGCCCAGGACGCCGACGAACTCGTCGAGGCCGTGCACCGGATCATGGCGTTCGCCGACCGCAAGCGCCGCCTGCGGGTGCGCGCCAACGCGGACAACGCCGAGGACGCGCTGCGCGCCCGCCGCTTCGGTGCCCAGGGCATCGGCCTGTGCCGCACGGAGCACATGTTCCTCGGTGACCGCCGTGAGCTGGTCGAGCGCCTCATCCTGGCCGACACGGACGCCGAGCGCGAGGAGTCGCTGAAGGAACTGCTCCCGCTGCAGAAGCAGGACTTCGTGGAGCTGTTCTCCGCGATGGACGGCCTCCCGGTCACGATCCGTCTCCTCGACCCGCCACTGCACGAGTTCCTGCCCGACATCACGGAACTGTCGGTACGAGTGGCCCTCGCCGAGTCCCGCAAGGACCCGCACGAGAACGAACTGCGCCTGCTCCAGGCCGTGCACCGCCTGCACGAGCAGAACCCGATGCTCGGCCTGCGCGGTGTGCGCCTGGGCCTGGTCATCCCCGGCCTGTTCACCATGCAGGTACGGGCGATCGCCGAGGCGGCGGCCGCGCGCAAGGCCGCCAAGGGCGACCCGCGCGCCGAGATCATGATCCCGCTGGTGGGCACGGTCCAGGAGCTGGAGATCGTGCGGGAAGAGGCCGACCAGGTCGTCGCGGAGGTCGAGGCGGCGACGGGTACGCGACTGAAGCTCGCGATCGGCACGATGATCGAGCTGCCGCGCGCCGCGCTGACGGCGGGCCAGATCGCCGAGGCCGCGGAGTTCTTCAGCTTCGGCACGAACGACCTGACCCAGACGGTGTGGGGCTTCTCCCGGGACGACGTGGAGGCCAGCTTCTTCACCGCGTACCTGGAGAAGGGCATCTTCGGCGTCAGCCCCTTCGAGACGATCGACAAGGACGGCGTGGGCTCCCTGGTGGAGGCCGCCGCCAAGGCCGGCCGCGAGACCCGCCCCGACCTGAAGCTCGGCGTCTGCGGCGAACACGGCGGCGACCCGGAGTCGGTCCACTTCTTCCACGAGGTGGGACTGGACTACGTCTCCTGCTCACCGTTCCGCATCCCGGTCGCCCGCCTGGAGGCGGGCCGGGCGGCCTCCCAGTCGCAGGGCAGCGACCACCGCTGACGGGCGGCCGGCGGCCCACCCCGCCGACAACCCATCTCAGACGGAGGTCGGCGGCCCACCCCGCCGACCTCACCAGAACCCGGAGCCGCCGACGGTCCCCGACCCTCACCGATCGCGGCGGCTCCGGAGCACCAAGAGAGGGCGGCACCCGTGCGGGGGTGCCGCCCTTTCGTGCGGGGTGGCCGGCTCCGCGCCAGCATCTCCGCGGAGGACGTCGCAGGCGCCGCGGAGCCTGGTCCGCTGAGGGGGATCGGTGGTGGGCCGGGGCCCGGCAGCGACTGGCCGCGGCCGAGGCCACGTTGGTGGTCCGCAGGTGACACCTACCGCGACCACGCGGCAACTACTGCGGAACCTCCACCGTGCCAGACGCGTGCCCGAGCTTCAGTCGGATGCCGGGTGAGGCTGGCGCGTCTCGCCGTTCAACGAATTGCTGATCTCCAGAAGGCGACCCTCGGACAGAGCGAAGGAATTACTGGGGTTTCGATAGGAATGTCCGCCGTCATTGATCCAGATGCCGTCTGCCGGCCTCCAGTTCGCTGGCTCCCATTGCCCCTGATGCTCAAGGAGCATCCTCGCCACTTCGGCGGGTTCTTCGATCAAGGTGAGAGTGGCAAGGGCGGCTGTCAGGGCAACGACTGCGTTGTCGGGAAGCCGTGCGTCGCCGAGCGTCGGAAAGAGCAGCAAGAGGCGCGCGTCGACCAGGTCAACACCCTCTGTTGTCGTCTGTCGAGCAGCGGACAGTAGTTCTGGCCAGGCCATGCCAGGTCCCATGAAGTGACCGTCGTCCACGGCGAGGATTTCCATTGCGGTCCAAGACGGGTGATACACCAGATAGTCCACCCCTCGGTCGCCCTCGATGTTGCGGTAGACGACGTTGATGATGTGGCCGGAGCGCAGGGGCACGCTGAACACTGGCCACTCACGCTCGGCGGAGAGCCCACGGTAGAGCTCCATGGCCGCATCCCAGTCGGCACCGAACGCGGCTCGCTGCGCGTCCTCTTCACGCAAGCAAGTGCCGAGGTGCACGGGCCAGAACAACGGATCGTCCAGGTAGGCACTGCCCTCGACCAGAGGGCCGTCTTCGTATCCGGGGATCTTCAGCACGCGAGGATGATGGCACGAGGGGCGGACACCGGTTCGGGTACGGGGTTCGGCCGTGCCCCGTCTCGTTCAACCCAATGCACGGCCGTTCGTACGACGCCCCCTCCCCAGTGCCATGGTCCGGTACCCAGGACCACCCGGAGTTGCGTGCGTGAGTTTAGGCAGTGTGAAGGCTGCTCAGCATCTACGTGGCCCAAGTCGTCTGTAGCCAGGAAGCTTTGCCAGGCCGCCGAACATGCGTTTCTCCAAGGGGAAGCACCTTGCCTTTCTTAACGATCGTAGGTCCCATCGTCGGCGCCGTCGTCGTTGCAATCGTCACGTATCTCACCTCACGGCCTCGAATGCGCGCGGAAGTTCGGAAGCTGGAAGCCGAGTCGGAGCGCACCATCGCCGAGACGACCAAGATTCTCTCGGAGTTTCGGGTTCGATCTTCGAACGTCGTCGGCGATAACGCGCTACCAACTGGTTGGTACGTGACCGGAGCACGGCCTGAAGACTACGAGTTTGGCGTCGACACGCAGGTCTTCCGCAGCGGACGTGCCAGCGCCTTCATTCAAGCTCGGCCCGGCGCAAAGGAGTTCGCATCTCTTGCCCAAGCGTTCAAGGCGGATGCCTACCGAGGTAAGCGAATGCGTCTGTCCGCCATGCTGAGGACCAGTAATGTTGCCAACTGGGCAGGGCTCTGGCTCCGTGTGGATGACGCCTTGCACAACGTGATGGCGTTTGACAACACGTCAGACGCTCGAAGTATTTCGGGCACCCAGAGCTGGGATCGTCGCGATGTCGTTGTTGATGTTCCCGAGGGCGGCGCGAGCATCCGCATCGGCTTTATCCTCGCCGGTGAAGGGCGAGTCTGGTGTGACGATGTGGAATTCGAAGAGGTAGGACTCGACATACCCGTTACCCGCAACATCCAGGGGTTGCGAGAGCATCCGGAGAATTTGGACTTCGAGGCTGGCGCTGGCTGACATGCTGGGCCGTACGGGGCCGCCCGTCAGGCCAGAGCCCCTCAACCGTACGGGTTGGCACCCTCTCCCGGACGTCGGGCAGGAGAGGGTGTTGCTTGTCGTGTGCACACGGCCGCAATGGCGGCTGCCAGAGTGGCCGCGAGGGTGAGTACCGCCGTGAACGCGGCGGCTGCCTGCTTGACGGCGGTGGGGTAGCTTGCACCGTCCAGACGGGCGAGTTTGCCCGCTCCGGCAGCGGCGAGCAGCGCGAAGACGAGCACGAGTGCGGCAGTGAGCAGAACGATGGCGACGGACACGCCAGCCTCCTTGTAGACGATGGGCCGTTGACGCCGTCGAAGGTCGTGGAATCGGCGTACGCCGGGGTTCACAGCGGACGAAGATGCACACCGACGAACACTTCGAGATGTGGGGGTACAGGTGTACGACAAGCAGGGCAGACCCGATGCGGCTCTTACCGAGCTACGCCAGCGGCTCAGCGACGGGCTGGCCACTTCCGCGCTGGGGCCGTACGACCGTGTCGGAGGCATTCCAGCCTGAAGGGCCGGTGCCGTCGGACAAGACGCTAGCCGCACTCGCTAAGGCTCCAGGTCTGCCAGTGGAACAGCTACTGGAGCTCGGCGGACTGCCACGGTTGCAGAGGCTGAACCGACCATCGAGTAGGAGCCGGGCCGGGTAGGCCCATCGACCAGTGGGAGCCTCATGACCTGGAGGTTCATCCTGCTGGCACGGCAGTGGACGGGGCCTTGCCTAGGCAGCGGCCGCTGCCAGGCTAAGTGCCGCGGGACCATGACCGAACTCTGGCCGAAGCGGTGCGGCACGCTCGAGCGGGCCGTAGCCGAATGGTCGTCCTGTCCGGTACCTCCTCAACTGGCGAGACCCGGGCCTGCTGGGAAGCCATTAGGCCACTGGCCGATGCTGGGTGGAAGCTGTGGCATCCCTTCGACCCACGTACGCCGAAGCTGCTCTCAGGGAAATCGCATTCGTTCGGCCACGGACCGTGGTGTGGCTCAACGAGACCCAGCATTACCTCGGCGACGCGCACGTGGGCGAGCAGATCGCCGCCGCACTGCACGCGCTGCTCACCGATGAAAGGCGGATGCCCGTCCTGGTGTTGGGCACTCTATGGCCCGAGTACGACCGCCAGTACACCGCCTTGCCCGCAACCGGCCAACCGGACCCGCGCAGCCGGGTACGAGAACAGCTGGCCGGACGCACCGTAAGCGTCCCGGAAAGTCTCGACGCAGATGCGCTGGCCGCCGCCACTCTGCTAGCACGGGGCGGCGACCAGCTGCTGGCGGACGCTCTCATCCGAGCCGGTACCCACGGGCGTGTGGCTCAGGATCTGGCCGGCGCCCCCGAGCTCCTGCGCCGCTACGAAAGGCTCCCCTGCGGCTCACGCATTGCTACAAGCGGCGATGGATGCACGTCGGCTGGGCGCCGGGCCGCACTTGCCTCAGGCCTTCCTCATTTACGCCGCGCCCGGCTATCTCGCCGACGCCGATTACGACAACCTCGCCGATGACTGGGTGGAAACCGCGTTCGCCGAACTCGCCAAGCGCGTCCATGGCAAGCAAGCCCCCTTGAGCCGTGTCACTGTCCGCCCACCGCACACACCGCACCCCGTGGCGCTACCTAGCCCTCTTCCAGGATCGGTGTTCCGGCTGGCCGATTACCTCGAACAGCACGGCCGCGAGACCCGTCGCCTAATGTGTCCACCCGCCTCGTTCTGGCAGTCCGCACACGCTAGCCTCACGGATCCTGACGACGTCAATAAGCTTGCCGATGCAGCCTATGCGCGATACCGCCTGCAGTGGGCGCATCATCTAAAGCGCCGCGCTGTCGACGCCGGGCATCCGGACGCCTGTCAAATTCTGGCCAATTGGTTAGAGGAAGTCGGAAATCGCAAGGCAGCCGAATCCCTGCTGTGGCAGGTTGCTGACGCAGGCGACTCGCGGGCCTTCATATACCTGGCCTTCCAACGAGAGAACGACGGGGACCTTGAGGGAGCCGCGTCCCTAGCCAAACAAGCCGCCGATGTCGGCAACCCCAACCTCCTAGGCCTTCTGGCTACCTGGCGGGAGGAAGACGGAGACCGTAAGAGAGCCAAAGCCCTGATGCGGAAAATCGCCGATGCTGGCAACCAGCAGGCCTTGACAGTTCTGGCGGGCTGGCGGGCTGGCGGGCTGGCGGGCGGAAGACGGAGATCGGGAGGGGGCTGAAGCCCTAGCTCAGCGAGCCGCTGACGCAGGCGACCCACGGGCTCTGACGCTCCTGGCCCGCCAGCAGGAGGAAGCCGGAGACCGGGAGAGCGCTGAAGCCCTAGCCCAGCAAGCCGCCGCTGGCAATCCGAACGCCCTGACCTTCCTGGGCATGCAGGTCATGCAAAGGGCGGGGATCAGTGAGCTCTTTCAGCGTTGACGCTCCAGGGTGAGGACTGCTGCGGCGATGACGGTCATGCGGTTGGGACTGCAGCTGGCTCTGCGGAAGACGTACCAGGACTTCAGTCGCACATTCACGCCCGCCGCTTTGACAGAGCTCACTGCAACCAATCTTGTGCGCGCAGAGAACACTTCGACTTCGCTGCCAGACAAGCATCGTTTCTACGAACCTGTAACTTCTCCGTGCAAGGGCCTGTCTGCAACTGACGGTCCCGCCCACTGTTTCAAGGAAGTGAGTCATGAGTTCTCAGGCGAAGGCATTCGGTTTTGGTATGCCGTGGGAGTCGTTGTACGGGTACAGTCAGGCCACCCAGGTCGGTGACACGGTTTACGTGTCAGGACAGCTGTCCCATGACCGGCACGGCAACTTCGTGGGTGCAGACGACTTCGAACTGCAGGTCCGAACCACGCTGGAGAATCTGGACCTGGTGCTGAGGCAGTTCGGGGCCGAGCGTAGCCAGATAATGGAGACCACGGTGCTGGTGCGGAACCTGCGGGAGAACTTCGACACGACAGCACGCCTCCACGCCGAGTACTTCGGGGAGCACCGGCCCGCCAGCACGGTCATGGGCATTGCCGACCTGGCACTGCCGGACCAACTCGTGGAGATTGGCGCGCTCGTGCGTCTCGACGTGAAGCCATAGGTGGGAGGCTGGCCTGATTCCTTCACTGAGGTCTTTCAGCGTGGCCATTGATCGGGTAAGGGCGTCGGTGTCCGCAACGCACGAGGCTCCCGTGCCGTTGAGGGAGGTGTTCGAAGTCTCAACCCATCGGCAAAGGAGCCTCGTTGGTTCCCTATCCTGCCGCACTCGATCTGCCTCACGTGCTTGTCGAGTGGGTCACCATGCTCATCGTCACCCGCGAGGGTGACCGCCGCTACAAACTCCCACCGCACCAGCGTGCCCTGGTCGGGCTGGTATACCTGCGCCGGCACGACACCCTCGCGCAGATCGCGGCCGGGTTCGGCATCTCCGTCGGCACCGCCCACGCCTACACGACAGCCGTCGTCGGCCTGCTCGCCGACCGCGCACCCGGCCTGCTGCGCGTTCTGCGCGAGGCCGACCCCGACTACGTCCTGCTCGATGGCACCCTCGCGGAATGCGACCGGATCGGCGACAGCCGGGCCGACTACTCTCACAAGCACCGTCGGCACGGCGTGAACGTGCAGGTGGTGACCGATCCGGCGGGAAGGCTGCTGTGGCTCTCGCCCGCGCTGCCCGGCCGTGCGCACGACCTGACCGCGGCCCGCACCCATCGGATCATCCGGATCTGTGAGCGCCAGGGCATCTCCGCGCTCGCCGACCGCGCTTACCTGGGCGCCGGGCCATGGGTGACCACACCGTTCAGGCGCCCGCCGGGTGGCGACTTGTCGCTCACCCAGCGCACGGTCAACCGCGCGCTCTCCGCAGCACGGGCACCGGTGGAGCGGGGCGTGGCCCGCCTGAAGTCCTGGCGCATCTTCCGCAAAGCCCGGTGCAGTCCGAATCGAATGTCGTCAATCTGTGCCGCCGTCCTCACCCTGGAGCGTCAGCGCTGAAAAGGCTCAGTGACCGGGAGAGAGCCGAAGCTTTGGTACGGCAGGGCGCCAACGCCGGTGACCCGCACGCCCTAGGCTTCCTGGCCGGCTGGCGGGAGGAAGCGGGAGACCGAAACGAGGCTGAAGCCCTGGCCTGGCAAGCCGCCGACGGTGGGCACCCGAATACTCTGGAACTCCTGGTCTCATGGCGGGAGAGAGCCGGGGCTCAAATGGAGGCGCAAGCCCTGGCCCGGAAGGCCGCGGACGCTGGCCATGCGAACCACATGAGTAAGCGTCTACGGACAACCTGGTGACCCTACGGACTTGATCCCGACGGCACTCCATCATCCCCATGGCAGTGACTCCCCCGAAGGGGGCCGTCGTGGGTCGAACGCAAGGTCTGGACCGAGCAAGCTGGGCCGAACGAGGCCGCTCGGCAGTGGCCAACAACGACCAATGACGACCGCTCAGGCGTGAGGGACCATCACCCAGACCTGCGAAAACCCAGCTCCCCAAGATCCCCGTCAAGACCCAGGGCAAGACGTCACCTCAGGTCGCGTTGCTTGGCGGATCCGGCAGGTTGTGCCACGCGTGACCACATCCCCCGGCGCAGTACAGCGTCCGTCGGCGGGTGTCGGCGATGCTGAAGAGGGCGACGAGCAGGCGGAAGGACTTGGTGAGTTCGTAGGCCGGAAGTCGGTCCATTCCGAAGCGCCACTTCGTGAGCATCACCGCCGGCGTGTGAGTGGGGCGGATGCCGGAACGCGCGATGCTCTCTGGCACGTCGTCCTCACGGGCGCGGGCCTGCCCACAGAACAGCACCAGGGCGTGCAGGACCTTGCGTTGGTCGTCCTCTGAGAGGCCCTCGAACCACTCGACACCCCCGGCCACCGGTCCAAGCCCCTGTGCGAGTTCGTTCAGGATCACCTCGTGTGCGTCCAACACATCCTTCCACCCCCATGGTTCAGACCGACAGTACGCGCACGGCCACCGTGAGCAGCACCGTTTCGCGTGCGGGAAGAACCTCTGTCCAAGTTGCTTCGGGACGAAGAGGTCTTCTCCCCACCCGTCACGACAGTAGGTGGGAGGTGTCCAGCCTGACCGTTCAGGAGCAATCGCAAGACCAGGCGTAGGCGATGAATACGGCGGCCACGGCAGCCGCGGTAGCCGCCGCGCCAGCCAGTCGCCCGCGTCGCCCTGGCTTGGCCGGACGAAGCAGTTCCCAGCCGCCATAGCCGAGGAAGGCCAGCAAGGAACCGCCTACGCCCACGGTGACGAGCGGGCCGCGCTCCCATTCCCGGACAAACGCCAGCGCCAGACCTGCCACGGCAAGGCAGGCGACCACCGTCAGCACTACCTCTCCGGCTAGCTCCTCCACGAGTTCCTTCAAGAACGAGCCAGCGCCGCGGATCACGCGTACGACACGACTCCGAGCCACAGGAACAGCCACACGCCCCCCAGAGCCAGCCTCGAATGATCGGACCCTACGAAATCGCGATGCGTCGGGGAAGACTGATCAAGGCGATCTGTTCAGCAGTGGAGTCCCGCCACCACACTGTCCAAGCACGAAGTCCGGCGGCCACGAGCGCCTGGCAGAGACCTCAACGACCATAGAAGACTTCTCACATCCACCGCTGACATCAACGACGCCGGACAGAGGCGTACCCCAGCGTCTTTGTAACGCGGGCGGTCACTCGCGGATGCGGCGCCTCCTGAGCAGCCGGTCCATGTGGTTCATGGCCTCGCGCTGCGTGTCCTGCACGACATGTGTGTACACGCCCATCGTGATGCTGATCTGGCTGTGCCCGAGGATCTCCATAACCACGCGGGGCGCGACTCCGGCCGCCGTGAGGAGAATGGCGGTGCCGTGCCGGGCAGCGTGGAGCCGGATGACGCGGAGGCCGGCGGAGTGGGTGACGCGGGTGAACGAGCGGTACAGGTTGCGCGGCTCGACCGGGCGGCCGGTGCGAGTGGCGAAGACGTGGGCCGACTCCTGCCACCGCTTCCCCGCTTTGGTTCGGGCAGCGGCCTGCCGCATCCGGTGCCGTCGCAAAGGTGCGATACAGAGGGCGGGCAGCGGGAGAGCACGACGGCGGCGGCCCTTGGGGTCGTTGTCGTACAGGACTCCACGGTGCCGCTGGATCTGCCGGCGGACGTAGAGGACACGGTTGGTGCGAGTTGGACCCAAGACCTCACCGAGCGGCCCAGCAGCCGTCACTCCGCGGATCGTTCGACGCCTACTCGGCGTCCCAGGCCGACAGATGGGTTGCCATCGCCCTCAGGACCATCACACCGGCCCTGGACCCCGAAGCCTGCGACGAATGCCAGCCCAGGGGAGGAGCTGCCGAAGCCGAGGCTCGGCGTAGGCAGCTTGGACCACGCCGGGCCCGGACGCGCGGCGACCGTCCCAGGTTGACAGCGTTCCGACGTGCCGGAAAGGCTCGACATGCCCCGAACGAGCCTGAAAGCAAGGAGTGATCCCACCCGGATGCCTGAGTACTACGTGGCCTCCGACATCGGAGGCACCTTCACCGACACCGTCGTGATCGACGACGGCGGTCGGGTCGGCCGGTACAAGTCCTCCACCATTCCCGACAACCCCGCCCAAGGGGTGCTGAACACGCTGGTCGACGCCGCCGACGAGCGTGGTGTCGGTCTGGCCGACCTGCTGGCGGACGTCGAGATGTTCGCGCACGGCACCACGATCGCCACCAACGCGATGCTCGAAGGCCGTAGCAAGAAGGTCGGCCTGATCCAGACCCGAGGCTTCGGGGACACCTTGACGACCATGCGCGGGTTCAAGGGGACCGGCCTGGAGGAAGAGGAGATCAAGCGTTTCCGTACGCTGGTGAAACAGCCCCCGGCCGTGCCCCGTTCGCGGACCGAGGAGGTCACCGAACGCGTCGACTACGCCGGCCGGGTCGTCTGCCCGCTGGACGAGGACGATGTGCGGCGCGCCGTCGCGCGGCTGCGGGACGCCGGGGCCGAGGTGTTCGCCGTCTCCCTGCTGTGGTCGTTCGCCAATGACGCGCACGAACGCCGGGTCGGCGAGATCGTGGCCGAGGAGGCGCCCGGGGCGAGCGTCACGTTGTCGAGCGAGTTCCTGCCGCGCATCGGGGAGTACGAGCGCACGCTGACCACCGCGGTCAACGCCGGTCTGCGCCCGCTGCTCAGGACCTCGCTGGACAGCTTCGAATCCACCCTGGCCACGGCCGGCCTGCGGACCGGGCCGCTGCTCATGCAGTCCAACGGCGGGCTCGCGACCTTCGCCGAGGTGGAGAAACGCGCCGCGGCGGCGGTGATGTCCGGGCCGGTCGGCGGAGTGGTCGCCTCCCAGTACCTGGGCAGCCGCGACGGCCATCGCAACATCGTCACCACCGACATGGGCGGCACCAGCTTCGACGTCGGGCTGGTGCTGGACGAGCGTCCGGTCATGTCCAACACCACGCTCATCGGCCGGGACCGGCTCGCTCTGCCGTCCGTGGCGGTGCGGGCGATCGGCGCCGGAGCCGGATCCATCGCCTCCGTACGCGACGGTGTGCTGCTGGTCGGGCCCGAGAGCGCGGGCGCCGATCCCGGACCGGCCTGTTACGGGCGTGGCGGCGAGCGGCCCACGGTCGCCGACGCGGACCTGGTGCTCGGCTACCTCAACCCGGACAACTTCCTCGGCGGGCGGCTCGTCCTCGATGTGGAGCGCGCCCGCGCCGCCATCGACACGCACATCGCCCGGCCGACCGGTCTGAGCGTCGAGCAGGCCGCGGAGGGCATCAAGACCATCGTGGACGCCCGGATGGCCGACCTCGTCCGCCAGGTGACCGTGGAACAGGGGTACGACCCCACGGACTTCGCGGTGTTCGCGTACGGCGGCGCGGGACCGCTGCACGCGTTCTCGTACGGCGCCGAGCTGGGCTGTCCGAGGATCGTGGTGCCGCTCACCGCCTCGGTCCACTCGGCGTTCGGGATCGGCAGCTCCGACCTGACGATGGTCGAGGAGCTGTCCAAGCCCCTGCAGACGCCTCCCGGCACCACGGACTACGGCGCTGCCCTGCCGGCGGACGGGATCGAAGCGACCTTCACCGAGCTGGAGGACCGGGCCTCGCGCGGGCTGGTCGCGGCCGGGGCCGCCCGGGAGTCGGTCGGCTTCACCCGGTCCGTCGAGATCCGGTTCCGGGCGCAGATCCATGTGCTGGCCGTCGGGGTCGACGGCGGCCCGATCACTCCCGCCGGGGTGAACGCCATGGTCGAGCGGTTCATCGACCAGTACGAGGGCCGGTTCGGCAAGGGCTCGGCGTTCCCCGAGGGCGGTGTGGAGATCACCACCTTCCGGGTCGTCGCGGCGAGCCCGGTCCCCCGTGCCGAACTCGGATCCGGACGGATCGAGGGGGACGTGACAGTGGCCGAGCCGGGCACCCGGCGGGTGTTCACCGGGGGCGAGTGGACCGACGCGGCCGTCTACCGCGCCGAGCACCTTCGCGAAGGGCTGAGCATCGACGGGCTGGCCGTCGTCGAACTGCCGGACACCACCGTCGTCATCGGCTCCGGTCAGGAAGCCGTCGTGGACCGGCTCGGCGGCATCGTCATCCACAACCGCCCGTGAACCGCGGCTCGTCCCCGAAAGGAACCACGATGAACACCGCCGCCCGCACGACCGCGGCCGCCACGAATGGGACGGCCGACACGAACGGGACCGCCGACCCGGTCACGCACGAGGTGATCCGGCACAAGCTCTGGTCCATCAACGCCGAGGGCGCCACCACCGTGGAACACGTCTCCGGCTCCCCGGTCGTCCACGCCACCGACTACAACTTCGGCATCTACACGGCCACCGGGGAGATGGCCGTCATCGGCACCTATCTGCTGACCCCGGTCTACACCGGTGCGATGGCGATACGGGAGTTCCTGCACCGGTACGACGACATCGAACCCGGTGACGTCTTCGTCATCAACGACCCCTACATCGCCGCGATGCACCAGAACGACGTGCAGTTCTGCAGCCCGGTCTTCCGGGACGGCGAACTGGTCGCCTGGCTGGGCTGCATGGCCCACCAGGTCGACCTCGGCGGCATGGACCCCGGCAGTTGGTGCACCACCGCCACCGACGTCTACCAGGAGGGCATCCGGATCCCGCCGGGCCGGATCGTCCGCAAGGGCACCGTCAACCAGGAGCTGTGGGACACCGTCGTCGCCAACTCCCGCATGCCCCACACGGTCGCCAACGACTTCCGCGCCTTCCTCGCCGGACTGCGCGTCGCCGGTCGGCGCTTCGACGAACTGTGCGACCGCTACGGCACCGGCCAGGTCCGCACCACCATGGAACGCACCCTCGACCACAGCGAGGCCGCCCTGCGGACCATGCTGCGCGAGCTGCCGGACGGGGTGTACGAGCACACCTCGTACCTGGACCGCCCGGACGGCCGGGGCGACGGGAGCGACCGGGGCGACGGGAGCAACCGGGGCGACGAGGGCATCGAGCTGCTGGAGGTCCCCTGCAGGATGGAGAAGCACGGCGACCGGCTGGTCTTCGACTTCTCCGACGCCAGCCCGCAGAGCCCCGCCTACGGCATGACCACGCGCGCCGGTCTGCTCGGCGCCGTGGCCACCCTCATGCTGTGCACGTTCGGCTCGGAGATCCCCTGGAACCACGGCATCATGCGCCCGGTCGAGGTCAGGGCGCCCGACGGGCTGTGCGTCACCGCCGTCGAGCCGATGCCCGTCAGCGGCGGTGCCGCGGGCGCGAACTGGACGGCGACCTGCTCGGCGGGCGGCGCGATCGCGAAGATGCTGAGCTTCTCCGAGACGTACGAGAGTTTCGCGTTCGGCCCGAGCGACGGGTCCTGGCAGCTGAACCAGTTCGGCGGCGCCGACCAGCACGGGCAGCCGTTCGCCTCGATGTACATGGACTCGCTGATGTGGGGCGGGCCCGCCTTCTCCTTCCGCGACGGGGTGGACGCGGGCGGCGCGATGGTCATCCTCGGCGGCGGCGCGACCGACGTCGAACAGCAGGAGATGCGGCACCCGCTGATGTACCTGTGGCGCCGTCAGGTCCCCGACTCCGGCGGGGCGGGCACCTATCGCGGCGGCAACGGCATCCAGTTCGCGCTGACGCCGATCGACACGTCCGAGGTGACCGGCGTCCTGGGCACCCATGGCGTCTCGCTGCCGAACCGTACCGGCCTCTTCGGCGGTCTGCCCGGCTCGTGTGCCCGCTTCGAGCGCGTCACGTCCGCCCGGCCGCTGGAACGGATGGCCGACGGGCGCGCCGTCACCCGGCTCGCCGATCTCGACGGCACCCATGAAACGCTGCCCGGCGTCTCACCGGCGGCCCGCATCGCGCACGGCGACGTCTTCGAATGCACCGTCCAGAACGGCGGCGGCTACGGCGACCCGCTGTTGCGCGACCCCGCCAGGGTGGCCGCCGACGTCGAGCGCCACGCGGTGACCCCTAAGGCCGCCGCCCGGTTGTACGGAGTCGCCCTGCGCGACGACGGCGGTGTGGACGAGCCCGCGACGACGGCCCGTCGGCAGCGGATCCGCGAGGACCGCCGGGCTCGCATGACCGCCCCGGCCACGGCACCGGCCACGGGCGGTCCCCACCCCGGTACGGCCACGGCGGAGCCCACCGGAATCTGGGGCAGCGCCCTCAGCATCGTGCCCGGCCCCGACGGGCCGGCCGCCGCGTGCCGTCACTGCGGAGCCGGACTCGGCCCCCTGTCCGACGGCTGGGAAGGCGTCGCCGGCCGTCTGACGCTCGGTCCGGACGACCTGGGCGGGGACGTGCGTGTCCATGACGCGCTCACCGTCGTCGCCCACGTCTGCCCGCACTGTGTGACCTCCCTCTGGGTGGACACCGAGCCGGTCGCGGGGAAGACCTGGCGGGACTTCGCCGCGCGCCCTTGAGCGGACCGCGCCACGCCCGGTGGGCCGCTCCTGCGCCTGATGGCTGTGCGGGCCCTCTGTGCGCAGTCGATCCCGGTTCTCTAGCGGTCAGCTGTCCTCGGGGCTGTCGCCAACGCCGTCGGAGTTCGCTTCGGTGGTGGTGGCAGTGACGCGGTCGTGTGCTTTTCTTGCGGCGGCCATCACGAGCGCCACCAATCCGCTTAGCTCCAGGAACTTGCCGAGGATGCCGCCCGCGGTGGAGCTACGCATCAGAAGGCTTCTAACATCCACGGCTGACATCAACGACGCCGGACGGGGCGTACACCAGCGACTCTGTCCGGCCGTCCCACCAGTCGTCGGCCGCAGTCGAAGCGGGCTCGAATCGAACTCCTGAAGCGGTGCTCACTCTCTACACCGCTCAGGACGAGGTCGTGAAGCCAGTGGACTGGTCGAGGTGGAAGGCGGAGCCCGGAGCCGTCGGGGTCCAACCCTCACGCAAGGCAAGCCGCACAGCCGTGGCGACACGGGACGGCAGTACAGGCTCAGCCTCGCGGCAGATCCAGTTGTTCGGATGTGGCTGGTCGGTGCTTACCACGAGCGTCGTCCCCGGAGTGTTCGCATGCTCCACCGCGAACGTACACGGCGACCAGGCCAGCCCCTGGCTGTACGTCGGCCGGCCCCGCAGCCGCCAGCGGTACGCCGTGCCGTCGACAACGATCCGTCGCGATCCCTTGCCGACCAGTGCCATGTCTCCCCCTTCAACAGCGACGATGCTAGCAATCCCGGCCTCACCGGCCGTCTCAGTTTCCGTCTCGTTCAGCGCCGTTCACGGCCGTTCAGGCCGGCTCCGGAGCCGTCTCCACACCAGCGGTCAGCCGCCCACGAACCCAGGCGAACGCCCTCGCACCCAGCCCATCACCCCACGAACACAGTTGGAAAGAGTGCGCGTATTACTTCAAACCATGCCACCTGTTTCACGCCCAGCCGCTCGCGGGCCTACCTAGGATGCCGAGCGTGAGGGTTCTGGAGATCATGCGACGAATCAAAGGCTTCAGCACGCCGCTCGGCGGTGTGGACTGGGACCTGCCGCTTCCCCAGCGGGCCGTGGCCGAGAAGGTTTTTGTCTACCTGGAGGACCGCAGAGTCCTCACAATGCCGCGTGCCGTCATACGCGCAGTCGAGGACCCAGATCACTGCGTCGCATCGGTGCTCCAAATGAGGGAGACGTTGACCCAGATCTTGATGGAGCCTGACACTGGGGACGACCTGGCAGAGAACCTCAAGGCAATGCGAGCCGCTTGCCGACGGTTTCTGGACGCCGCGGGTCCCAACCACTCGGGACATTTTGGCGACCGCTTTGAGAGCGCCGCGTTCGGTGCGGCGCTTGGTGAGCTACGCGCGGTTTTCGGGATTCAGCTCGGCGTCATCGCTGCCCGCTACAAGCTTGAGCTGTCGGAGGAGCTGGCGGGCATCCTTCCTGCCTCTGACACCGACGACGACCAGGTGCCCAGCAGCGTCGTCACGTGCACCACTACCGCACCAGATACGACGGGGAACAGCGGGGAACCACGGTGGTAGAGACTCAACCCGGAGTGGTCATACCTCAGCCGTTCAACCAGGTCAGCACCCGAACCAGCCGCAAATGCTCGCAGCTTCCCAAGCTGAGGGTGCTGGGCGGTGACCACCCTGGTTTTAACGTCCACTTCTCTCATCTGAACAGTCTTGGCTTCTGCGGCGGTGGCTTCCTTCTACCAGGTGTCACCGTGACGAGCGCGGGGTCATCGTCTCCTTGCCGTACAGTGTCCGGCGCTCTCATCGGTGAAATGGCAGAGTAGCCAGGCTGCTGTCTTGCGCTCGCGCCACCCTCCGTCGAGCAGGATGCCCAGTTCACGGGGGGTGATCGCGGCGGCGGCCGTGCCCAGCTTCCCCGCGAACTTGGCGCGTTCGCGCCCGCTCATGCCGAGAACGCTGCCACCAAGTTTTAGGTACCGCCGGGCGGGCGTGACGTAGCGGCGGATCAGCCTCGGCAGCTCGGACTCTTCGTCAGCCTGACGCATGGCGGCATCCTGCCGTGGACGCGGCCGTCTGACCATCGACCTGACTGGTCGGACGACTCAGCCGGTCGGCTCGTCAAGGCTGCCGAGGTCGTCGGGGAGGCTGGTGACCGGCGACGCTGGAATGGTTGCAGGTCAGCAGGCTGACCAAGTGACCTGAGCGTACAAGGCTCCCAGGTTCGCGGGGCAGCGCCGGTGCCACGCCACCTGTCCCAGGGCTCGGCACAGTGCTGTACTGCAAGCATGGGCGATGTCTGGGCAGCTGTCGGTGCCGTGAGTGCCGCGATCGGAACCATATTCGTGATCGCCGCATCCTTCTTCGCCTACTCGCAGATCAAGGAGGCACGTCTTTCACGGCACGTGCAGCTTCTCATCTCTTTCCAGGAGAAGTATCACGCGCCCACGGCACGCCTGTTTCGACACCGTCTCATAAGCGGTGAGTTCGGATCGCCTGAGCATTTTGACCCAGCTCGCATGAACAGTGAAGATTTCCATTCCTTCTGGCAACTTCACGATCAGCTCGAAATGCTGGGAGTCCTGGTCGAACAGGGATTGCTGTCCTTCGACCTCGTGCTGGCGTGCTTCCATCGCTCCCCGCCGCAGGTCTGGGCCGCTATCGAGCCATACATCCTGGACCGGCGCACGCGCGCCTCTCCCCTTGAAGGGATGAATTTCGAGCGGCTGGTTCGGCGTTACCAGAACGCCCCTCTCCTCCGAGCCGGATACTGGGATCGTCAGAACGTCTTGTAAGAAAGCCGAGCCCGAGCGGGCGCCTCACCGCAACTCATAAAGGCCAGCCTGTGCCACAGTTGCCCAGTTCTCAGCGGCCTGACCGCCGGTCCAGCTCCTACCGGCCGGCCGACACAGCGGAACCTGGGCGAACCCGAGCTGTCCCCGCGGGCCATCGCGGAGGCCCCCCACACCTCCGTCAGCCACCTGCACCGGCTCTTCCAGGACCACGGCACCACCGTCTCCACGCTGATCCGCCGTCACCGGCTGGAGCATGCGCGCCGTGACCTCATCGACCCGCGGTTGCGCGACGTGCCGGTCCACCGCATCGCGGCGCGCTGAGGGTTCACAGGACACGCCGCCTTCACACGTGCCTGCCGGGCCGTCTACGACGTTCCGCCCAGCGACTACCGGCAGCACACGCCCTCCTGGCACGGACCCCCGCGCCGCACCAGGAGGGGGCGCTGGGGTTCTGAGCCCGCCCGTCGCTTGCTCCGCTGTCGTGTCACCCAGCATCCCCGGCACTGGTGTGACAGTCGTTGACGCTGAGTCCACTGTGCTTGCCACTGAGTCCACTACCGGAGTACCGGAAGACATCTCTGCCGCAGCCACCCGGCCCCGGCGGCAACCGCCGGGGCCGGGCCTGGTTTCCTGCGGCCCCCGGGAAGTGCAGAGGCCAGCCAGTGAGGGCCTACGCCCGGAACGGTCCCCTCACCTCGTACGTGATCCCGCCCGAGGAACTCCCGCTCGTCCCTCGCTGGCTGGAGAAGTACAGCCGGGTGCCGTCGGGTGAGAACGCCGGGCCCGTGATCTCCGAACCCGACTGGCCGTCGATCCGCAGGAACGGGGCGATCACGTCGTCCGGAGTGATGACGCAGATCTCCATGTTGCCGCCGTCCTCCGCGACGAAGAGGTCGCCGGAGGAGGAGCCGGTGATGTTGTCGACGCCGGTGAGCGGGGCCGTGCCCGAGGTGACCAGGGAGTCGTCGTACGCCAACTCGTAGGTGTCGCTGGTGAGGTTGAGCTGCCAGACTCGGTTGTCGCCCTTGGTCGTGAACCAGACCGTGTCGTCGGCGTAGTGGCAGCCCTCGCCGCCGTTGAAGGACTTGGAGCCCGAGACCTGGGTGCGGGTGGTCGTCGGAGAGCCGTCCGGGTCGGGGACGTTCGCCCAGGTGAAGGAGCCCGACGTGGCGCTGCCGGCGACCATGACCTGGAGCGTGCCGGAGGACAGGTCGCCCCAGGTCGTCGGGACGAAGCGGTAGAAGCGGCCGTTCGTCTCGTCCTCGGTCAGGTAGACGACCTTGCGTACCGGGTCGGCGGCCGCGGCCTCGTGCTTGAAGCGGCCCATAGCGTCCCGGCGGACCGCCGCGTTCACGCCCCACGGATCCGTCTCGTACACGTAACCGAGGGACACCTCCTCGCAGGACAGCCAGGTGTTCCACGGGGTCCTGCCGCCCGCGCAGTTCTGGCGGGTGCCCGACAGGACGCGGTACGCGCCGGTGATCGAGCCGGTCGACGAGAACTTCACCGCGCTCGCGCCGCCGGACGGGTTGATCTCCGAGTTGGAGACGTAGATCCAGCCGGTGCCATCGGTGTAACAGGCACCGCCGTCGGGGGCGTTGTGCCAGGTGTACGAGGTTCCGGTGACCGTCTGACCGGAACGGGCTATCACACGGCTGGTGAAACCGCTGGGCAGTCTGATGCCGTTGGCGTCGGCCGCGCCCAGCGCGCCGTAGGGGCCGGTGCCCGGCTGGGCGGGAGCGGCGTACGCGGCGCCGCGCCAGAGGGTTCCGCCGAGGACGGCCGATGAGCTGCCGATGAAGGCGGCACGCAGGAGGGTACGACGTTCCACGCTCACTCCAAGAGAGGTGTCGTGACCGCCCCGCCACCGGTCGGCGGCGGGGTCGCGCGGTCACGGACACTAGGGGCGCCAGGTGGACATGTCATTGCCGAGCGATGACACGGGCGTGGTTGACATGGGGGTGTGGTTCCGGCAGGGTGCCGACCCCTCGCCCGGCCCTCCCTCTCGCCCGGCCACCCCTCCCGGGGCTCAGGCCTTCAGCCCCTCGTACGCGATCCCCGTCAGCCGCTCCGACTCGTCCCACAGCCGTTCTGCCGCCCTGTCGTTGAGCGTCCACGGCGCGCGCCACGACGTCGCGGGGGAGCCGCGCCAGCCGAGGACGGCCGGGCCCGTGAAGGAGTCGGGGCGGACGCCGGGGGCCGTGGCCGCGTACAGGGTGGGGAGGGCGCCGGCGTCCGCGGACTGGGCGAAGTAGCGGTTGCCGACGCGGATGAAGCGCTCGGCGGCCGTGCGGCCCTCCAGTTTCACGCCCGCCGTCTGGAGGTTGGTGCTGGCGTATCCGGGGTGCGCGGCCGCGGCCACGACGTCGGAGCCGACGGCGGCCAGCCGGCGTGCCAGTTCGTGGGTGAAGAGGAGGTTGGCCGTCTTGGAACGGCCGTAGGCGATCCAACGGCGGTACCGGCGCTCGCTGTTGAGGTCCGTGATGTCGATGTTGGACACGGCGTGCATCCCGCTGGACACGGTCACGACGCGCGCGTCGGGCGTGCCGAGCACCATCGGCAGCAGCAGCCCGGTGAGCGCGAAGTGCCCGAGGTGGTTGACTCCGAACTGCGTCTCGAAGCCGTCGGCCGTGCGCCCGTACGGCAACGCCATCACGCCCGCGTTGTTGATCAGCAGATCGAGACGGTCGTGCCGTTGCCCGTACGTCGCCGCGAACTGCCGTACGGAATCCAGCTCGGCCAGGTCCAGTCGTATGAACTCCGGTTCCGCTCCCGGTACTTCGCGCGCCAGACGATCCGCGGCCTCCGCGCCGCGTGACTCGTTCCGGCAGGCCAGGACGACACGCGCGCCCCGCCTCGCCAGTTCGCGCGCGGCGACGTAGCCGATCCCGCTGTTCGACCCGGTGACGACGGCCGTACGGCCCGTCTGGTCCGGGATGTCGCCGGCTTTCCAGCCTGCCATGTTCGGGGCTCCCTCCGAGGGCGGGTGAATTCCAGCCTACGAGGGGGCGGCGGCACGGGCACCCGTCGGGGGTTCAGGGCGGTGGCCCCGGCGCGATGTGCGCCGGGGCCACCTACTGCCATGGAGCCGCTGATGCTTGCCGCCTCACCCGTCAGCGGGGCGCGTACTCCTGGGCGTACCGCTCCGCGTACTCCTCCGGCATGGGACGGGTGTCCAGGTAGAACCACTCCGCGGTGGGGCTCGGCGACGGGGCGTCGTCCGGGCGGCGCGGGAGAGGCTCGGTCCGGGGTGCGGCGGGCTGCTCCTGGGGGGCGGCCGCCTTCTGGGCGGTGGCCGCGTGCTTGGCCGGGCCCGGCATCAGGAGTTCCACGCGCAGGCCCTTGCCGCGCTGCTGGGCCGTGAACTCCTCGACCTGGCTGCGGCAGGCGTGGTCCAGGTGGGTCACACCGGTGAGGTCGAGGCGGATGCGCGGCTTGCCGGACTCGGCGGCGGCCTCCAGGGCCTCGATGACCTGCGGGAGGCGCAGGAACGTCGCGTTGCCCGCCATCACCACCTTCGCCGTGTCGTCCTCGATGTGCTGCTTGATGACCGTCTGCGACATGCGCACGGCAGCGAGGACGATGCCGGCGGCGAGGCCGATGAGGACGCCCTCCAGCAGGGCCGTCGCGACGATGACCAGCGTGGTGAGCGTCATGACCGCGAACTCGCCCCGGTCCTGGCGCCACATCTTCGGGAACTCGTAGGGCGCGAACAGCTTCCAGCCGCTGTGGATGAGGACGCCCGCGAGGACCGAGATCGGGATCAGGGCCAGCACCTGCGGGAGGAGGATCGCGAAGGCGAGGAGCCACAGGCCGTGCAGGGTGCGGGACATCCGGGTCTTGGCGCCCGCCTGGACGTTCGCCGAGCTGCGGGCCACCACCGCGGTGATGGGCAGCGCGCCGAGGATGCCCGCCACCGTGTTGCCGGCGCCCTGGGCGATGAGCTCGGGGTTGTAGCGGGTGCGGGGACCGTCGTGCATACGGTCCACCGCGGCGGCCGTGAACAGGGACTCCGCCGAGGCGATCACCGTGAACGTGAGGATCGCGGTGATGATGCCCGGGTCCGCGAGACCCGCGAACTGCTCCGCGCCGGGGACGTCCACGGAGGCCAGCAGGTTGCCGACCTGGAGCGTCTTCACCTCCACGCCGGGGAGCGCGGCGACCGCGATACCGATACCCACGGCGACCAGCGCCGCCGGGAGTTTGTTGATCGGCCCCGGCGCCTTCTTCCACATGAAGCTGAGGACGACGGTGAGGACGGCCAGTCCGGCCGCGATCATCGTGTTGGGGTTCGACACGGTGTCGGCGATCAGGCCGGGGATGCCGGCCATGTTCTCGATCGGGGTACCGGGGGCCTTGGCGTCGGCCGCCGGGTACGCCTGACTGAACATCAGCGGCAGACCGATGCCCGCCAGCATGCCCTGGACGACGGCCAGGGAGATCGCCTGGAAGAACCGGCCCAGCTTCACCAGGCCCAGGATGATCTGCAGGATGCCCGAGAAGAGCACGATCACCCCGAGCATGGCCACGCCGAACTCCATCACGGTCTCGGCGACCAGCGCGGCGAGACCCGCGGCCGGGCCGCTGACCTGGAGGGTGCTGCCCCGCTGCGCGCCGACCACCAGACCGCCGATGACACCGGAGATGATGCCCAGCTCTGCGGGGACACCGGACGCCACGGCGACGCCGATGCACAGGGGGAGGGCCACGAGGAAGACGACGAGGGACGCCGTGATCTCGGTGGCCAGGTCGCCCTTGGGCGCCTTGGCGGACGGGGAGGACGACGAGGACGGGGAGGACGGGGAGGACCCGCCGTCCTTCGAGAGCTTCGAGAACAGTCCGCCGCCCGAACCCTTGGGGGTCCTGGGGTCCGTACGGGGCCTCGGCCCCCTGGAGCCGTCGGGTGCCGGGTGCTCCGACCGGGGCGAGCCGGGCGGCCCCGGCGACCCGGGAGGCCGGGCCGGGTGAGGCGGGGTCGCCCACGCGTCGTGGCGCGGGGGTGCCGGGGGTGCCGGGGGCGCCCCCCAGCCGTCCAGGTGGGACGGCTCGCTCCAGCCGTCCTGGGGTGCGGAGGGCGGCGCGGAGGGTGGTGCGGAGGGCGCCGAGCGGGCCGTGGTGGGCACCCATTCGTCGGGGACACCCGCCCACGGGTCCTGCGAGGAGCCGGCCTGCTGCTGCCCCGTCCCGTTCATCCACACCGTGGGGCCCGCACCGTGCGGTTGCTCCTCGCGTGGCCTGGCGTGCCTCCCGTGCGTGCCGCTCATACGGCGTGCACCCGGAACAGGCCGTCCTCGTCCAGCTCGTGCACCTGGCCGGTGTCCACCTCGTAGTACCAGCCGTGCAGGTGCAGCCGTCCCGCGTCGATCCGCTGCTTCGCCGCCGGGTAACTCCGCAGCGCGGCCAGCTGGTTGACGATGTTGAGCTGCACCACGTCGGACAGCGACGGGTCGGCCAGGCTTCCGTCGATCAGTGACGCGAGGCGCGGGCGGGCGAGATCCAGCCACGCGTCCACGCCGGGCAGCGCGGACAGGTCGTCACCGGACTTCAGGGCACCCATCGCGCCACAGTGGGAATGGCCACACACGACGATGTCCTGAACACCGAGCACCTCCAGTGCGTACTCGATGGTGGCGGCCTCGCCCGACGCGCCGGGCTGTCCGTAGGGCGGAACGATATTACCGGCGTTCCGCAGCTCGAATATTTCTCCGGGCCGTGCGCCCGTGATCAGGGCGGGTATGACCCGTGAGTCCGAGCAGGTAATGAACAGCGCCTCGGGATATTGACCTTCGGCCAGTTTCCGGTATTCGCCGCTTTCGAAGTCGACCCGTCGCTTGAACGAGCGGGCGCGGTCCAGCAATGCCTTCACGGTTCCTCCCGGCAGGGGTTTCGCACCGCGTCCTTCACGACGTCCGATAAGGCCTCGGCCAGGCTTGACGCGGTATTTGACCAGGTCAGGGATAGTCAGGGGTGGGGTTTGACCGGGTCTCCCTCACCGTAGAACAGCGACTGCCAGACGAAGGTTAGGGGAACACTAAAACGCGGTCAGGAATGGCCCAGACTTTGTCCGACCGCCCCAGAGGGACTCTAAGAGAACGTCAACGACCGAGGTCCTGACGGTTTTTGAGCGTCTGCTCACATTGTCCAGGATCCGTACGACGTACCATTGACGGCTCTTGTAGCGTGTCAACTCCACGGCAACGGAATTCCTGCTGTCCGGATGCGTGGTTGACGTTGTCGGTTCACGGAGAGACGGGATGGCATGGGCGTACGAGTGCTGCTCATCGAGGACGACCACACGATTGCCGAACCGCTCGCCGAGGGTCTGGGCCACTTCGGGCTGGCGGTGAACCATGTCGGCACCGGCACCGAGGGGCTGAGGGGGCCGTACGGCGATGTCGTGCTGCTCGACCTGGGTCTGCCGGACATGGACGGCATCGACGTCTGCCGTGGCATCCGGCAGACCTCCGACGTCCCGATCATCATCCTCAGCGCGCGCGGCGAGGAGGCCGACCGCGTGCTGGGCCTCGAACTGGGCGCGGACGACTACCTGGCGAAACCATTCAGCATGCGTGAGCTGGTGGCACGTGTCCGTGCGGTGACCCGGCGGACGCAACGCGCCGGATCGGCCGGACAGTTCGGCGGCACGGACGCCTACGGGCCGGCCGGGGGCGGGGGGTTCGCCGCCGCGGAGTCCGGGCCGGGGGCGGGGCCGGGGGCGGGGCCGGGGGCGCACGACGCTGGGGACCCGTCGAGCAGGGCGTCGCACTCGCGGGGGACGGAATCCTGGGCGCGGACCGGCGAGTCGTTCGGAGGGGAGTCCTACGGCGGCGAGTCGCTTCGCAGTGAGTCGTACGGAGGAGAGTCGCTTAGGACCGACTCCTTCGGGGGCGAGTCGCCCAGGAGTGAGTCCTTCGGCCGCGGATCCCTGGACGGTGGATCTTTCGGCGGCGGATCCCTCGGCGGCGGATCCTTCGGCGGTGAGTCGTTCACCGGGAACCCGGGAGCCGCGGCACCCAGGCCGTCCTCCTCCTCGTACGAACCCACCGACGGCACCCGGCAGTTCGAGTCCTCGCGGACCTTCGAGGCGGGGCCCGCGGACGCCGGGCGCTCCCCGGAGCCGGGTGGTTCCCGGGACACGGGCCGTGCCCCGGAGCCGGCCGGCTCCTACGACGCGGCTCGCTCCTACGACGCGGCTCGCTCCTACGATTCGACCGGTTCCCTCGACTCGACTCGCTCCCACGACGCGACCGGTTCCTTCGACTCGGCCCGCTCCTACGACTCGGCGAGTTCCTTCGGCTCAACCGGCTCCTTCGACACGACCGGTTCCTTACACCCAACCGATCCCTTCGACGCGACCCGCTCGTTCGACGCGACCCGCTCGTTCGAGGCGCCCGACCCCGCCTTCCACCCCGCACCGCCACCCGAGGCCGCCGCCGAGGGGGCCGCAGGGCCGCTCGTCGTGGACCGCAGGACCCGGCAGGTGTGGGTGGGGAACTCGCCCATCGCCCTGACGCCCAAGGAGTTCGAGCTGCTGGCGCTGCTCACCGAGGACCCGGGCGCGGTGTACTCGAGGCAGCAGATCCTCGACCGGGTGTGGGACCCGCACTACGAGGGCCCGACCAAGACGCTGGACGTGCACGTGGCCACGCTGCGGCGGAAGCTGGGCAACCCGGCGTGGATCCAGACGCTGCGCGGGGTCGGGTTCCGGCTGGCGGTGCACACGCGCCCGCCCACCGCGTACCAGGCGCCGGGGCCGCAGGCGGCGTATCGATGACCAGGCGCCTGCTGCTCAGCTACCTCGGCCTCACCCTCCTGGTCCTGCTCTGCCTGGAGATCCCGCTGGGCTTCATGTACTCGCGGGGCGAGCGGGAGCGGGTGATCAACGTGGCCAAGGACGAGGCGGAGTCGGTGTCGGCGTATGCCTCGCTGTCCATCGACGCGGGCAGTGCCGCACAGGATCTGCCCACCCGCGCGGTCCACTGCGCCGAGCGCATCGGCGGCCATGTGCTGATCGTGGATCAGTCCGGCGCACTGCTGGCCACCTCGCACCGGGTGGCCGACGACGAGTCCGGGAACCTGGCCGCACAGCCCGGCATCGCGGCCGCGCTCGGGGGCGAGTCCACGGCGGACGTGCGTACCGCCACCATCGGCGGCGTCGAGTACATCGCGGTCGCGGCGCCCGTCACGCACGGCGTGGAGAAACTGGGTGCCGTACGGCTCACGGTGCCGACCAAGATGGTGACGAACCGCGTCCAGCACGTGTGGCTGCTGCTCATCCTCGGCGGCCTTGCGGTCCTCGCCGCCGTCGCCGTCGTCGGGTTCGCGATCGCGCGCTGGACCGGCCGCCCCATCCGTGAACTGGAGCTCGCCACCTACGAGTTGGCCGACACGGGCGCGGTGCGGCCGGTGGCGATCACCAAGGGGCCGCCGGAGGTGCGCAGCCTCGCCGCCACCTTCAACCGCACCGCCGCCCGCCTCGAACACCTCCTGGCCTCCCAGCGTGCCTTCGCCGGCGAGGCCTCCCACCAGCTCAAGACCCCGCTCGCGGCGCTGCGGCTGCGCCTGGAGAACCTGGAGTCCGACATCGCCCTGCACGCCCGGGGCAGCCTCACCGCGGCGATGACCGAGACCGACCGGCTGGCCCGTATGGTCGAGGGACTGCTCGCGATGGCCCGGCTCGACGAGAGCGCCGCCGAACGCGAGCGGGTCGACGTGGGCCAGGTGTGCGTGGAACGGCACCGCGCCTGGAGCCCGCTGTTCGAGCAGCACGGCGTGGCGCTGGCGCTGGCGGGCGACTACGCGGGCCAGGTGCTGGCGGTGCCCGGAGCGGTGGAGCAGATCCTGGACAACCTGCTCTCCAACGCGCTGCGCGTGTCTCCGCCGGCCTCCACCGTCTTCATCGACCTGCGCCGCCCGACACCTCACGAACGCCGATTCGCCCACGCCTTCCCGCACCATCGCGCACTGGGCCCCGGCCGGGTCCAACTGCACGTCATGGACGAGGGTCCCGGTATGACGGAGGAGCAGCGCCGCCGCGCCTTCGACCGCTTCTGGCGCGCTCCCGACGCCCCCAAGGGCGGTACGGGCCTGGGTCTCGCCCTGGTCCAGCGCCTGGCCCACGCGAGCGGCGGCGAGGCCGTCCTCCGCCCCGCCCCGAGCGGCGGCCTCGACGCGGTGGTCCGCCTCCCGTGCGCCCCGAACCCGAACCGGGTGGGCACCCCGCTGACGGAGCACCGGCCCCCGAGACCGCTGGAGGCCACTCGCTGAGAGGGCGCCCTGGATGCCCTGGACGCCCTGGATGCCCTGGACGCCCTGGACGCCTTGCACGTCCTACAGGGACGCGGCGCCGTCGATCACCAGGTCCGTGCCGACGACGGACGCGGCGGCGTCCGAGGCGAGGTACAACACGGCCTCGGCCACCTCCTCGGTCGACGAGACGCGGCCCAGGGGCGACTCCTCCTTCATCCGTACGGCACGCTCGGCGTCGGTCTCGCCCGGCCTCAGTGACATGGTGGTGGCGGAGGCGCCGGGGCTCACGGCGTTGATGCGGACGCCGTCCCCGATGTGGTCCAGCGCGGCGCCACGGGTCAGCGCGGCCACGGCGGCCTTGGAAGCGGCGTACGCCGTCGTGCGGGGCACCTGCTTGTGCGCGCCCAGGTTGGACGACACGTTGACGACGGCTCCGCCGTTCGGCTGGGTGCGCATCTGCCGGACCTCGGCCCGCAGGGCGAGGAGCACGCCGGTGACGTTGGTGTCCAGCAGTGCCCGCCAGTCCTCGTCGGAGAGGTCGGCGACGGGTTGCCCGCCCCGGAAGACGCCCGCGTTGTTCACGGCGACGTCGAGCGAGCCGAAGCGGTCGACGGCCGTCCGGACGAGCGCGTCCATGTCGGCGGCCCGCGCCACGTCGGCGACCTGCGCGACGACCGTGCCGCCGGTTCCCTCGGCGAGGGCGACGGTCTCGTCGAGCGCGGCCCGGGTGCGCCCCGCCACGACGACGGAGGCCCCTTCGGCGGCGAACGCGAGCGCGACGGCCCGCCCGATGCCGGATCCGCCTCCGGTGACGAGGACGGTACGGCCTGAGAAGCGGCTGTGGGGCATGCGGGTGACTCCTTCGCTTGCTTGCTTTTACTTGCTTATTTGACCGATTGGTTCAATATGAGGGCATGGCGCAGCGTGCAGTGGAGGTGTCGTCCGTCAGTCCAGCAGCGCCAGCGCCTGTTCCGCCGCGTCCCGCACCCGCGCCGGGTCGGGGGACGCCTTGCCGACCACCCGCAGCCCCTGCATGAGCACCAGCAGCATGCGGGCCAGGGCCCGGGGGTCGCGGTCCTCCGGGAGCTCGCCCTGTGCCTGGGCGCGGACCAGTGCCGAGTGCAGCGGTGTCTCGACGTGCTGCCAGCTCAGCTCGACGCGGCGGGCCGCCGCGCTGTCGTGCGGGGCCAGTTCGGCCGCCGTGTTGGTGACGAAGCAGCCGTTCAGGCGTCTCGTCTCGTCGGCGGCCTCCTCCGCGAACCGCCGCACCAGCGCGCGTACGGCCGGCAGCGCGGGGCCCGGCTGGGACAGTTCGCGCAGCAGTGCGGGGTCCTGTGTCTCGCCGTAGCGGTCCAGGGCCTTCAGGTACAGGTCGTGCTTGTTGCCGAAGGTCGCGTAGAGGCTGGCGCGCCCGATGCCGAGGTGCTCGACGAGGTCGGCCATCGACGTCGCCTCGTACCCGCGCCTCCAGAACAGCTCCAGGGCCGCCTGCAGTGCCGCGTCGGGATCGAACTCCTTGGTCCTCGCCATGGAGGGCAGCCTAGATTTTTCTGAAACGATCAGTCAAGTATGGAAGGTGAGAAAGGCCCGGAACTCCGCTGCTTGAAGGAGCTCCGGGCCCTTGGGAACGCATTCGTCCCCTACACGGGCGCGCCCGATGTCACTGGGCGCGTACCTCGTACGTCGGCACCCGCACGGCCTCGTCGTCCAGGCACTGGCCCGTCTCCAGGTCGAAGCGCTGCTTCAGGAGCGGGGAGGCCACGAAGGGGCGGCCCTGGTGGGTGCCGGTCAGGCCGCGGGAGAGGACCGCGGCGCCGCCGAAGGGGTCGCGGTTGTCGATGGCGTACAGCTTGCCCGCGCGGTCCATGAACAGCGCGGCCTGACGGCCGTCGGGCAGCAGGGCCGCCACACCGCGGCCCGGGATCAGGGCCTTCAGGTCACAGACGGAGAACCAGGCGTCGCTCTCGCCGTCCACCTGCAGTTCGATCGTGAGGTCGGTCTTCTCGGGAGCCAGGGTCATCGCTGGGCGCTTCCTTCCAGGACTTCTTCGGCGGGTCGCATGCCGATGGACAACAGCGGCAGGTCGGGCTTGATCTGGTCGCGCTCGGGGACGAAGCCGACGACCGGGTCGGGGGTGTCCGGCGCGTTCACGAAGGACACGAACCGGGCCAGCTTCTCGGGGTTGTTGATGGTCGTGGCCCACTCGTCGGCGTAGTTCGCCACGTGGTCCGCCATCAGGGACTCCAGCTCCTCGCAGATG
The DNA here is from genome assembly GCF_040704615.1 of Streptomyces sp. NPDC046862. Lineage (NCBI taxonomy): Bacteria > Bacillati > Actinomycetota > Actinomycetes > Kitasatosporales > Streptomycetaceae > Streptomyces > Streptomyces sp. NPDC046862. The sequence goes on along the minus strand of NZ_JBEYXP010000005.1, from coordinate 130,556 downwards.
CCGAGGGAGTCCTCCACGACCACGTCCCGGACGTGGTCCAGGCCGCCGGGGATCCGCTCGAGCCAGGTCGAGGTGCGCTCCAGGCGGTCGGCCGTGCGGATGTAGAACATCAGGAACCGGTCGATCAGACGCACCAGTTCGGCGTCCGAGAGGTCCTGGGCCAGCAGGTCCGCGTGGCGCGGGGTGGCGCCGCCGTTGCCGCCGACGTACAGGTTCCAGCCGTTGGCCGTGGCGATCACACCGAAGTCCTTCGACTGGGCCTCCGCGCACTCGCGCTGGCAGCCGGAGACGGCCGACTTCAGCTTGTGCGGGGAGCGCAGGCCCCGGTAGCGCAGCTCCAGGTCGATCGCCATGCGCACGGAGTCCTGGACGCCGTAGCGGCACCAGGTGGAGCCGACACAGGACTTCACCGTGCGCAGCGCCTTGCCGTACGCGTGGCCCGACTCGAAGCCGGCGTCCACCAACCGCATCCAGATCAGCGGGAGTTGCTCCACCCGCGCGCCGAACATGTCGATGCGCTGGCCACCCGTGATCTTCGTGTAGAGCCCGAAGTCGCGGGCGATCTCGCCGATCACGATCAGGCCCTCGGGGGTGATCTCACCGCCGGGGATGCGCGGCACGACCGAGTACGAGCCGTTCTTCTGGAGGTTGGCCAGGAAGTGGTCGTTGGAGTCCTGCAGCGAGGCCTGCTCGCCCTCCAGGACGTAGCCGCTCGCGCCGATCGTCGGGGCGAGGGAGGCGATGATCGAGCCGACCGCCGGCTTGCAGGTCTCGCAGCCGTCGCCGCCGCGGGCGTCCTCACGGCCGTAGCGGTCGAGGAGCTGCTGGTAGGTGTTGATGCGCAGGGCGAGGACGATCTCGTACAGCTCCTCGCGGGTCTGCGAGAAGCAGCCGCACAGGCCCTTGTCGACCTCGACGCCGGACGCCTCCAGCTCGGCGTTGACCAGCTGGCCGAGTACCTTGACGCAACTGCCGCAGGTCGTACCAGCCTTGGTGCACTTCTTCACCTCGGGCACGGTGGTGCACTGGTGGTCGGTGACCGCGGCGCGGATCGTGCCCTTGCGGACGTTGTTGCAGGAGCAGATGATCGCGTCGTCCGGCAGCGCGGTCGGGCCGAGCTGGACGGACTCACCGGCGCCGGCGGGCAGCACCAGCGACTCGGGGGAGACCGGGGGGACGGAACCGGTGAAGGCCTTCAGCGTGCCGTAGGCCTCCGCGTCGCCGACCAGGATGCCGCCGAGGAGCTCGCCGTCGCGGCCGATGACCAGCTTCTTGTAGACGCCCGAGCGGGAGTCGGCGTACACGACGTCGAGGCAGTCGGCGGTCGCGCCGTGCGCGTCGCCGAAGGACGCCACGTCCACGCCGAGCAGCTTCAGCTTGGTGGACAGGTCGGCGCCGGTGAACGACAACTGTTCCGTCTCGTCGGCGGCGATGGTCGCGGCCGCGGTCTCCGCCTGCTCGTAACCGGGCGCCACCAGGCCGTACACCCGGCCGTCGGAGGCCAGCGCGCACTCGCCGATCGCGAACACGTGCGGGTCGGAGACCGTACGGCACTGCTCGTCGACCGTGATGCCGCCGCGCTCGCCGACGGTCAGGCCGCAGTCGCGGGCGAGCTGGTCGCGGGGGCGGACACCGGCGCTGAACACCACCATGTCGGTGGCGAGTTCGGAGCCGTCGGACAGCTTCATGCCGGTGACGGCGCCGTCCTCACCGACGACGACCTCCTGCGTGCCCACACCGGTGTGGACGCTCAGGCCCATCTCCTCGATGGTACGCAGCAGGGCCGCGCCGCCGCCCTCGTCGACCTGCACCGGCATCAGACGCGGCGCGAACTCCACGATGTGGCTGGTGAGTCCGAGACCCTTGAGCGCGCCCGCGGCCTCCAGGCCGAGCAGACCGCCGCCGACCACCGCGCCCACCTGGGCCCTGGACTTCGCGTACTCCTCGATCGCGAGCAGGTCCTCGATCGTGCGGTAGACGAAGCAGCCCTCGGCGTCCTTGTTCGGGACCGGCGGCACGAAGGGGTACGAGCCGGTGGCGAGGACGAGGACGTCGTAGTCGAAGACCTGGCCGGACCTGGCGGTGACCTTGCGGGACTCGCGGTCGACCGACTCCGCCGGGTCACCGACGAACAGCTCGATGCCGTGCGTCTCGATGAAGTCCATGTCCGTCATGGACAGGTCCTCGGGTGTCTTCCCCGAGAAGTACGAGGTGAGGGCGACGCGGTCGTACGCGGGACGCGGCTCCTCGCACAGCACGACCACGCGGTGCGTGGCGGTCAGGCCGCGCTCGGCGAGCGCTTCGAGGAAGCGCTGGCCGACCATGCCGTGGCCGACGAGCACGATCGTGGGGGTGTCCGAGGACATCAGGAGCCTCCATCGTTGGTGAGCAGGTGGAGCAGAGGAGCGCCGTTCACGGGGAGCGGCTCTGCTCCCTCCCAGGCGCGGGCGAGCGCGCCGACGGTGCCGAGTTCGCCGACGAGCACTCCTCCGACCAGGCGGTCGTCGCGGACGACGACCTTGCGGTAGGTGCCCCGGGTGGCGTCGGCGAGCTGGATGACGTCGTCGCCGGGGCGGGGCTCCGTCTCGCCGAACGCGGCGAGGTCGAAGAAGTCCTGTCCGGTCAGGGTGAGCCGGGTCAGCGCGCGGGTGCCGGTGTAGCGGGCGGCGGCGTCTCCGCCGGTCCCGGCCTCGTCGGCGATCAACTCGGCGAGCACGTCGGCCTGTTCGAGGGCCGGGGTGGCGAGGCCGTAGACCTGGCCGTCGTGCTGGGCGCAGTCGCCGATGGCCCGGATGCGCGGGTCGGAGGTGCGCAGTTCGTCGTCGACGATGACGCCCTTGTGCACGGCGAGCCCGGCCTGCTCGGCGATACCCACCCGCGGGTGGACCCCGCAGGCGAGGACGACGATCGCGGCGTCCAGCGCGTACCCGTCGGCCATCTCCACGGACCGTACGGCCCCGCCGACGCAGCGCACGCCACGGACGCGCGACTCGGTGTGCACCTCGACCCCGAGGTCGGTCAGGTGACGCCGCACCAGCTTCGAGGCGGACGGGTCGAGCTGACGCTCCATCAGCCGCTCGGACTGCTGGGCGAGCACCACCTGTGCGTCGCGCTGGGCGAGCGCGCGGGCGGCGGAGACACCGAGGAGCCCGCCGCCGATGACCACGGCCTTCGTGCCCGGCCGCACCGCCTTCGACAGACCCAGGCAGTCGTCCATCGTGCGGAACGCGTGGACGCCGTCGGGCAGTTCGTGCCGCTCGGGGTCGAACAGGCCCCGCAGGGCGGGGAGAACGGGGTTCGAGCCGGTCGCGAGGACGAGCGTGTCGTACGCGATCACGGAACCGTCCGCCAGAACCACCTCACGGGCGGCGCGGTCGATGCCGGTGACCCGGCCGCGTGTGACGGCCGCGGGCGCCGGAAGGGCGATCACCTCGGGCGTGTACCGTCCGGCCAGCACGTCGGCGAGCAGCACACGGTTGTACGGGGTGTGCTCCTCCTCGCCCACGAGGACGGACGGCACACCGAGCTCGCCGAGCCGCCGGGCGAGACGTACGCCCGCGAGGCCGGCGCCGATCACCACCACACGCGTATTCGAGGTCATGCCCTTGAGCGTGCGGTGCCGGTGTTACCCGACCGCATCACGTCTGTTTCCCGCGGGGAACGCTGCCCTCAGCGCGGGCCCGGACGGGATGTGAGGGGTTTCCGGCGGGCCGGTGTGGGCTGTGAGGGGGAGAGAATCGCCTGGTCAGGCGCTTTGAGCACCTGTTCGATCTCCGCAGGGGCCTTTCCGGACGCCGTCGGACATCCGAGGAGCTCGGCGAACAGCCCACTCCGTGGACGACACATGTATCCCGTCCGAAGGGTCACGTAGGGTCCCGATCATGCCCGACATATCGCTGACCACGGTCGTCCTGCTGTGCCTCGCCGCCCTCGCGGCCGGATGGATCGACGCAGTGGTGGGCGGCGGCGGACTCCTGCTGCTCCCGGTGCTGCTGCTCGGGCTGCCGGCCTCCGCCTCCTCCGCCCAGTACGCGCTGGGCACCAACAAGGCGGTGTCCATCGTCGGCACGTCGGGCGCGGCCGTGACGTACGCGCGCAGGACGCCCGTCGACGTCGGGATGGCGGCGCGGATCGGGCTGGGGGCGGTCGCCGGGTCCACGGCCGGGGCGTTCGTGGCGGCCCTGATGAGCACCGAGGTGCTGAAGCCCGTCGTCATGGTCGTCCTGCTCGCGGTCGGTACGTTCGTGATCCTGCGTCCCGCCTTCGGCACGGCCCCCTCCACCGGGCCCGTCCCGGCGCGGCGCGTCCTGGCCGCGATCGGGCTCGCGGGCGTCGGCATCGGCTTCTACGACGGGCTGGTCGGCCCCGGCACGGGCACGTTCCTGGTGCTTGCCCTCACCGCCCTCCTCCACCTCGACCTCGTCACCGCCTCCGCCACCGCCAAGATCGTCAACTGCTGCACCAACGCGGGCGCCCTCGCGACCTTCGCCTGGAAGGGCACGGTGTACTGGCAACTGGCCGCGCTGATGGCCGTGTTCGGCCTCGTCGGCGGCACGGTGGGCGCGCACACCGCGCTGAAGAGGGGCAGCGCCTTCGTGCGGGTCGTGCTGCTGGTGGTGGTGTTCGCGCTGGTGGCGAACCTGGCCTACCAGCAGTGGGTGGCGTGACCTTCCGTGACCGTCATCGTGCGGCGGCCGCACGGACGCCGGTGAGGTGGGCGAACACGACCACGTTGCCCCGGTAGCCGGTGCCCCGGGAGTAGCCGCCGCCGCAGGTGATCAACCGCAACTCCGGGCGGGCGGCGGCGCCGTACACCTTCTCGTCGGGGAAGGCACGGGCGTCGTACACCTCCACGGCGTCGACGGAGAACAGTGCCACGGTGCGGTCCCGCCGCTCGACCTCGACGCGGGCGCCCTTCGCCAGCGCTCCCAGCCGGTAGAAGACGGCGGGTCCGTCCGAGGTGTCCACGTGCCCCGCGACGATCGCGGTGCCCTTCTCGCCCGGGGTGGTGCCGGCGTCGTACCAGCCGACGAGGTTCTCCTCCGTCGCCGGGGGGACGTCGAGGCTGCCGGTGGGGGTGAGGCCGAGGCCCATGAGCGGGGCGTTCACGTGGATCGAGGGGATGCGGACCCGCTCGGGAGAGGACGCCGGCAGCGCGGGCACCACGGCCGGCACCTCCAGCCCGGAGGGGGTGCGGGCCTGGGCCGCCGACGGCTGTGGTGGCGCGCCGTGCTCGACGCCGCCGCGCAGCAGCCACGCACCGCAGCACAGGGCGCCCACGGTGACGCCCGCTATGGCGGTGTCGGTGATCCCGCGCACGTGCCCTGCCCTTCTTTCCGGTTCTCCGGCCCTCCGGCGCCGCTGTGGCGCTCGTGGTGCGTTTCCGCACATGCGCCTCCCCGCACGTGTGTCCTCATGCGCCTCCCCGCACGTGTGCCTCCCCTCCGGGCCGAGGGGCGGGGCCCGGAGGGGAGGGGTTCGGCGGTACCACGGACGGACTGCGGAGGGTGCCCGTCAGATCCCCTCGCCTCTTGCCCGGCGATGGAGGAGCCAGGTACCGCCCGCGGCGGCGACGGCCAGGGCCGTCACCCCTGCCGCGGTCTGCACGGGGTCGGGACCGAGCGCGCCGCCGACCCCCGTCTTCACACTTCCCCTCGGGTGCGTCCGCTCGCCGGCGGCGGTCAGCGTGACCACCAGGTCACCGGCCACCTCCGCGCCGTCCTCGGAGCAGCGCACGACGATCTCGTACGTCCCCGGATGGGCACTCGGCGGCACCGTGAACCGCCCCGTCGCGTTCCCCGGCGGGGTGCCGGGCACGAGGGTGAACGTGCCGGCCCCGACCGAGCTCGCGTCGCCCTGCGCCGTGCCGTCCGCCCCGCAGGCCACCGTGCCGACGGTGACCTCGGCGCCGGGGACGACGCTGTCGGGGTTCACCTCCAGCCGTTCCGCTCCCGTGGCCGCGGTTCCCGCGCCGTACGCGGGCACGGCGGCGAAACCCGCGGCGACGACGGCGAGCGCGACACCGGTCGGCCGCCGGGGGGCGTGCAGGCACGTGGCGCGCAGACAAGCGGCCCGCAGGCGGGCGGCACACCGTCGCACAGCACGCGGCCCGTGCGTATGTCGCATCGTGGTTGCTCCTCCGAGAGGGCACGGCCCGCGACACTCCCGTGTGCCGCTGCGTCAGTCGCGCCCCTGCCCTACCGAGGTAAGGGCCACCCGGCCTCCGGCGCTTTCTGATGATGTGTCAGAAATGAGGTGAATGGGTGTCAGGGGAGAGGGTGCGGCGTAGAGGATTGCAGTGTTTCAGCAGGTCACGGGCGTGCGGAGCGGGAGCCATGGCAAAGATCCAGTAAGGCGGGGCACGGGGCTGTGAACGGGTGACCCGGGGGTGCGCGGGGCCGCGCAGGTGCGGTGACTTGACCTCAAGGAAAGTTGAGGTACGAGGGTGGGGCCCATGAAGACCACTGAACTCACCGAGGGCACTGAACGCACCCCCGCCCGCACCGTCGCCCCCCTCACCCGGACCCCCGCCGAGACCCCCGTCCGCGTGACCCTCGTCATCGGCAGCAACCGCGAGGGCCGCTTCGGGTCCGTGGTGGCCGACTGGCTGCTCGGGCACCTCCGCTCCCGCGAGGACTTCGAGGCGGACGTCGTGGACGTGGCCGAGGTCCCGCTGCCGACGACGTTCTCCCGCTCGCCCGAGGCGGCCGAGGCGCTCGCGTCCGTCACCCCGAAGCTGTCGGCCGCGGACGGCTTCGTCGTCCTGACGCCCGAGTACAACCACTCCTACCCGGCCGCCCTCAAGAACCTCATCGACTGGCACTTCCACGAGTGGCGCGCCAAACCGGTGGCCCTCGTCTCCTACGGCGGCCTCTCGGGCGGCCTGCGCGCCGTCGAACACCTCCGCCAGGTCTTCGCCGAACTGCACGCGACCACGGTCCGCGACACCGTGTCCTTCCACAACGCACACGGCTCCTTCGACGACGAGGGCCGGCTGAAGGACCGGTCCGGCCCCGACGCGGCGGCGAAGGTGATGCTGGACCAGCTGGCCTGGTGGGGGAGGGCCCTGCGCGAGGCGAAGGAGGTACGGCCCTACGGGGACTGACGGGGCTGACAGGACTGACGGGACCGACGGGACCGACGGGACCGACGGGACTGACGGGACTGACGGGAACAGAACCGGAAGGCGGCGGCTTGAGGTACTCAGGAGATGAGGCACTGATCGAGGAGGCCCCGTGCCGCTGCCCTCACGCCCGCTGCGGAAGCTGGGCTTCCTGACCATCGGACTGTTCGACGAGGACGACCCGCGCCGGGGTCACGAGTCCACCCTGGAGATCATCGAACTGGGCGAGCGCCTCGGGTTCGACAGCGCGTGGCTGCGCCACCGCCACCTCCAGTACGGCATCTCGTCCCCGGTGGCGGTCCTCGCGGCGGCCTCCCAGCGCACGCAGCGCATCGAACTCGGCACCGCGGTCACGCCCCTGGGCTGGGAGAACCCCCTGCGTCTCGCCGAGGACCTGTCGACGGTGGACCTCCTCTCCGGCGGTCGCCTCAACCCCGGCGTGAGCGTCGGCCCCCCGATGCACTTCGACCAGGTGAAGCAGGCCCTGTACCCCGACACGGCGGACGCGGAGGACTTCGGCTACGACCGCGTCAGCCGCCTGCTGGACCACGTCCGGGGCAAGCCGGCCACGGACTTCAGCGGGGTGGAGGGCTTCGAGGTCTTCTCCGACCGCGTCCAGCCGCATTCGCCCGGTCTGGGCAGCCGCATGTGGTACGGCGGCGGCAGCCTGCGTTCCGCCCGGTGGGCCGGCGAGCACGGCATGAACCTGCTGACCAGCAGCGTGGTGAAGGCGGAGGAGTCGGAGGACTTCGCCGAGACACAGCTCAGCCACGTCCGCGCGTTCCGCGCCCACCACCCCGACGGCGACGCCGCCCGCGTCTCCCAGGGCCTGGTGGTCATCCCCACGGACAACGCGACGCCTCAGCAGCGCGCCAGGTACGAGGAGTACGTCGCGAAACGCACCCCTCGCACGACCACCCCCCAGGGCCCGGCCCGCATGATGTTCGCCCCGGACCTCGTCGGCACCTCGGAGGAGATCGCGGAACGGCTGTACGCCCACGCCGCCTTCCGCGAGATCGACGAGGTCGCGTTCGCCCTCCCCTTCACCTTCGACCACGAGGACTACGTCCAGATCCTGACGGACATCGCGACGGGGCTGGGGCCGGCGCTGGGGTGGCGGGCGAGGACCTGATGGCGGCGGACGGAACGAACGCGGACGGGCGCGCCCCGCTCCGCTGAGCGAGGCGCGCCCGTGACCGCCTGAAGTCCGCCGTCAGCCCACGGAAACGGCCTTCCAGGCCGCCGCCACCGCGCCGTACTCCGTGCTTCCCGCGCCGTACAGGTCGCGTGCCGCGTTCAGCGTCGCGGTCCGGGCCCCGGCGTAGTTCGTCGACGACGTCATGTAGACCGTCAGTGCCCGGTACCAGATCGCGCCCAGCTTGTCCTTGCCGATGCCGGTGAGCGACGCGCCGTCGCAGGTCGTGCCGTTGTGCTGGACGCCGCCGATGACCTTGGGGCCGCTGCCCTCGGCGAGGAGGTAGGCGAAGTGGTTCGCCACACCCGAGGAGTAGTGGACGTCCAGGTCCTTGACCGACGAGCTCCAGCAGTCCGCCGAGTTGCCGTCCTTGGAGGGCTGGTCCATGCGGCGCAGGGAGGGTTTGCCGAGGCCCGGGCGGACGACCTTCTCACCGATCAGCCAGTCACCGGGATCGGAGGCGTTGTCCGCGTGGAACTCCACCAGCGTGCCGAAGATGTCCGAGGTCGCCTCGTTCAGGCCGCCCGGCTCACCCGAGTACGTCAGGTCCGCCGTGTGCGAGGTGACGCCGTGGGTCATCTCGTGACCCGCCACGTCCAGTGACACCAGCGGCCCGAACGTCGAGCCGTCACCGTCGCCGTACGTCATGCAGAAGCAGTTGTCGTCCCAGAAGGCGTTGTTGTAGTCGCTGCCGTAGTGGACGCGGTTGAACGAGCCCTTGCCGTCGCCCGCGATGCCGTTGCGGCCGTGGACCTTCTTGTAGTAGTCCCAGGTCGCGTCGGTACCGTACTGCGCGTCCACGGCGGCGGTGGCGCGGGACGACGTGTCGCCGGTGCCCCAGTGGTTGTCGGAGTCCGTGAACACCGTCGACGGAGCCCGGCTCACACAGACCCCCAGGACGCAGAGGTCCGTCTTGTTCTCGGCGTCGCCCGTGTAGGTGTTGCCGCGCGTGGGGTCCTTGAGCTGGTACGACGAGCCCGACAGCGTGGTCTCGAGCGGAACCGTGCCGCCGTAGAGCGAGCGGCCGTCGCCGGTCGCCGTCTCGATGCTGTCCCACGCGTCGATCTGCCCGCCGGTCAGGGCGTTGGTGACGACGGTACGGGACACCGGGTTGCCCTGCGGGTCCTGGGCCACCGCGTCGGTCTCCCAGGCCAGCTTCGGCGCGCCGTGCAGAGCGTCGACCACGAGACGGGGCTTCGCCGTCAGCTTGCGCAGCGTCTCGCCGATGTTCACGGCACGCAGGGCCGCGGCAGCGAGGTCCGCGGCCTTGGGGGCCTTGACGGAGGGGGTCGTGGTCGGGACGGACATCGCCCGGGTCGTGGCCCGGCTCACGCCTCGGTAGGCGCCGTCCGGAGCGAGATGGACCACGAAGTCCCCGCCGCGCACCGGTATCTGACGGTACGTCCGGTCGTAGCGCACGTGCTGGGCGCCGTCCGGGTCCACGACGACGTCCCGGACCGTCGTGCCCTGTGCGGCCCCGAGGCCGAGGGCGGCGGCCCGGTCCACGAGGACCGCCGCCGCGTTGTCGATCGCCTCCGCCCGGGTCGGCCGGTCGGCCGCGCCCGCGCTGGGCGTGAGCGCCGTGGCCAGCAGCGCGGTGGTCGCCACGGCCGTTCCGGTGAGGGAGAGACGGGAACCTCGAATGCGCATCGATCTCCTAGGGAAGGCGTGGGGGAGGGACGGGGAGGACGCGGCAGCCGCCGACTCGCCCAGTTTTAGGTGCCCATGACATCTGACGTCCAGGGGGTTGAGGGGGAGGGTCCGTGAGCGTTGAGAATCGTTTCTGCGGAGGTGGGGCGATACCTCTTCCGTGCCCTGTGTGATCGATGGGTTCATTCGGCCCCAATGGCCGTGGTACGCATGGAAGTTGGCCCTCCGCGTGCGGGGGCGGCAGAAACACGGGGAAAGGGCACGGGGAACGCCATGGGGGATGCCGTGGGGGACGCCATGGGGGATGTCGCGGAGGAGGTCGAGGCACCGGCCGCCGTACCGGACGGCTCGAAGCAGCGCGACGCCTTCATCTCGTACAGCCAGCGCAAGAACGCGCCACTCGCGAAGGCGCTCCAACGAGGCCTGGAGCGGCTGGCCGTCCCACGCTTCCGGCCCATGCGGATGAGCGTGTTCCGCGACGCCACCAGCCTGCCCGCCAACCACGACCTGTGGCAGTCGATCCAGAGCGAACTGACCCGCTCCCGCTACCTCATCCTGCTCGCCTCCCCGGAGGCCGCCGCCTCTCCCTGGGTGGCCAGGGAAGTCGACTACTGGCTCCGCGAGCGCGACACGGAGCACCTGCTCATCGCCGTCGCGAGCGGTGCGATCGAATGGGACGACAGGGCCGGTGACTTCGACTGGCGGAAGACCACGTGCCTGCCCCCGAACCTGGCGGGCCACTTCACGTCCGCGCCGCTCTGGGTGGACCTCCGGGAGATCCAGGAACGAGCCCACCACTCCCTGCGCTACCCGCCGTTCCGCGCCGCGGTCGCCACCCTCGCCGCGCCGTTGCACGGCCGCCCCAAGGAGGAGCTGGAGCACGACGACTTCCGACAGTTGAGGTTCGTCAAACGCTTGAGCTGGTCGGGCGTCGCCCTGCTCGTGGTGCTGCTCCTCCTCGCGGTCTACGGCTTCTTCGACGCCAGCAGACAGCGTGACGCGGCCGTGGCCCAGGCCCGCACCTCCGCCTCACAGGCGTTGGCAGCCCGCTCGGGCCAACTGCTCACCACCAGCCCCAACCAGGCGGCGCAGTACGCCCTGTACGCCGAGCAGACCCGGTCCACTCCCGAGTCCCGGCGGGCGCTGGCGCAGGCGGTGGCCGCCGCGCCGTATGCGAAGCGGAGGCTGCGGGGGGATGCGGATTCCGTGACGGGGCTGCAGGGCGGGAGCGGCGGGCCCGACACGGACGTCGTCGTCAGCGCGGACGGTACGACGGCCGCGTATCACTCGGATTTCGACAAGTCCCAGAGCGTTCGCCTCTACGACGTGCGCTCCGCCCGGCAGTCGCGGGTGCTGCGCGACGCGGGCAAGCCGAGGGCGCTGAGCCGCGACGGCCGCATCCTGGCCACGGAGATCTACCTGAACCGGGTCCAGCTGTGGGACACACGGACCGGCAAGCTCCTGCGCACGATGGCCACGGGGCATACGAAGGATCTGCCCAACGTCGCGCACGGGCTCCGTACCGTCGTCCTCTCGCCCGACGGACGGTGGGTGGCGGGCTCGCACTTCACCCCCGAGGGCGAAGCGTTCGTGGTCGTGTGGAACACGTCCGACGGACGCGAGATCACCCGGCTGCAGGTGAGCACCGCCCAGCTTGGGCTCGGCTTCTCCGGGGACGGCTCCCGGATGACCCTGGTCGACGCCGGGCGGCAGGAGGTCCGGGACTTCCTGACGTACTCTGCGCGCTGGGAGGCCGCCCGGTCCCTGCCCGGAATGACCGGTGACACCTCGGACCCCTGGCCGGATCTCCTGCTCTTCGACGGCGCGCGCAAGGCCCTGGCCCGGACGCCGAAGCGCGTCGAGGTGTGGGACCTGGAACAGCGCCGCCCCGTCGCCGAACGGTCCCTGGGCGAGTACTCGGACATGGCGGTCGCCGACGACGAGGGGACCTTCGTGGTGGGCGGGGAGAACGGGACGGTCCGGTTGTATGACGCCGCGCTGCGGCCCGGCACGACACTGGGCCGCCTCGCCCGGCCGGCCAGCACCCTGGCCCTGTCGGCCGACGGCGCCCAGGTGGCCGTCGCCTCGTACGGCGGCGAGTTCAACCTCTTCACCACGGGGGCCCGGCGAGGGCAGCAAGTCCCCCTAGGCAACCGAGAGTTCACCTACGGAGACCTGACCCCCGACGGGCGGATGGCGGTGCGCCGGACCGAGGGGCACACCGAGTTCTGGGATCCGCGCACCGGCCGTCGGCTCGGCGGGATTCCGTACGCCAACCTGTCGGTGAACCTGGAGGACACGGCGTACGCACTCAGTGGGGACAAGCGGTACGTCGGCATGCGGACTGTGGAACGCAGTGTGGCCGAGGACGACAAAGAACGGTTCGACATCTGGGACCTGCGCACTGGGGAGCGCACGGACTGCGGCTTCGCCTTCGACGGTCTCTCCGGGGACCGGATCCGCCCCGCCGTCTTCTTCCTCCCCGGCGACCGCTACGTCGTCGGCCTCTGGAACGGCGACGTGGAAGTGCTCGACACCCGCGCCTGCACCCGCAGCACGATGATTCCGGAGCCGAAGTACGGCACCCTCGCCCTCGCCCTGAGCGGGGACCGCGAAACCCTGGTCGTCCTTGACCAGATCGGCAACGACGTCGACACCTGGCGCTGGGACGGTGACCACACCTTCGAGCACGCCGCCCACACCACCCTGCCGGCCGAGGCCGAGCCCGTGAGCATCGGCGTCGACGACGAAGGGAACCAGGCGGCCTTCTCCGACAACGAGAGCCATGTGTACGTCGTACACCTCGACTCCGGCCGACGCGTGCGAGCCACTGGGTCCCTTCCCAACGAGACCTACGACGTGGCGTTCAGCCGAGACGGCAGCCTCCTGTTCCAGGGCTTCAGCACCGAGACCACCCGGGGCGTGCGCATCCTGGACGCGGGCAGCGGCGATCAGCTAGACGTCTGGACCACGGACCCCCCAGCCGGCTCCGCGAAGCCCAACGAGGGCATGCAGGTGGTCCCCGGCCCCGCCGACGACATCCTCACCCTCGGCCCCGACCACAAGATCGTCCGTCGTACCGTCGGCGTGGAGGCGTGGCGCGACCTGCTGTGCGGCCTGGTGAGCCAGCCCCTGCCCGCCCGGGAACGGGACCGGTACCTGGAGGGCCTGGAGGTGAAGGACCCCTGCGGCTGAGGGTCCGTGCACCATGGGGATCGTGAGACTCCCTTTCTTCGTGTACGGCACCCTCCGGCCCGGTGAGCACAACCACGACCTCTTCCTGCGCGGCCGCACCGAGTCCGAGGAACCGGCCCGGATGCGGGGGCTCGTGCTGTACGACGGCCCCGGCTACCCCTACGCCGTGGAGGAACCGGAGGGCCTCGTCACCGGGGAGGTCGTGACCGCACGCCCCGAGACGTACGACGAACTGGTCCGTGCCCTCGACCGCCTGGAGGACTACGCGCCGGGCGACCCCCGCAACCTCTACGAGCGGGTGGCGAGGGAAGTGGCCCTCGCGGACGGCACTCTCGTACGGGCCTGGGTGTACGTGGCCGCCCCCACCGTCGCCGCCCGGCTGCGGGCCCGCGGCAAGCTCATCGAGAGCGGGGACTGGCACACGCCGAGGTGAACCCCGAGGTGAACCCGGCTGTGAACGTCAGCTCCGTACCGCCTCCACCCGCACCGCGCACGCCTTGAACTCCGGCATGCGGGACGTCGGGTCGAGCGCCGGGTTGGTCAGGGTGTTGGCGCGGCCCTCGCCCGGCCAGTGGAACGGCATGAACACCGTGTCGGGCCGGATGGAGCTGGTGATCCGGGCGGGAGCGACCGCGCGTCCCCGCCGGGAGACCACGGCCACCGGGTCGCCCTCGGCCGCCCCGAGCCGCTCGGCCAGCCGCGGGTGCAGCTCGACGAACGGGCCGGGTGCGGCGGCGTTCAGCTCCTCCACGCGACGGGTCTGCGCGCCGGACTGGTACTGGGCGACCACGCGGCCGGTGGTGAGGAGGACGGGGTACTCGTCGTCCGGTTCCTCGGCGATCGCACGGTGCGAGACGGGGACGAACCGGGCCCGGCCGTCCTCCGTGGCGAACCGGTCGAGGAAGAGACGGGGCGTGCCGGGGTGTACGGCGGTGTCGGTGCTCGGGTCGTCGGGCAGGACGTCGAGCGAGGCGTCCTCACCGTCACCTGGGTCATGGCCCGTGGGACCGTCCGCCGGGCAAGGCCAGAACACCCCGTTCTCCTCCGCCAGCCTCCGGTACGTGATGCCCGAGTAGTCCGCGGGTCCGCCCGCGCTGGCCCGGCGCAGTTCCTCGAAGACCTCCTCCGGGTCCGTCGGGAAGCCCTTCTCCAGGCCCTTCTCCGCGCCCAGGCGGGCGGTCAGTTCGTGCAGGACGTGCAGGTCGCTGTGGACGCCCTCCGGCGGAGTGATCGCCTGGCGGCGCAGCAGCACGCGGCCCTCCAGGTTGGTCGTCGTGCCCGTCTCCTCGGCCCACTGGGTCACCGGCAGGACCACGTCGGCGAGCGCCGCCGTCTCCGACAGCACCACGTCGGCCACCGCCAGGAAGTCCAGGGAGCGGATACGGTCCTCGATGTGGGCCGCGCGTGGCGCCGACACCACCGGGTTCGAGCCCATCAGCAGCAGCGCGCGGATGTCCGACCCCAGCGCGTCCAGCAGCTCGTACGCGCTCCGCCCCGGGCCCGGCAGCGAGTCGGGGTCCACGCCCCACACCTCGGCGACGTGGCGCCGCGCCTCGGGGTCGACCAGCTTGCGGTAGCCGGGCAACTGGTCGGCCTTCTGGCCGTGTTCGCGCCCGCCCTGCCCGTTGCCCTGCCCGGTCAGGCACCCGTAGCCGGACAGTGGCCGGCCCGCCCGGCCCGTCGCCAGGCACAGGTTGATCCAGGCGCCCACGGTGTCCGTGCCCTTCGACTGCTGCTCCGGGCCGCGCGCGGTGAGCACCATCGCCGACTCCGGCTCACAGAACAGCCGTACGGCCTCACGGAGTTGGGGAACGGACACGCCCGTGATCCGCTCCACGTACTCCGGCCAGTGCGCCATGGCCGCGGCCCGCGCCTCCTCCCAGCCGCTGGTCCGCTCGGCGATGTACGCCTCGTCCGTACGGCCCTCGGCGACGATCAGGTGCAACAGGCCGAGCGCCAGGGCGAGATCGGTGCCGGGCCGAGGGGCCAGGTGGAGGTCCGCCTGCTCGGCGGTGCGGGTGCGGCGCGGGTCGACGACGATCAGCGTGCCGCCGTTCTCCTTCAGTTCGGTGAGATAGCGCAGCGAGGGCGGCATCGTCTCCGCGAGGTTCGACCCCACGAGGATCACACAGCCGGTCCTCGGGATGTCCTCCAGCGGGAACGGCAGCCCCCGGTCCAGTCCGAACGCCTTCATGCCCGCGGCCGCCGCCGACGACATGCAGAAGCGCCCGTTGTAGTCGATCTGCGAGGTGCCGAGCACGATCCGCGCGAACTTGCCGAGCGCGTACGCCTTCTCGTTCGTCAGCCCGCCCCCGCCGAACACACCGCACGCGTCCGGGCCGTGTTCCGTCCGGGTGCGGCCGAGCCCTGCGGCGATCCGGTCGAGTGCCTCGTCCCAGGTGGCGGGCACGAGCGTGCCCTCGGAGCGCACCAACGGGGAGGTCAGCCGCACCCGGGACGAGAGCACCGCCGGCGCCGTACGGCCCTTGCCGCACAGCGCGCCACGGTTGACGGGGAAGTCCACCCGCTCGGTCACCTCGACGCCCCCACTCGGCAGGGGCGACAGATTCATCCCGCACTGCAGGGCGCAGTACGGGCAGTGGGTGGGCGTCGAGGTGGTCTGCATGCGTTTCAGCGTGCTTCGGCCGTGTTACGCCCCGGCACGCCCTCCGTTACGCGGCCGGGACGGGGACCTCCCGGCGCGGCCGGGCCCGGCGTGAGGCCCGACGCGCGACCCGGCGTGAAGCCCCACGCGCGCCCCGACGTGCGGCCAGGTCAACCGGCACAGAGCTACCCATCAGTAGTCGTCGCCGGGCGGCGCGGAAGTTGCCGCTGTGACAGAACACACCACATGTGGCCGATTCCGTAGCGTAGGTGGCCGGTCACGCCTGGTTGAGAGTTGAAGAAACGGGCCTTTAGAGTCGGGCCGCGCACGACCCGCATCCGGGCGAGCGACCCATGCCTCCTGCCCGTATGCGGCCGGCTGAGCGGCTCCGGGGAAGGGCGGGCGCGTGCCCGGACTTCCCCGGATCGCTCGGACCCGCACGGCATTCGACACACATGACACACCGCCGCGTCCAACGGCCGTGTCACCCGTCTGACGAAACTGCCAGGAGGTCACCACCCATGCCTCTGCGCCATCTCACTCCCCACCACAGGGCCTTGTTCCACGCGTACGGCCGCGGTCCGTCCGTTTCCCTCCCCGACCCCCTCGTCCACCGCGCCGTCGAACGATGGGCCGCCGCCACGCCCGGCGCCGTCGCCGCCGAACACCGCGGCGCGACGATCACGTACGCCGAACTCGACCGGTACGCCGACGCCCTCGCTGCCCGCCTGGTCCGCGAGGGCGTACGCCCCGGCGACCACGTCGGCCTCTTCGTACGCCGCTCGATCCCGATGCTCGTCGGCCTGCTCGGCACCCTCAAGGCGGGCGCCGCCTACGTCCCCCAGGACATCGGCCTGGCACCACCGGCCCAGCTCGACCACGTCGTCCGCACCGCCGCGACCCGAGTCGTCCTCACCCTGCGGGAGTACGCGGACCGGGTGCCCCTGCCGCCGGGCCACCGCCTGATCGCACTGGACGAGCCGCTGCCGTACGAGAACCCCCGCGAACCCGGCCCACGCGCGGCGTTACGGCCCGACGACGGCGCTTACGTCCTGTTCACCTCGGGCACCACCGGCCGGCCCAACGGCGTGAAGGTCACCCACCGCAACGTCGCGAACATCCTCCTCACGGCACCCGGCGACCTCGGCATCCGCCCCGGCGACCGGGTCGCCCACCTCCTCAACGTCGCCTTCGACATGGCCGCCTGGGAGATCCTCGGCTGCCTCACCCACGGCGGCACCCTCGCCATCCGCGGCAAGGACATCGCGGCCACGGCCCGCACGGCGGACGTCATCGTCGCCACACCCACGGTGCTGTCCGGCATCGACCCGGCGAGCTGCCCGCGCGTACGGACCGTGGCGGTCGCGGGGGAGCCGTGCCCGTGCGCGCTGGCGGACCGGTGGGCGGCACGGGCCACGTTCTACAACTGCTGCGGCCCCACCGAGACGACGATCGTGAACACGATGTCCCGCCACGACCCGTCCGCCCCGCTGCTGACGATCGGCCGCCCCACCCCCAACAACACGGTGTACGTCCTCGACGCCCACCGCCGCCCGGTCCCGATCGGCGAGGCCGGCGAGATGTGGGCGGGCGGGGACTGCGTGTCGGCGGGCTACCTCGACAACGACGAACTGAACGCCGAACGGTACGCCCCCGACCCGTTCCTCGGCGGCGGCCACCGTATGTTCCGCACCCGTGATCTGGGCCGGTGGACCGCCGACGGCGAACTCGAACACCTCGGCCGCACCGACGACCAGGTGAAGGTGCGCGGCTTCCGCGTCGAACTCGACTCCGTGTCCTCCGTACTGGAACGCGTCCCCGGCTGCGCCCGAGCGGTCACCCTGAAGCGCGACGCCCGCACCCTGGTGTCCTTCGTCTGCCCCGCCGAGGTCGACCCGTCGGCCGCACGCGACGCCGTGGCCGCCGCCCTGCCGTACTACTGCGTGCCGTCGGACGTCCTGCCGCTGGCCGCCCTCCCGGAGACCGACCGCGGCAAGATCGACAAACGGGCGCTGCTGCGGCTGGCGGAGGAACGGACGCCTGCCGAGCGGAGACCGGCCGAGCGGATGCCCGCCGAGCGGACGGCGGCGGAACCGACGGCGGTGGCGCGATGACCTCCTCGCCTCCGCGTACGGCACACACCGAGGACGCCGTCGACCTCCCCCCGCTCACCTCACCCCTCCGGCGTGCCCTGAAGCACCCGCGCCTGATGCACTACAACCGCTTGGCGGCCCTCGTACTGCTGACCAACGTGCTGTTTCTGTGGGCGAGTTGGCCCCTGCACACCAGAACCCTGGGCCACGCGGCCCTGGCGAACCTCGCGCTCGCGGTCCTCGTGCGCCAGCAGTACGTCATCAACCTCTTCTTCCGGCTGGCCACCTGGGCTCCCACGACCTGGCCGCTCAAGGTGCGCTGGACGCTGGGGAAGGTGTACCACTTCGGCGGACTGCACGTGGGCGGGGCGCTGGCGGGCAGCCTGTGGTTCGTGGGTCTGGCGGTGGCGCTGACGGCGGAGGGCGCGGGCGGCCCGCTGGTGGCGGTGAGCTGGACCCTGATCGCCCTGCTGGCCGTGGTCACCGGCACCGCTCTCCCGCCCTTCCGCTCCCGCTTCCACGACCACTTCGAGAAGATCCACCGCTTCGGCGGCTGGACGGCGCTGGCACTGTTCTGGACGCACACCGTCCTCAGCGGCGAACGCGCCGGCCTCTGGGTCCTGGCCGTGGTCACCTTCAGCGTGGCCCTGCCCTGGATGCGCCTGCGCAAGGTCGCCGTGCGGATCGAACGCCCCTCCTCGCACGTGGCGTTGGCCCGCTTCGACCACGGCGAGACCCCCTTCGCGGGCTCCTCCACGGCGATCAGCCGCAGCCCGCTGAGGGAATGGCACTCGTTCGCGAACGTGCCCTCCCCCGGCGAGTCCGGCTTCCGGCTCACGATTTCGCGGGCGGGCGACTGGACGGGTGCGTTCATCGACGACAGACCGTCACGCGTGTGGGTGAAAGGCATCACGACAGCCGGAGTGGCGAACATCGAGACCCTCTTCACGAAGGTCGTCTACGTGGCGACGGGCAGCGGCATCGGCCCCTGCCTGCCCCACCTGCTGGCCGCCGAGGTTCCCTCCCTCCTCGTCTGGGCGACCCGCGCCCCGCGCACGACCTACGGCGACGCCCTCGTCGACGAGATCCTCGAGGTCCAGCCACACGCCCGTATCTGGGACACGTCCCTGCACGGCAAACCCGACATGGTGCCCCTCGCGTACGCCGCGTACCGGGACTTCGGCGCCGAGGCCGTCATCTGCATCTCCAACAAGAGGCTCACATGGCAGGTGGTGCACGGCCTGGAACGGCGCGGGATACCGGCGTACGGCGCGATCTGGGACTCATGACGGGCGGAGAAGAAGGGAACTCGATGAACACCATCAAACTCGAACGCCACGACCGGGTGATCACGGTACGGCTCCACCGCCCGCACGTCCTGAACGCGCTGAGCAGTGAGCTGATGACCGAACTCCTCGACACCCTGCGCCCCTTGGACGCGGACCCGGAGGTCGGCTGCTTCGTCGTGACCGGCTCGGAGAAGGTCTTCGCGGCCGGGGCGGACATCAAGGAGATGGCGGGGAAGTCGGCCGTGGACATGGCGGCGGAGGACTACTTCGCCGGCTGGGAGGAGTTCGCGGGCTTCCGCACGCCCAGGATCGCGGCGGTCAACGGCTACGCCCTGGGCGGTGGTTGTGAGCTCGCGATGATGTGCGACCTCGTCATCGCGGGCGAGTCGGCGGTCTTCGGGCAGCCCGAGATCAAGCTGGGCGTGATCCCGGGGATCGGCGGCACCCAGCGCCTGACCCGGCTGGTCGGCCGCGCGAAAGCGCTGGACCTGATCCTCACCGGCCGCACGATGGACGCGCACGAGGCGGAACGCTCCGGCCTGGTGTCGCGCGTGGTCCCCGACGACCAGGTCCTGTCCACGGCCACGGAAGCGGCCACCACGATCGCCTCCCACGGCACACCGTCCGTCCGGGCGGCCCGCGAATGCGTCGACCGCGCGCTGGAGGTCGGCCTCGCGGAGGGGACCCTCTTCGAACGCCGCGTCTTCCACGCCCTGTTCGCGACGGAGGACCAGAAGGAGGGCATGCGCGCGTTCCTGGACAAACGAAAGCCCGACTTCAGCGGCCGCTGACCTGACGGCGAAGCCCCTGGGCCCGGCCGGCCTGGGGGTTTCCTCGCCCCCGCCGCCCCTACCCGTCCCATCCCCTTCAGGGGCGCGGGGAACTGCGCGACCAGCCACCCCCAACCCGCACCTACCCACGTACCCCAGACACCCCCCACCCGGGGGCATGGGGGCGGAGCCCCCGGGGATGGGACGGGTAGGGGCGGCGGGGGCGAATCCAAACACCCGCCCCCCACTACCGCCCAGCCGCCAACGCCCGCTCCACCCCCACCTCCCTCGGCCCCAGGAACCGCGGATCCGGCCGGAACACCACATCCACCACCGCCTTCCCCGCAGCGAAAATCTCCCGCACACCCCCGTAGTACCAGGTCACATCGTGCCGATCATCAACCCCGACCCCGTACGACCGAACCCCCGCCGCCTCACACAGAGCAACCGCCCGCCGTATGTGGAACCCCTGACTGATCAGCACCGCCCGATCCACCCCGAAGATCTTCCGCGCCCGCACACACGAGTCCCACGTGTCGAACCCGGCGTAGTCACTGACGATCCGCGCGTCAGGAACCCCCCGCTTCGTGAGATACGCCCGCATCGCGTCCGGCTCGTCGTAGTCCTCACGACTGTTGTCCCCGGTCACGAGCACGACCTTGATACGCCCCGCCCGATACAGCTCCGCCGCCGCGTCCAGCCGATGCGCGAGGTACGGCGAGGGCTCGCCGTCCCACAACCCCGCCCCGAACACCACGGCCACGTCGGTCCGCGGCACACTCTCCGTCGTACGCAGCCGATCACCCGCCACGACGAACAACCACGTCACCGGCAGCAGCGCCAGCACACACACCAGCATCACCACCTGCACGGCCCGCCGCTGCCCGGCACGGGTAGGCGGCAGCCGCAGACGGCGAAGGCGGAGACCGGACGGCCACCGGATCGGCAAGCGCGGCAAGCGCGGCACGCGCCGCAGGCGCGGCAGACGCGGCAGGTGCATGACGGCAGCCCCCTGATCCAGTTCTTTGTTTCCGGCCGGTTACCGTCCCCTCGACAGCCCCCGCCGTTTCGACCAACGAAGACGCCCACCACAGCGATCCGGTTCACCCTCACGACGTGACCCCGTTCACTCCCGCAGAGCGAACCCGCAGGTCACCGCGCCTCACACAGCCCGGTCACCCCACCGTGAACCCCCGGAAAACACCCGTCATTCCCGTGCAACGGCTCGGCAACGTCCTGCCGCGACCATCGGTTCATGACGGCGACGCGCAAGTCGGACGCTCCCCGCGACGAGTCCAAGCCCAGCCCCGGCGGCCAGCCGCTCCGTGGCGCTCACCTCGACAGTACGGCGCACATCATGAACCGGATCAGCAGTCAGCTCGCCAGCCAGCTCAGCCTCGTCTCGTTCGACGGGGCCCGGCGCCCCACACCGCCCGCCCCGGGACGACCCGCCCTCGTCCTCGTGGCGCACGGCAGCCGCGACCCGCGCACCCTCGCCACCGTGCACGCCCTCGTGGACCGCGTCCGCGAGCTGAGGCCCGGCCTGCCCGTGCACCTCGGGCACATCGAGCTCAACGAGCCCCTGCTCCCGGACACCCTCGCCGCCCTCGGCGACCAGGAGGCAATCCTGGTGCCCCTGCTCCTCAGCCGCGGCTACCACGTCAAGCAGGACATCCCCCAGATGGCGGCCGCCTCCCGGGTCCGCGCCCGGTTCGCCACACCCCTGGGCCCGCACTCGCTGCTCGTGGACACCCTGTACGAGCGGCTCGTCGAGGCCGGCTGGCAGACGCCGTCGTCCGAGGCCGAGCGCCGGTCCACCGGGGTCGTACTCGCCGCCGCCGGTTCCCGCGACCCCGACGCCGCCGTGGACGCCCGCCGGACCGCAGAGCTCCTCGCCGAACGTCTCGGAGTCCCGGTCGTCCCCGCGTACGCCTCCGCCGCCGCGCCCACCGTCCCGCAGGCCGTCCGTGCCTTCGCCGAACGCGGCCGCCACCGGGTCGCCGTCGCCTCCTACTTCACCGCCCCCGGCCGCTTCGCCACCGAGTGCGCCGACGCGGCCCCCTGGATCGCCGCAGGCCCGCTCGGAGCCCACCCGGCGATGGCCCGCCTGGTCCTGCACCGCTACGACGAGGCGGCGAGGGTCCCGGCGGCCACGACAGAACCGGCACTGGCGTCGGCCTGACCGGCCACGGCAACGGGAGGAACCGCGCGGCAAGACACAACGAGCCGCAGCCCCCCAACCCGTACCGCCGACGCTTACTGTCAAGACATGGAAGGCACCGCACCCGCCGCAGCCCAGCCGTACCGGAACCACGCCTCACCCCCCGGCTACGACCCGACGTCGGTCGACCGGTGGGCCGCCGAGCCCGACAAACGCCCCGGCCGCACCGCCTTCCAGCGCGACCGCGCGCGCGTGCTGCACTCCGCGGCACTGCGCCGCCTGGCAGGCAAGACCCAGGTCGTCACACCGGGCACCCGGAGCCCGGCCTGGGACGCGAGCCCCCGCACCCGCCTCACCCACTCCCTGGAGTGCGCCCAGGTCGGCCGTGAGCTCGGTGCCGCCCTCGGCTGCGACCCCGACCTCGTCGAGGCCGCCTGCCTCTCCCACGACCTCGGTCACCCGCCCTTCGGCCACAACGGCGAACAGGCGCTGAACGAGTTCGCGGAGGACTGCGGCGGCTTCGAGGGCAACGCCCAGTCCCTGCGCCTGCTGGCCCGCATCGAACCCAAGCGCTTCGTGACCGACCCGGCGTCCGGAGACCTCGTCAGCGTCGGCCTCAACCTCACCCGCGCCGCCCTCGACGCCGCCACCAAGTACCCCTGGCCGCGTGGCGGTCACCCCACCGACCCCGCCTCCCCGAAGTTCGGTGTCTACGAGGACGACCGGCCGGTCTTCGACTGGATCCGCAAGGGCGCCCCGGAGGACCGCACCTGCTTCGAGGCCCAGGTCATGGACTGGTCGGACGACGTGGCGTACTCGGTGCACGACTTCGAGGACGGCCTGCACGCGGGCCACATCGCCCCGGGCGCTCTGCACGCCGAGCCCGAACGGCGGACCGTCTTCGCCGTCGCCCTCGGCCGGTACGTCCCCGCCGGGACCGACCCCGCCGAACTCGCCGAGGCCCTCGACCGCCTCCTCGACCAGGAGTGGTGGCCGCACGGCTACGACGGAACGGCCGTGGCGCAGGCCCGGCTCAAGGACGCCACCAGCCAGCTCATCGGCCGCTTCTGTCTGGCCGCCGAGGGCGCGACCCGGGCGGCGTACGGCGGCGGACGGCTCACGCGGTACGCGGCCGAGCTGGTCGTCCCGCGCGAGGCCCGACTGGAATGCGCCGTGCTCAAGGCCGTCGCCGACCGGTACGTCATGCAGCGCGCCGAGCAGGAGCGGCTCCGCGCCGACCAGCGGATCGTCGTCGCCGAGCTCGCCGAGGCGCTCACCGCCCGCGCGCCGGACGGACTCGAACCCCAGTTCCGTGCCCTGTTCGACGAGGCCGCGGACGACCGTGCCCGTAAGCGTGTGATCGTGGATCAGATCGCTTCTCTCACCGACGCCTCGGCGCGCACGTCGCACGCGAGACTCACCGGGCACATGTGACACGAGTGACCCTGGAGGGGGACAGGCGTGACCCTGCGTGGCCTGATCGGGCCACTCCCTCTTCCCGCATCACGCTCCGTGCGGGACGCTCGCATGTGGGCGACATCCGCAATGTTCAACTGGCTCAATGTTCATCCGGGGGACACCCCCGGACCCCGGCAGGAGGCAACAAGTGGTCGACGCGGATCAGACATTCGTCATCGTCGGAGGAGGCCTGGCCGGCGCCAAGGCGGCCGAGACGCTCCGGACGGAGGGCTTCACCGGCCGCGTGATACTGATCTGCGACGAACGCGACCACCCGTACGAGCGCCCGCCCCTGTCCAAGGGCTATCTGCTGGGCAAGGAGGAGCGCGACAGCGTCTTCGTCCACGAGCCCTCCTGGTACGCGCAGAACGACGTCGAGCTGCACCTCGGCCAGACCGTCGACGCCGTCGACCGTGCCGCGCGGACCGTCCGTTTCGGCGACGACGGCACCCTCGTCCACTACGACAAGCTGCTGCTCGCGACCGGCGCCGAGCCGCGCCGCCTCGACATCCCCGGCACGGACCTCGCCGGCGTCCACCACCTGCGCCGCCTCGCCCACGCCGAGCGCCTCAAGGGCGTCCTCACCGCGCTCGGCCGCGACAACGGCCACCTCGTGATCGCGGGCGCCGGCTGGATCGGCCTGGAGGTCGCGGCCGCCGCCCGCCAGTACGGCGCGGAGGTCACGATCGTCGCGCCCTCGCCGACCCCGCTGCACAGCGTGCTCGGCCCGGAGCTCGGGGGCCTGTTCGCCGATCTGCACCGTGAGCACGGCGTCCGCTTCCACTTCGGCGCGCGGCTCACCGAGATCGTGGGCCAGGACGGCATGGTGCTGGCCGCGCGCACGGACACGGGGGAGGAGCATCCGGCGCACGACGTCCTCGCGGCCATCGGTGCCGCCCCGCGGGTCGCTCTCGCGGAGGCGGCGGGGCTGGAGGTGGCGAGCCGTGCGCACGGTGGGGGCATCGTCGTGGACGAGCGGCTGCGTACGTCCGATCCCCATGTCTACGCGGCCGGTGACGTCGTCTCCTTCCCCCACGCCCTGTTCGACACGCGGCTGCGGGTGGAGCACTGGGCGAACGCGCTCAACGGCGGGCCCGCGGCGGCGAAGGCGATGCTCGGGCAGGACGTCACGTACGACCGGGTGCCGTACTTCTTCTCCGACCAGTACGACCTGGGGATGGAGTACTCCGGATGGGCGCCGCCCGGGTCGTACGACCAGGTGGTGATCCGCGGGGACGCGGGGAAGCGGGAGTTCATCGCGTTCTGGCTGAAGGAGGGCAGGGTGCTCGCCGGGATGAACGTGAACGTGTGGGATGTCACTGGGCCGATTCAGTCCCTCATCCGGGGGAGGTCGTCGGTGGATGTGGAGGCGCTGGCGGACCCGCGTGTTTCGTTGGAGAGCCTGCTCGCCTAGGGGGCTGCCGTTTCCCTCCGGGGGCTGGCCGGGCGGACTCGTCTGCCTGGTTGCTGTTGTCGGGCGTCTGCGCGTCCGTGCGTGGCTGGTCGCGCAGTTCCCCGCGCCCCTTGAGGGGCTACTCCCGGTGCCCCAGACCTGTCAGTCCTCCACCGTAGAATTCACGCGTGGCAGGACGGATCAATGACGAGGACGTGAAGGCGGTTCGGGACGCGGTTCCGATCGACGCCGTGGTGTCCGAGTATCTCCAGCTGCGTAACGCGGGCGGGGGCAACCTGAAGGGCCTGTGTCCCTTCCATGACGAGAAGTCGCCGTCCTTCCAGGTCAGCCCGAGCAAGGGACTCTTCCACTGCTTCGGCTGCCAGGAGGGCGGCGACACCATCACCTTCGTGATGAAGGTGGACCACCTCTCCTTCTCGGAGTCGGTCGAGCGCCTCGCGGGGCAGGCCGGCATCACCCTGCGGTACGAGGAGGGCGGGTACAACCCGTCCCACCAGCGCGGCGAGCGCATCCGCCTGGTCGAGGCGCACAAGATCGCCGCCGAGTGGTACGCCGAGCAGCTCGCCACGAGCCCCGAGGCCGACACCGGCCGGATCTTCCTCGCCGAGCGCGGCTTCGACCAGGCCGCCGCCGTCCACTTCGGCGTCGGCTACAGCCCCCAGGGCTGGGACCACCTCACGCGCTACCTCCGCGGCAAGGGCTTCACCGACAAGGAGCTGATGCTCTCCGGCCTGTCGCAGGAGGGCCGCCGCGGCCCCATCGACCGCTTCCGCGGGCGCCTGATGTGGCCCATCCGCGACATCGGCGGCGACGTGGTCGGCTTCGGCGCGAGGAAGCTGTACGAGGCGGACAACGGACCCAAGTACCTCAACACCCCCGACACGGCCATCTACAGGAAGTCCCAGGTCCTGTACGGCATCGACCTCGCGAAGAAGGACATCGCCAAGTCCAGCCGCGCGGTGGTCGTCGAGGGCTACACGGACGTCATGGCCTGCCACCTCGCGGGCGTCACCACAGCCATAGCGACCTGTGGCACGGCCTTCGGCGGCGAGCACATCAAGATCCTCAGGCGCCTCCTCATGGACAACGGCAGCGCGCGGGTCATCTTCACCTTCGACGGCGACGCGGCCGGCCAGAAGGCGGCCCTGCGCGCCTTCGAGGACGACCAGAAGTTCGCCGCCGAGACGTACATCGCCATCGCGCCCGACGGCATGGACCCCTGCGAGCTGCGGCTGGCGAAGGGCGACGAGGCGGTGGCGGAGCTGACCGAACCGCGCACCCCGCTCTTCGAGTTCGCGCTGCGCCAGATCGTGGCGCGCTACGACCTGGAAACCCCGGCGGGACGCGCCGCCGCCCTCGACGAGGCGGCGCCGGTCGTCGCCCGCATCAAGAACAGCGGCGCCCAGCACGAGGTCGCGGTGCAGCTCGCGGGCATGGTCGGCATCCTCGACACGCAGTTCGTGGTCAAGCGCGTGGCGCAGCTCGCGCGCTGGGCCCGGGAGCGCGGCGGCAGAGCGCCCGCGCCGGCGTCCCGAACGCCCCAGAGTTACGAGGCGGCCCCCCGCCCGGCCATGAGCGGCCCCGCGCTCACCCTCCGCAACCCCGTCTACGCCACCGAGCGGGAGCTGTTGAAACTGGCCCTGCAGCGCCCGGAGTTGGTCTCCCCGGCGTTCGACGCGTACGGAGTGGACGAGTTCACCGCGGCGCCGTACGCGGCCGTGCGTCACGCCATCATGGACGCGGGCGGCGCCGACTACGGCACACAGGACCCGCAGGAGTACCTGATCAGGGTGCGTGAGGTCGCGCCGGACGACGCCGTGCGGGCCATGGTGACCGAGCTCGCGGTCGAGGCCATCATGCGCAAGTCGGTCGACGAGGTGTACGCGGGCGAGCAGTTGGTCACCGTCCGCAGGCGTGCCGTGGAGCGCCGCGTCCGTGACGTGCAGGGCGCCCTGGCCCGCCTCGGGCACCACGCCGACCCGGCCCAGTTCGCCTCCGTGCAGAACGAGCTGTGGGTCCTCCAGCAGTACGACCAGGCGCTGCGGGAGCGAGGAGCGGAAGCGCTCTGAGGGGCTGCTGGGCGTCCGCCGAAGCCGTGCAGCTCCCAGGCGCACATGCCAATCCCGTACGCCCTTCAAGCTGTTTAGCGCCCTCTCAGCAGCGCACTCGTCCGTCAGGGTAACCGCGCGGTCACGGACCGGACGCAAAAAGTCATCGCACGCCCCTCGTGGCGGCGATGTGTCGTACTCCACACTGGGTTCCGGTGCCTGAGTCCTCGGAGCGCGGCCGGCCCGCCCCCGGTGGGTCCGAGACCCCCGCGGTTCCGCTCAATGACTACGGGATGGACGGCGGTGAGGCCGTCGCCATCCCCGACGTACCGCTGCCGCATGCTTCAGCAGCGACATTCCTGGAGGTCGCCCCCGTGCAGACCCAGACCCTCACACAGAACGAGAACAGTACGGCCAGTACGGACAGTACGGAGCCCGACGTGGAGGCCGCCGTCATCACGGCGATGCCTGCGCAGAGCCGGGCCGCGCACCACCCCGAGGCGGCGCCGGAGAGCCCGCCGGAGTTCGACGAGCCGCCTGCGGTCGCCGTGGAGACAGCGGAAACGGCGGAAACGGCGGAAACGGCGGAAACGGCCGTGGAAGCCCTGGAGCCCGTGGAGCCGCCGCGCGGGCGCACCGACACCGCCGGGCCCTCCTCGGACCTGTTCCGCCAGTATCTGCGGGAGATCGGCCGCATACCGCTGCTCACGGCCGCCGAGGAGGTCGAGCTGGCCCGCAGGGTGGAGGCCGGCCTGTTCGCCGAGGAGAAGCTCGGCAACGCCCCCGACCTGGACACCGAGCTGGCCCTCGACCTGGACAGGCTGGTCGTGATGGGCCGGATGGCCAAGCGGCGGCTGATCGAGGCGAACCTGCGGCTGGTCGTGTCGGTGGCGAAGCGTTACATCGGGCGCGGGCTGACGATGCTGGACCTGGTGCAGGAGGGAAACCTGGGCCTGATCAGGGCGGTCGAGAAGTTCGACTACGCCAGGGGCTACAAGTTCTCGACCTACGCCACCTGGTGGATCCGCCAGGCCATGTCCCGGGCCCTGGCGGACCAGGCCCGCACGATCCGCGTCCCCGTACACGTGGTCGAACTGATCAACCGGGTGGTGCGGGTGCAGCGCCGCATGCTCCAGGAGCGCGGCTACGAACCGACTCCCGAAGAGGTGGCGACCCACCTCGACCTCCCCAGCGAGCGCGTCAGCGAGGTCCTCCGCCTCGCCCAGGAACCCGTCTCCCTCCACGCCCCCGTGGGCGAGGAGGACGACGTGGCGCTCGGCGACCTGATCGAGGACGGCGACGCGACGAGTCCGGTGGAGTCGGCCGCCTTCCTTCTCCTTAGGGAGCACCTGGAAGCGGTGCTGTCGACGCTGGGCGAGCGTGAACGGAAGGTCGTGCAGCTCCGCTACGGCCTCGCGGACGGCCGTCCACGGACCCTGGAGGAGATAGGCCGCATCTTCGGCGTCACGAGGGAACGCATCCGCCAGATCGAGTCGAAGACCCTGAACAAACTCCGGGACCACGCCTTCGCGGACCAGCTGCGAGGTTACTTGGACTGACCGGGTGGGGTGGGTTGGTTGGGCGCGGGTCGGGTGTGGCTGGTCGCGCGAGGTCCCCGCGCCCCTGAAAACCGGGCGGCGGGGCGGGGAAAACCCCCGCACCCCACCCCCGCCGCACCCTCAACCGGCCCCCACTCCCTCAGTCCACCTCCGCCACCGCCTGCGCGAACTGGGCCTGGTACAGCCGGGCGTACGCCCCGTCCGCCGTCAACAGCTCCTCATGGGCACCCTGTTCGACGATCGAACCGTTCTCCATGACGAGAATCGTGTCGGCGTCCCGGATCGTCGACAGCCGATGCGCGATCACGAACGACGTGCGCCCGTGCGCGAGCTTCGCCATCGCCTTCTGGATCAGCACCTCCGTACGCGTGTCGACCGAACTCGTCGCCTCGTCCAGCACGAGGATCACAGGATCGGACAGGAACGCCCGAGCGATCGTGATGAGCTGCTTCTCACCCGCGCTCACCCCCGCCCCGTCGTCGTCGATCACCGTGTCGTACCCCTCGGGCAACGTACGGATGAACCGGTCCGCGTGCGCGGCGCGCGCCGCCTCCTCGATCTCCCCACGGGTCACCTTCCGCGAGGCCCCGTACGCGATGTTCTCCGCGATCGTGCCGCCGAACAGCCACGTGTCCTGGAGGACCATCCCGATCCCGGCCCGCAGTTCGTCGCGGGACATCGAGGCGATGTCGACACCGTCCAGCGTGATGCGGCCGCCCGTGACCTCGTAGAAGCGCATCAGCAGGTTCACGAGCGTCGTTTTCCCCGCACCCGTCGGGCCCACGATCGCCACCGTGTGCCCCGGCTCCACCTTCAGCGACAGGTCATCGATGAGCGGCTTCTCCGGGTCGTACCGGAAGGAGACGCCCTCCAGCGCCACCCGCCCGCGCAGCTCCTCCGGCCGCGCGCCGGGCTGGGGGTCCGCCTCCTGCTCCTCCGCGTCCAGCAGCTCGAAGACGCGTTCGGCCGAGGCGACACCCGACTGCACCAGGTTCGCCATCGACGCCACCTGCGTCAGCGGCATGGAGAACTGCCGTGAGTACTGGATGAAGGCCTGCACGTCACCGATCGACAGCGCGCCCGAGGCGACCCGCAGGCCACCCACCACGGCCACCAGCACATAGTTGATGTTCGATACGAAGAACATCAGCGGCTGCATGACCCCGCTGTTGAACTGCGCCTTGAATCCGGCCTCGTACAGCCGCTCGTTCTCCTCGGCGAACTGCTTCGCCGACTCCTCCTGGCGTCCGAACACCTTCACCAGGGTGTGCCCGGTGTACATCTCCTCGATGTGCGCGTTGAGCTTGCCCGTGGTCCGCCACTGCTGCACGAAGTGTGGCTGCGACCGCTTGCCGACCCGGGTGGCGATCACGAACGACAGCGGCACGGTCACCAGCGCGACCAGCGCCAGCAGCGGCGACACCCAGAACATCATCACCAGCACGCCCACGATCGTGAGGAGCGAGTTGACGAGCTGCCCCATCGACTGCTGGAGCGTCTGGCCGATGTTGTCGATGTCGTTGGTGGCGCGGCTGAGCACCTCACCGCGCTGCCGCTGGTCGAAGTACGACAGCGGCAGCCGCGACAGCTTGGACTGGAGATCCTGGCGCATCCGGGCCACGGTGTGGTTGATCGCCCGGTTGGACAGCCGGGTCGACACCGCCATCAGC
Source organism: Streptomyces sp. NPDC046862 (assembly GCF_040704615.1). Lineage (NCBI taxonomy): Bacteria > Bacillati > Actinomycetota > Actinomycetes > Kitasatosporales > Streptomycetaceae > Streptomyces > Streptomyces sp. NPDC046862. Next base: position 100,326 of record NZ_JBEYXP010000005.1, on the reverse strand, counting down.
AGACCGGCCACCATGAAGACGGCGAGCGCGATCAGCAGGACGTGCCCGACGCCGGTGAAGTCGATGCCCTTGCCGGGTGTGAAGTCCGTGCCCTGGAGCATGTCGGCGACAGCGCCCTCCCCGCGCTGCCGCATGGACGCGAGCACCTCGGCCTTCGTGGCCCCTTCGGGCATCTGACGGCCGATGACCCCGGCGAACACCAGGTCCGTCGCCTTGCCGAGGATCCACGGGCCCAGTACCGACAGCCCGACGCTGAGCACGGTGCACGCGAGCATCGCGTACATCGTGGCCTTCTCGGGCTTGAACTGGGCGAGCAGCCGCTTCCCGGACGCCTTGAAGTCCATGGAGTGCTGATCGGGGCCGCCCCCGGCCATCATCCGTCCCATCGGACCGGCCATCAGGCAGCCTCCGCTTCCGTGAGCTGGGAGAGGACGATCTCCCGGTACGTCTCGTTGCCGGCCATGAGCTCGTGATGGCGGCCCGTGCCGACGACGAGGCCCTCGTCGAGGACGATGATCCGGTCGGCGTCCCGGATCGTCGACACGCGCTGGGCGACGATCACGACGGTCGCCTCGGCGGTCTCCAGAGACAGAGCCGACCGCAGCAGAGCGTCTGTCTTGTAGTCGAGCGCCGAGAACGAGTCGTCGAACAGGTAGATCTCCGGTCGCTGGACCAGCGTCCGGGCGATGGCGAGCCGCTGGCGCTGACCGCCCGACACGTTCGCCCCGCCCTGCGCGATGGGGGAGTCCAGCCCGTTCTCCAGGCCCTCCACGAACTCCTTGGCCTGCGCCACCTCCAGCGCGTGCCACAGCTCCTCGTCGGTCGCGTCCGGGTTGCCGTACCGGAGGTTGGTGGCGACCGTGCCGGCGAACAGGTACGGCTTCTGCGGCACCAGCCCGACCGTCTTCGCCAGCAGTTTCGGATCGAGGGTCGTGACGTCCACGCCGTCCACGAGGACCTCGCCCTCGGTGGCGTCGAACAGACGGGGCACCAGCCCGAGCAGCGTGGACTTGCCGCTGCCCGTGGACCCGATGACGGCGGTCGTCTCGCCCGGCCGTGCCAGCAGGTCGATGGACCTGAGCACCGGCTCCTCGGCACCGGGGTAACGGAAGCCGCCGCCCCGGATCTCCAGCGTCCCGTGCCGCCGCAGCTCACTCACGGGCGCGGAGGGCGGCACGACACTGCTCTCGGTGCCGAGGACCTCCTGGATGCGCTCGGCGCAGACCTCCGCGCGCGGCACCATCATGAACATGAAGGTGGCCATCATCACGGACATGACGATCTGCATGAGGTAGGCGAGGAACGCGGTCAGCGCGCCGATCTCCATCCCGCCGCTGTCGATGCGGTGCGCGCCGAACCACACCACCGCGATCGACGACAGGTTCACCACCGTCATGACGATGGGGAACATCAGAGCGAGCATCCGCCCGGTTCCGAGCGAGACCTCCGTGAGGTCGGCGTTCGCGCCCCGGAAGCGGTCCTTCTCGTACTCGTCCCGCACGAAGGCACGGATCACCCGGTTGCCGGTGATCTGCTCGCGCAGCACCCGGTTCACGGTGTCGAGCCGCTCCTGCATGGAACGGAACAGGGGGCGCAGACGGCGCACGATGAGGCTGACCGAGATGCCGAGCACCGGCACGACGGCCAGCAGCACGCCCGACAGCGGCACATCCAGCCCGAGCGCCAGCACGATGCCGCCCACACACATGATCGGCGCCGACACCAGCAGCGTGAACGTCATCAGGGTGAGCATCTGCACCTGCTGCACGTCGTTCGTCGTCCGCGTGATCAGCGAGGGCGCACCGAAGTGACCGACCTCACGCGCCGAGAACGACTGCACCCGGTCGAAGACGGCGGCCCGGATGTCCCGGCCGACCGCAGACGCCGTACGGGCGCCGTAGTACACGGCCCCCATGTTGCAGACGACCTGCGCCAGCGACACCCCGATCATCAGCGCGCCGAAGGACAGGATGTAGCCCGTGTCCCCCTTCACGACGCCGTCGTCGATGATGTCCGCGTTGAGAGTCGGCAGGTAGAGGGTGGCGCACGTCTGCACGAACTGCAGCAGCACCAGTAAAGCGATGGGTTTCTTGTACGGACTGAGGTGGGTCCGTAGTAGTCGTATGAGCACGCGAGATCTCTCGGTCGAAGACGGGGATGGATGCACCACCCACCATCGTCGGACACTCCACCTGCGTTACCCCAACCAATTAACCCAAGAGTGGCCCATGGTCCGGTCGGGAAGGGGGCGGGTACGAGTCCGGAGATGTGCGCCAACGGGACGTATGTCCAGAACGGGACCTACACGCGGAACGCCCCGGGGTGCGTCTGCTCCCGCACCGACACGTACTGCTGCCGCACGGCCTGGCCCACGGCCAGGTCCTCTCCCGGCTCCAGGTACTGCGCGGACGCGCCCTGCCAGGGCGGCGGGTTGCGCGGGTCGAGCGTGCCCTGGGAGACGCCGAGCGCCCAGGCCGCCTGCCGTGCCGCGCCGATCGCCGCGTAGTCACCGGACTGCGGCACGACCACCTGCACGCCGAACAGCGCGGGCGCCGCCGCCTGCACGGCCGGCAGCTCCGCCGCCCCGCCCAGCAGGAAGATCCGCCGTACGTCGACCCCTCGGCCGCGCAGCACGTCCAGCGCGTCCGCGAGCCCGCACAGCATGCCCTCGAACGCGGCCCGCGCCAGGTGCTCGGGCTTCATCGCCTCCCGCCGCAGCCCGGTCAGGGTCCCGGCGGTGTGCGGCAGGTTCGGCGTCCGCTCGCCCTCCAGATACGGCAGCATCACCAGGCCGTGCGAGCCCGGCGTCGACTTCATCGCCAGGTCGGACAGCCCCTCCAGATCGGGCACGCCCAGCATCTCGGCGGTACCGCGCAGAGTCCGTACGGCGTTCAGCGTCGTCACCACGGGCAGGTGCATGCCCGTCGCGTCGGCCAGGGACGTGATCATCCCGCTGGAGTCGACGAGGGCCTCCGTGTGCACCGCCATCACGGACCCCGAGGCGCCCAGCGACACGACCGCGTCACCGCGTCCGATCCCCAGCCCGAAGGCGGCGGCCATGGTCTCGCCGGTCCCGGCGGAGATGAGGAGCCCCTCCGGTGTCGTACCCGCCGCGTCGGACGGCCCGAGCACCTCCGGCAGCATGGCCTGATGGCCGAGCGCGAGCTCGACGAAGTCGGTGCGGTACGTGCCAGTGGCGGCCGACCAGTACCCGGTACCGGAGGCCCCGCCTCGATCGGTCGTTCTCCGTACCGGCCGCCCGAGCAACTGCCACACGAGCCAGTCGTGGGCCTGCATCAGCACGGCCGTGCGCAGGGCGGCGTCGGGATCGGTGCGGGCGAGCCAGCGCAGCTTGGTCACCGGCTGAGCGGCCTGCGGTACGCACCCCACGGCCTCCGCCCAGGCCTGCCGCCCGCCGAGCGCGTCGACGAGATCGGCGGCGGCGACCTGCGTCCGCTTGTCACCGCCGACCATCGCCGGACGCACGGTGTTGCCCTGCGCGTCCAGGGCGACCAGCCCGTTCTGCTGTGCGGAGACACCGATCGCCTGCACACCCTCCAGCAGTCCGCCGGTGGCCGCCTCGCCGAGGGAAAGCAGCCACGCCTGCGGGTCGACGTCGGAGGGACGGCCGCCGCGCTCCGTCTTCTCCAGCGGATGCGGGGCATACCCCTGCCTGAGCACGGCCCCGGTGTCCGTGTCGCAGACGACGATACGAGTGAAATCGGGCGAACTGTCCAGCCCGGCGACTATCCCCATGGCGGAAATTCTGCCGTACGGAAGGAGGTGGGGCTGCCCCACGGGACGGAGCCCGCCCGGCGTGGGACAGCACGGCCGGAGGGCCCCGGCGGCGCGGCCCCAGGGCTCTTCGCGCTGCCGCGGCCCTTGGCGTCACTGGGTACCGCGTGCCGGTGCACCGGGCACCGGATGTGGCTAGGTGTTACTGGTCCCCCAGTCGTCCGTGCCGCCGCCGTTCGTGTTGCGTTCACGCAGCGACCGGACCCGTGAGGTGACCGAGTCGGGCATGTGCACGTCCCCGACCTTGTCGCTCACCACGTGGTACGCCTTGCCCGCGAAGGCGCGTCCCTGCTGGGCGGCCGATTCGGCGGTGTTGCGCACCGCGGGGTTCTCGGCGACCTGGCGGGCGGACTTCTTCAACTGCTCGTACCGCTCGCGCCCGGCCCGCGTGCCCAGCACGTAGCCCAGAACGACCCCGGCGACGAACGTGAGCCGGTAGCGCATGGCGGCCACCTTCCCTTCCGTCTGCGTCGGACCTTGTCCTGCCCTTGTCCTGCCCATGTTCCTGTACTGCTCTTCCCCGCCACGAGGTACTGATTGGCGGAGCACCCCCCTGCTTGCGCTAATGTATGTGTCGCAGCGAGCGAGCGCCCCCTGGCGGATACCCAGGTAGGTACGTTCGATGCAACGAGGCATTCCTCCGTAGCTCAATTGGCAGAGCAGCCGGCTGTTAACCGGCAGGTTACTGGTTCGAGTCCAGTCGGGGGAGCTCGGTCCTCCGTAGCTCAATTGGCAGAGCAGCCGGCTGTTAACCGGCAGGTTACTGGTTCGAGTCCAGTCGGGGGAGCAGCCTGAAGAGGACCCCGACGGGGTCCTTTTTCATGTCCGCCGGAACCGCGGAGCCGCTGGTGGGGTCCTTGAGGGCAGGCGAAGTCGACCATCCGAAGCAGGAGATCGTATGAGCGGCTATGCTGCGGCAGACGGCGCGCACAAATGTGCGCGACGCGCCGTGACGGGGCGGTAGCTCAGCCGGTTAGAGCAGCGGACTCATAATCCGTCGGCCGTGGGTTCGAGTCCCACCCGCCCCACTTGTGCAGGTCTCTGACCTGCGGAAACGTTCATTTTGTCCTGTCGGATCGTCAACTTTGCCTGAACGGACTGAATCCGCTGCGCGTGAGTTCGGCTCCGCTGTGGTCGGGGTTAGTTCACATCGCTCTCACCTGCGCAGATGTTGTGTTCCGGTGATGGGGCAGGTTTCCGCGGGTGGCGTGTACGAGGCTTGGGCGCCGGATTCTGGACGCTGGCTGGACACGAGGATTCGGGAGTGCTGCCCGGGGGCCTTCGGGTCGGCGGCTCGGCCGGGTCGGTGGGTAGGCGCGGAGGCAGCCCGAATGGGGTGCGGTCCGAGTTGGGACGCGGAAACGGCCCGTACTGGAAACGACCCAGAGAGACCGACAGGCCGGGCGGGAGCGGACGGGCTGGATGGCTCCCGCACAAACAGCCGCCGGTCTTCCTGCTCATCTCGTTCCTTCCGGGGCAGCGACGGCTAACGCTCAGGCGGGACGTGGTCCGCTGCCCAGGGCCGCCGAGCGCGGGCTGCTGATGCCCCCCGACGACGCGCCGTGGCTCGACGAGGCCGGCGCGGCCGTCCTCGGGTTCCTCGTACGGCGCGTCACGGACGCTCCGATGTTGAGCACGACCTTGCCCGAGAACGCGGCGGCGGGAAGCTCCAGGTAGGGAGCCGGCGGGATGCTCACCACCACCCAGTCACCGGTGCGGGCCGCGTCCTCGGGTGTCGCGGCGCGGGCTCGCTGGCCGTGCTCGGCCACCGTCTCTGCCAGGGTCTGGGGATCGCGGGATTTGGACAGTACGACGTCGACGCGGACCGCGATCGCGAGCCGGGCGAGGTTCGTGATGAACGCCGGCCTTCTGCGCCCCGAATCATGGCCTGCACCGAGACCTTGTTGCCGAAGTGTCACCTGATGACCACCGGGTGACCGCCGCCCGCCGGGCGTTTTGTCGGATGCCGGGAAACGATGGGAGACGTCACCGCGAGCAATCAGCCGCCGAAGCACCGCGCGAATACCCGAACCGCGCTGGAAGGACGTGCCATGACCGCCTCCGCTCCCAAGGCTCCGACTGCACCAGGGGTGCGGTCCTGGTGGGGAATCCCGTACGCCACCGCCGAGCGGTATCGCCGCCCCGTGGTCGCGGACTTCGATCCCGACCGCCCCTATGACCGCAAGGGTGTCGTCTCTGTCCAGCCCGACAGCGGCGACTGGCTCGAAGCGGACAGCGGGATGGGCGAGGACTGCCTCAACCTGAACGTGTGGGCCCCCGAGCAGCCGGCCGACAAGGCGCTCCCGGTGACCGTGTACATCCACGGCGGCGGATTCGAGTACGGCGCGAACACCCAGATCACTTCCAACGCCTCCGGTCTCGCCGCGACGGGGCGAGTGGTGAGCGTGTCGGTCAACTACCGGCTCGGCGCGCTGGGTGCGCTCTCGCTCTCGCAGTACGGCGGGCGGCTCGCCGAAGCCAGCAACCTCTGTCTGCAGGACGTCATAGCCGCGCTGACCTGGATCAAGCAGAACATCGCCCACTTCGGCGGTGACCCCGACAACGTCACCGTCTACGGCCACAGCGGCGGCGCCTATGCCACCTTCGGGCTGCTCGGCGCCGCCTCCGCGGGCGGCCTGTACCGGCGTCTGGCCGGGTTCTCCGCCGGGCCCTCGCGTCTCCAGCCGACCTGGTGGGCCGAGGAACTCGCGCACCGGTTCGTCACCGAACTCGGCGTCGCGGACAACCCCGAGAAGCTGCTCGACCTTGACACGGCTTCCCTGGTGGCCGCCCTGCACAAGGTCACCCCGACGGACCTCGGAGCCCGTGGCGGAATGGACAGCAAGAGCCTCGGCGTCGTCCTGGACACCCGACAGCCCGGCGCGGTGCTGCACGCCCACCCCATGGACGAACTCGCCTCGGGCGCACACCGTGATGTCGACGTGCTGCTGAGCATGGCCAGTGACGACATGGGCTGGTGGGTGGCGAACGACCTCGACCGGTTCGACCCGCGCACCGTCGACCGCATCGTCGACGAGGTCGTGGGGTGGCGCATTCCCCGCTCCCGCGCCAAGAAGATCGTCGACGCCTACGACCAGGGTGGCCGCACTCCTGCCGAGGTCCGCGCCGCGTTCCTGTCGGACTACATCTTCGGGCTCCCCGCAGCCCGCGCCGCCCTGGCCCACGCCGCCGCGGGCGGCAACGCCCATCTCCTCATGATCGGGCCTGCCGAGGGTGCACCCGCCGTACACGGCACTGAGATGTACGCCCTGGTCGGCCAGGACAAGCCGGGCCGCAGCCCCGTGCAGGCCGAGCGTGACACGCGTATCCGCGACATCGTCCTCGACTTCGCCACCGGCGAGCAGACCCGTATGTGGCCCGCCGTCACAGACCGGCCCACCTCGGAAAGTGTCGGCAACCCGCCCTTCGAGGCCACCGCCCACTATCAGGCGGCCCTCGACCTCTGGGAGAACATCGACCGCCCCTGACGGCCACCGGGCGATAGCCAGATTCGCAACCGCGCAGGGCCGCCACGGGCTGATCACCCCGGTATCCGCGCCCGGAGCCCCGGCTCCGCCTTCCCATCCGGCGGCGAATACGACAAGGAGCTCGGTATGAGCCAACCGACAGCAGCCGATGGCGCCGCACCGGCGACGATGCGGGCCGTCGTCGTCACCCGGCCCGGCGGCCTCGACGCACTGGAGATCAAGGATGTGCCGGTGCCCGTCCGCAAGCCCGGCTGGGTGCGGATCCGGGTGAAGGCGTTCGGCGTCAACGAGTCCGAAGTCACCACCCGCAAGGGCGAGTCGGACGCGGAGGTCACCTACCCGCGCATCCCCGGCATCGAGGGCGTCGGCGTGGTCGATGAGGCCGACGAGGACAGCGGGCTGAGGCCGGGACAGCAGGTGGCCACGATGATGGGCGGCATGGGCCGCTCGTACGACGGCGCGTACGCCCAGTATGTGACCGTCCCCGCGGCGCAGGTCATCCCGTTCGAGACCGCCCTGCCGTGGGAGGTCCTGGGCGCGCTTCCGGAGATGTTCCAGACCGCCTACGGATCGCTGACCACCGGCCTGGACCTCAAGGCCGGGCAGACGCTGCTGATCCGCGGCGGCACGTCCACGGTCGGGCTGAGCGCGGCCACGATCGCGAAGGACCTCGGAGCCACCGTCCTGTCCACCACCCGCGGCCCACAGAGAGTCGGGCAACTGCGGGAGGCGGGCGTCGACCATCCCCTCGTGGACAACGGCACCATCGCCGACCAGGTGCGCGAACTGATGCCCGACGGTGTCGACGCCGTACTGGAGCTGGTGGGCTGCTCGGTCCTCGCCGACACCTTCCGCACCGTCCGCCGGCACGGCACGGTCTGTTTCACCGGAGCCCTGGCGGGCCAGTGGACGATCCCCGACTTCACCCCGTTCATGATCCCGGGCGGGGTGCGGCTGACCTCCTACGGCGGTCAGGCCGCCGACCTCCCGGCCGCCGTCTTCGCCCACCAGCTCCAGGCCATCGCCGCAGGACGCCTCAACGTCCCGGTCGCGAAGGTCTACCAAGGCCTGGAACAGGTCCGTGACGCCCAGGCCGACGTCGAGTCCGGCACCACGCCGGGCAAGCACGTCGTCGTCCTGGACGGCTGAGACCTGGGCAACTGGGAAACGACAACCAACCACCCTCGCCGATGTAGGGGACGGCCGTGGCCGTGGCTGTGCCGGGCATATGGCCGACCAGCTCCAGCCCCGATGAACACGGCGTACGTGTCGGCCGCCGACGATCACTCCCACAACACCCCAGAGGGCAACACCCATATGAGAATCCGACTGAGCGTCGGAGAGACCGTCATCAACGCACCCCTCGACGACAACGCGACGGCACGCGACTTCGCCTCGCTGCTTCCGCTGACGCTGCAGATGAACGATCTGTTCAAGCGCGAGAAGTACGCTCACCTGCCCCGGTCTCTCGCCGCGGGAGGCAAGCCGCAGTTCAGCTACGAGATCGGCAACATCGCCTATTGGTCACCGGGAGACGGTCGTAGCCTCGTCGGCCGCGAAGCCGGCCGGGGTGAGGCCGGTGCGGTCGCGGAAGAAGCGGCCGAAGTTCGCGGGATCACTGAAGCCGAGGTGGACGGCCACAGCGCGGGCGTCCCATCGGGCACCTCCCAGCAGGCGCCGGGCTTCGAGGAGGCGCCGCTCGTCGATGAGTTCACGTACTCCGTTGCCGGTGGCGTCCCGGGCGGCGCGGCTGAGGGTGCGGACCGAGCAGCCGAGCAGCTCGGCGTAGTCCGTGGCTTGGTGCAGTTCGCGGAAGTGCAGCTCCAGGGCGTCCAGGAAGCGTCCGTACCTGTCGGCACGGCGTGTGCCGGCCGCGGCCGTGCCGACGGGGGCGATGCCCGGGGAGTTGGCCAGGCGCAGCAGCAGCGATTCGAGCAGGCTGCGGCGCAGGGCGTGGTGGACGTCGAGGGGACGGCGCCCCAGTGCGCGGTGTTCGTCCAGGAGCTGGAGTGCCGTCTGCTGGAGCCAGGCGGTGTCGTCGGGGTGCGGGCTGAGTACCGCCGAGGCCTCGTGCGCGGTGAGCGGGGCCAGGAGACGGGCCAGGTCGGGCCGCAGCACATCCGGTTCGAACAGGATGAACGTGCCGCGGGCCGCGCCGGGCGGATGCCAGCACTGCGCGTGCCCGGGACGCACCCACAGCCACTGGCCGGGGGCGACGGTCCGCGTGACGTGGTCGACGTCGTGCAACAGCTCACCCTCGGTGACCGCGATGAGGTAGTGGAAGGTGGCACGGCCCGGACGGGGCGGGTTCCACGGCCAGTCGTCGTGCTGGGCGAAGAAGTCCTCGACGGTGCTCACCTCAAGGCCGTAGGGAGTACCGACCGGGGGCTGGAAACCGTAGAGCGGAACCGCCGTTGGTCCCGTCTGCCCGCTGGGCCCGGAGTGTCGCTTGTCGACCATCACGTGTCCGCAGCCTACCCCCATTCCAGTCGGCCTCGACGGAAGGATGGGACGTGCCACCGCGCCCGCGCGGCGCGCCCTCCGCATCCTTCGATGCCGCAGTCCATCACCAACCTGAGAAGGCCCACCACCTATGAACGGATTGGCCCTGCACAAGACCGCCGCCGACTGCGCGGAGGGACTCCCCGGAGCCCAGCTGGGGCATCCCTTCGGCCCCGACTGGGAGGTCTTCAAGGTGCGCGGCAAGGTGTTCATGCTGATGACCGAGGTCCCCGGGCGTCCCGTCGTGATCCTCAAGGCGGACCCTGGCGAGGCCCTCGCCCTGCGGGACCAGTACAGCCACATCACTCCCGGCTACCACATGAACAAGAAGCATTGGATCACCTTGGAGGGCGGGGAGGGCGTCGACAAGAAGCTGGTCGAGGAACTCGTCACCGACTCCTACCGGCTCGTCGTCGCCCGCCTGCCGAGGGCCGAGCAGCCCGTCGACCCGCACACCTACGGCACCGCCTCAGGGGCGGACCGGTGAGCGCGGCCGGCGACCGGCTCCAGGACACCGCCCGCCAGGCGGCCCCCTGGCCCTCCCTGACGTCAGCCACGGCTACCCCTTCACCCCGGACTCGACGTGTACAAGGTCGCGGGCAAGGCGTTCCTGATCGTCACCGACGACTGCCGTAACCATTCCGGCTTCCCCGACCCCGTGGACGGCGATCGCATCCGCGCCCCCCGGTACAAGACCCTGGTCGAACCGGCTCTGTCCTGGCTTCACGGCCTGCGCCGCACTGACCGCGACACTCTGATTCAGGTCAGCCAGGCTGTCACTGCACTTCAGGAGGAAGGTCCCGCGCTGGGTCGGCCTCTGGTGGACACAATCAAAGGCTCGGTGCTGTCGAACCTCAAGAAGCTTCGACCCGGCTCGGCAGGGACCACGGAAGTGCGGTTGCTCTTCGTGTTCGACCCGGACCGCCAGGCCGTAATCCTGGTCGGCGAATGACAAGGCAGGTAACTGGTCCGGCTGGTACCGCGTCGCAGTGCCCCAGGCGGAGCAGGCATACGCGGAGCATCTGAAGCGAATCGACGGAGAGGACGGGGCGCGATGACTGATCACCTCAAGGACCCGCAGGCCGTCTCCTGGGGAGACCTGGCCGAGGATTTCGCCTTCACCGACGCTGAAAAGGATCAGATCCAGAAAGGGGCGCAGGCGATGGTCCTGGCCTCCCGTGTGCACCGCCTTGCCGAGTTGCGGAAGCGGCAGCACACCACACAGGTCCAGGTTGCCGAAGCCATGGGGGTCACCCAGGCCCGTGTCTCGCGCATCGAGAAGGGCCAGCTGGAGCGCAGCGAGGTCGATACCCTCGCCGCCTACGTCAAGGCGCTCGGCGGCAAGTTGAAGATCGTCGCTGACTTCGGTGATGAGAGCTACGTCCTCGGCTGATCGCCTGTTGAAAGTTGACGATGATGCTCCACCCCGGCACCCGGGGTGGAGCATCATCGCGTCGGTAAGGAAATCCGCTGCTCAGGTTCCGGAGCCCGTCTCTCAACTGCAAGGACGGACGCTGCGGCAGTTGAAATCGTCTATCCGGGACGCGTTCCGGACGCAGGTTGGACACAAGGATCGAAAAAGGCTGACAAGGGCCGAGAAGGAGTGAGGTTCCAAACCGCTCCTGACCTGCGAAAACGGACAAGATTGGCACTGATCGACAAGGGTCGCCAAGATCCTCAAAGGACCCACCCCTACCGTCATCACCGACGGCCGCTGGCCCCGCCAGATCGCCGGCAGCCCGCAGACCGTACGGGATCAGCTGGAGCAGATGACCAAAGCCACCGGCGTCGACGAGGTGATGATCCAGGACATCATCGCGGACCCCGCGGCCCGGAGGCGCTCCCGCATCCTGATCGCTCAAGCCCTCGACATCATCCCCACCTCGACATGACCGGGCGGGCCGCGCCCACCCGCAGCGCGGCCCGCCACAGGATGCCGTCAAACGTCCACTCGTCTCCACCCAGGCCGAAGTCGTCAACCTCGACGCTCACCGCGACCTCGCCGGAGTCGTGGCTTTGGCGACGGGCGACGGGCGACGGGCGACGGGCGACGGGCGACGGGGGAAGGGGGGAGGGGGGATCCAGTGGTGCGCTCACGTCATCCTGACGACGACCTTTCCGGCCTTCGCGCGCCCTGCCGCGACGTACTCCAGCGCTTCGGAGGTCGATTCGAAAGGGAAGACAGTGTCGACGACGGGTCGGATCTTCCCGGTGTCGATGAGCGCGGTGAGTTCACGAAGTTGGTCTCCGCTGGCCTTCATGAACAGGAAGGAGTACGTGACGCCGCGTCGCCGGGCGCGCCGTCGGGTCTGGAAGCTCAGTGCGGACATCGCCAGCCGGATGATCGGATTCGCGCCCAGCTCCCTGCCGAAAGCGGCGTCGGGAGGGCCTGCGACGCTGATGATCTTTCCGCCCGGTTTGAGCACGTTCAGGGACTTCTTCAGGGTCTCGCCACCGAGCGCGTCGAGGACCACGTCGTAGTCGTGCAGGACGGTCTCGAATGCCTGCCTCTTGTAGTCGATGACGACGTCCGCGCCCAGACTCTTCACCACGTCGATGTTGGCCGTGCTCGTGGTGGTAGCCACATGCGCGCCCAGCTGTTTCGCCAGCTGGATGGCGATGGTGCCCAGGCCGCCGGAGCCCGCATGGATGAGAACCTTCTGGCCCGGTCGGACGTGGGCCCGCTCGACCAGTACCTGCCATGAGGTCAGGGCGACCAGGGGAAGGGACGCGGCCTCCTCCATGCTCAGCGTCGCGGGCTTGATCGCCAGGTCGTCCTGGTGCACCGCGATGAGCTCGGCGAACGTGCCGATCCGGTCCTTGCGGGGCCGCGCGTAGACCTCGTCGCCCACCGTGAACCGCGTGACGGCCGCACCCACCCTCATCACGGTCCCGGCCAGGTCGTTGCCCAGGATGAACGGGACCCGGTACGGCAGGATCGCCTTCATCTCCCCGTCCCGGATCATGCGGTCCAGCGGGTTGATTCCGGCGGCACGAATCTGGACCAGTACATCGTCCGGGCCCGGCTCCGGTTCTGGTGCCTCACCGGCGCGCAGGCCGGCCCGGCTGCCGTATCGGTCGACCACGAAAGCCCTCATTGTCGTCTCCGTTTCCTGCCTCGGGCGTGGCCGGGCCGGCGCACCGAGTCAATTGAATTATGACTGTAATATTAAGTGCCCGCGTCGGTGGATCGCAAGTCGGCCCTCTCGTCGCGAAGTGCGCCTGCGGCGGACGCCGGAGGGGATCTCAAGGTCGGCTGCTTGCGGGCTGTCGCCCATCGAGCCGCGCGGCGGCCGGCTCGGCTGCGATGCGGGTGTGTCTCGGCACGCCGCATGGCCATGCAGTGGCGTTCGTCAGTTCGCTATCGCGGCGCACTTGGGCTCGGCGACGCCCAGCAGTGCGAGGGTGTTCCGGACGCCCTGGCCGAGGACCTCGTCGGCGAGTTGCCGGTCGGCGAGGGCTCGGGAGAGCTGGAGCGTCCCGGCCATCATGGCGTAAGCGGTGAGCGTCATGGTGCGCGCCGACGGGGGGTCGTCGGGTGCCAGGCGGGCGGCGATGCTGTCGACGACGGTCAGTACTCCCTCTGTGTAAGCCTGCCTGGTCGAGTCCGTGCAGCGCCCGATCTCGTCGAGCAGGGCGGCGGAGGGGCAGCCCTCGTCGCGGCTGTCCCGGTGCTGGACGGACAGGTACCACCGCACGATCTGTTCGAGTCCGGCTCGGCCGGGGGCCGCCTGAGCGGCGACGCTCGCGTTCTGGGCCCGCAACTGGTCGGTGACGGCGGTGGCGACGAGCTCGTCCTTGGACGTGAAGTGGGTGTAGAAGGCGCCATTGGTCAGGCCTGCGTCCTTCATGAGTGCCGATATGCCTGAGCCGTCGATGCCGTCCCGCTTGAATCGGCGGCCGGCCGCCGAGATGATCCGCTGCCTCGTCGCCTGCTTGTGCTCGTTCCCGTACCGCACGGATGCCCCCTCGCTCTCCGGAAGGGCCACTCGCCCTCCACCAACTCCTCCAACAAATCACATTCCGAACGTAATTCAATCCCTGAGGGTGCCCAATCGTCCGCCGGGCGTCGCGTCGACCGACCTCGCCAACTCTCCAGGTGGGCCACCTTGTTGTCCGCCAGGATCCGGTCAGTGGATCCTGTGGCATACCTCCGCCCGCCGCAGGGACTTGCCCGCTCCTCGCCTCGGATCTATTGTCTTACGAACGTAATGTAATTGCCTGAGTGATGGACGGGCGCCTTCACGTCAGAGGTGGAGCCCCAAGTGGCAGGGGCGGGTTGGAAGGCGTCAGGTCACCCGACGCGGCGGCCGGCCCGTCGCGAGAGATCGAGCGATCCGGGTGGTTCGGGGGCCCGATCCTTCAAGGTGATCTTCGGTGCGTCAGGTACCCGCCAGGGGGCGAGGTCCGGCAGTTCCGACGCCTCACGATCTTGGGGTGTCGCTCGAGCAGGCACCTGCGCTCTCACCCACCCCACAACAGGAAGGACGTCATGAGCGCGTATCTGGCAGACAAGGCCGAGGACCTCACCGTCGAGGGGCCCTCCGCGCGCTTCGCCTACCGGCGGATGGGTCCGCAGGGTGGCGTCCCGCTGGTCCTGCTGAACCGCTTCCGCGGCACCATCGACTGGTGGGACCCGGAGTTCCTGGACCTCCTGGCCGCCGACCACGATGTGATCATTTTCGACAACGTCGGTGTCGGCTACAGCGTTGGTGAACCGCGGGACTCGCTCGAGGGGTTCGCGCAGGGCGCCATCGAGTTCATCGACGCGCTCGGCCTCGAGCAGGTCGACCTGCTCGGCTGGTCCCTGGGCGGCATCGTGGCCCAGCGCGTGACCGTGCGCCGCCCCGAACTGGTGCGCAGGCTCGTCGTGGCAGGCAGTGGTCCGGCCGGCTGGGTGCCCGGTGCGCCGCCCTTCAGCGAGAGGGTCCTGGGCATCATGGCCAAGTCCGATCCGGACCTGGAGGACATGCTGTACCTCTTCTACCCCGAGACGGACACGGCCCGTGCCGCCGGGAAAGAGCACTTCGAGCACGTCGCGCCCAGGCTCGCCGCCGGCGGTCCCGCGGTCTCCGAGGTGGCCGCGCAGGGCATGCTCGCCGCGGCGGGCCAGCTTTTGGCGGCTCCGTTCGACGAGGTGCGGGCGGAACTTGAGGCCATCAAGCAGCCCGTCCTCTACGCCAACGGCCTGGACGACGTGATGATCCCCGCCCACAACTCCTACGTCGCGGTCCAGCACCTCGACAACGCCACCCTGGTCCTCTACGCCGGCGCCGGCCACGCGTTCCTCTTCCAGTACGCCAAGGCCTTCACCACCCAGGTGACGACCTTCCTCGCCGCCTGATCGCAGCAGCTCGGCCGCCGACTCCGAGGAGGGCGGCGGCGGTCTCTTCGGGGCGGGCGCCGTCCCGCAGTCGTTGGGGTGGCGCCGGTCCTCGGGTTGCTCGACCGGGCTGTCGTGCTCGGTCGGCGTCATCGATGAGTGCCCAGCCGTCGGTGCCGTCGTGTCGAGGTGTGGAGGACTGAGCCGGTGACGGACCTTCGCCTCGTCCGTCGGTCTGTGCTCCTGCGGTGGCTTTCCAGTGTTGGTGTCACTTGGTTCGCCTCGCGACTTGCGCTCGATGGAATTACGGTCATAATTTAATGGTCGACGTGAGGCTGAGAAGCCTGCCGTCCGCAGGGGCTGACTCCTTCGAAGTGTCAGCTGTCGACCAGCAGAGTGCGGCCGCAGCCGGAGCACCCCATGCAACTGCGCGCACTTCCTCGAACCGAAGGGCACAGCCGTGAACGACGCACAAGGTGTACGAGGCGACGCGGTGACCACGTACAGAAACGCGCCGACCCACACCGTCACCGCCGGGGGCGTGACCTATGCCTACCGTGACCTCGGCCCCAGGACCGGCGTCCCGGTCGTCTTCATCACCCACCTCGCCGCGGTCCTGGACAACTGGGACCCCCGCGTCGTGGACGGCATCGCCGCCAAGCACCGGGTCATCACCTTCGACAACAGGGGTGTCGGTGCCACCACCGGATCGACGCCGAAGACCATCCAGGAGATGGCGAAGGACGCCGTCACCTTCATCCGGGCGCTCGGGCTCGAGCAGGTCGACATCCTCAGCTTCTCCATGGGCGGCATGATTGCCCAGGTGATCGTGCAGACCGATCCGCAGCTCGTCCGCAAGCTGATCCTCACCGGCACCGGCCCGGCAGGCGGCGAGGGCATCAAGAACGTGACGCGGGTGTCGCACCTCGACACCGTCCGGGCATTGCTCACCCTTCAGGACCCCAAGCAGTTCCTGTTCTTCACACGCACCGCCAACGGGCGCAGAGCCGGAAAAGAATTCCTCGGCCGGCTGAAGGAGCGCACCAAAGACCGGGACAAGGCCATCTCCCTCACCGCGTACGGCGCCCAGCTCAAGGCCATTCACCGTTGGGGCCTGGAGCGGCCCCACGATCTGTCCCGCGTCCAGCAGCCCGTGCTCGTCGCCAACGGCGACAACGACAGGATGGTGCCGACCCCGAACTCGGCGGATCTGGCGCGACGACTGCCCAACGCCGAGCTGGTGATCTACCCCGACGCCGGCCACGGCGGCATCTTCCAGTTCCACGAGCAGTTCGTGGCGAAAGCCCTCGAGTTCCTCGAGCGCCCATAAGGACTCAGTGCCGGCGCGTGAGTGGACACCTTCCCTTCTGGGCCGTGACGTCCTCCAGGCTCGAGCAGTGCGGGTTCGCTGCGGTGGGCGTTGGCCTGGCCGAGCGCCCACCTGGCGACGGCGAGAGGCTGCCCACGAATCCACTGGACAGCCGCCATCGTCTCGTACGTGGCCTGCATGAGGCGCAGGCGGCTCTGACGCCCTCCCCGTGACCCGGCGGAGAGCGACGGTCACCCTGCAGCGATCGACCGTCGTCTCACCGCATGAACGTGAGAGCGTTCTCAATTCCCCGTTCGAGGACCTCGTCGGCGGACCTCTGGTCGGAGAGGGCGCGGGACAGCTGCAACGTCCCCACCATCATGGCGAACAGCCCGATGGCCTTACCGCGAGCGGATTGCGGATCGTCAGGTGCCAGCCGGGCGGCGATCTCGTCCAGGATGGCCGTCGCGCCCTCGGTGTATGCCTGCTTGGTCGCGCCTTCGCATCGGCCGATCTCGTCGAGCAGGGCGGCGGAGGGGCATCCGGTGCCTGGCTGGTCGCGGTGGCCGGGCGACAGATACTCGCGGATGAGGTCCTCGAGTCCGAGGCGGCCCGGTCGCAGTGTGTCGTACATCGCCACCTGCGTGCGCAGCTGGTCGGCGACGACGTTGGCGACGAGATCGTCCTTGGAAGCGAAGTGGGCGTAGAAGGCTCCGTTGGTGAGCCCGGCGTCCGACATCAGCGTGGAGATGCCTGATCCGTCGATCCCGTCCTGCTTGAACCGGTGGCCGGCCTGCTCGATGATGCGTTGCCGCGTGACCTGCTTGTGCTCCTTGGCGTAGCGCGCCACGCGCTTCCTCCTGTCACTCCGTAAGACCGTTGCCTCGCATCCCAGCCTATGTGACCTGACGTCCGTAATATTATGATCGCCAGGCATAGTGGGACGGTCGACCCACGATGGTCCAGAAATCGGCGCGGCACGGCTGGTCCGCGGTGGTTCACTGAGTGGGCCGAATTGCTGGTGCCGGGCGAGCGGATGCCGTGCTCTAGCAGCATGAAGTCCGAGCAGACGAGTAAACGGGCCGCGTCGGTGGACACCGCTGCGACGGTGGACCAAGCGACCATCGTGAGCGGCGCCAAGCGGCTCGCGGACGCCGCGGCGTCTGGCGTCACCCGCACGCCCGTCCGTGATCTGATCGGCCCCGACGACATTGCCTCTGCGTATCTCATGCAGGAAGGCTTCAACGCCCGCCGGTATGCCGGCAGCACCGTCGTGGGTCGCAAGATCGTGGCCACGTCGAAGGCGGTCCAGGATCAACTGGGCGTCGACCAGCCCGACTTCGGCGTCCTGTACGCCGAGATGGAGTATCACGAGGACGACGTCATCGCGCTGGACGTCCTGCTGCAGCCCAAGGTGGAGGCCGAGGTCGCCTTCATGCTGAGCGGGTCGACAAGGTAGGCCGTTGGTCCGTGGGCCGTCGCGGCGCTCAACTGCAGAGACGGATGCCGCGGCAGTTGAAATCGCCCATGCGGGACGCGTTCTGGACGCAGGTTGGACACAAGGATCGGAAAAGACTGACAAGGGCCGAGAAGGACTGAGCCGCCAAACCGCGTCTGACCTGGGGAAACGGCCAAGATGAGCAATGATCGACAAGGGCCGCCAAGATCCTCGAAGGACTCATAATCCGTCGGCCGTGGGTTCGAGTCCCACCCGCCCCACCAGTGCAGGGCTGTGACCTACGGAAACGTCCCTTCAGGGATGCCGGAACCCCGACTCGGGCTCAACGGATTGAATCCGCTGCTCGCAAGTTCGGTGGCGAGGTGGCGAGGTGGCGAGGCGACGGATGGCGGTACGCGCTGCGCTTACCTGCGTAAACGCACCGGGAGACGGGTGCGGTAGAGGCCCAGCAGCGGCCTGAACGAGGAGCCAGGGGCGATATTGAGGACGCTGTGAGGACGCAGGTATCGCGAAGGGTGGCTGCGGGGCCGCCTCGGCCGACTCCACCAGGCTGTGGCCGGCCCGAGCGAGGAGCCCCTGAGGGGCCCCGAGGATCTTGATCGTCGGGCAGGACGACCTCGCGTAGGGGCATGGTTCGTGCCCGCCGCGTCGTCCTGGCGTGGCGGCAGGTTGACGTCGGATCCGCACACGCTCGCGTACAGGTTCTTCAGCAGGACGTCGTTGTCTCCGCAGGCCGGGGTCTCCAGCTCGACGATCGTCACGTCCTTCGGGCCGTTGTAGACGGCTGCCTTCATGGTGTTCTTCTCCGGGTTCGTCGATTCGGGGTGCTTGACCGGTGTCCCGTACCGGCTACTCGGCGGCGTGGGCGTAGCGGGACCGGTTCTGCCTGCGGTACTTGACGATCAGGCCGATGCCCGCCTTGACCGAGACCAGGCCCATGCCGATGACAGCGCCGAGGGCTTGGGAGCCCTCGGCGACAAAGGGGATGACGGCGGTGGCGGCCAGGTTGAACAGGAACAGAAACCACAGAACGGGCTTGGAGGTGATGAACGCCTTCACGGAAATCCTTCTGGACGATGAGCGGTTGACTGCCGGGAACAACGATTCCGTGGGGCATTCGCCGCCGCGAGGGAGACCACTCCCGAATCGGGGGTGTAGCGGGCTCCACCATCGGTGGTTTCCTCGGCGGGTTGGGGGTGGACCTCACTGGGAGGCCGGTCCGACGGGGTGGCCGCCCGCGGATGGGCGCGTTCAGATGCTCCCGAACCCCCTCAGCGAGAACGGACGCGGCCGCCAACGGGATGAGGGCGGCGCGTTGCGCTTCTCCTGTCGGCCATGAGGCGCGACGCCGAAGGCGCTGATGTACTGTGCGCCTGTGACGTGTGGCTCTACCGCGTCACCGACCATCTGTGAGCAGCTGAAGTGCGGCTGCGATGCGATGAGGGGGGCACGGTGGCCAAGGTCAATATCAGTCTCGACGCCGAACTCGTAGTGGAAGTGATGGTCCTGGCGGGGATCGGCTCGCCCCAGGATGCGATCGAGGTGATCGTGCGGGACTACATCGCCCGTGGCCACCGCACGGAGACCCGCACCGAGCTCAAGGACCAAAGTCTGCGCGAGCTCGACGTCAAGCCGCAGGAGCCGCAAGGCTGAGCATCCTGCCGCGTGCCGTCGCTCAAACCGCCAGACGAATCCAAGAGTCGGTTGACCGGGTTGTTGGCCCAGTTATCCCGTTCGGGCCACCCTGGACGGAAGAGCAGAATAGAGTCCACCCACATTACGGAGGTGGGCCCTTTTCCGTCACTTCTGAGGTGTCACGCTCCCCGAGCGTATCGTTAGGCCAGCCGGCCTGCTTCCCTTTCTCTGTCCGTGCCACTTGTCGGCCCCGGTGGAAAGCAACATTCGCGAAGCCCCGCATCATTGCCATCGAGCAACTGACTCCCGCCGTGAAGTGTGCCCTCCGTCTCGGACGGCTTGCTGCAATAGACGCAGCAGCCGTCATTGGACGTAAGGAGGCCCAGCCATTCCCACAGTCGACAATGCCGGTCGACTATGAGTCGACCGGCATTGTTTCGGGTTCTTCTCGGGGTGTAACCCCTCAGGAGTTCCCGGTGATTCACGCTGTCGCGGTCAGGCGGAAGGCGTGGGAACCTTAAGCCTGTCCCAGGTGAGCTTCCCCGGGAAACCGTCCGCGTCGGGGCCACCGAACCCGTTCTTTTCCTGGAACTTTTTGTACGAGGCCTGGTCCGCCGACGACCACTTCATGTCCGGCTCCGGCGCATGATAGGTGCCACAGCCTTCCTGTTGCAGGCGACGAGCCATCGCGAGGATGACCTTGTTGTTCGGGTGGCGGTGGAACCACTGCTTCCCGGGGAACGGCACGAAGCCGTTTCCTGAGTGGGAGATGATCAGGCGCTGCCCGACGCCTATCACGTCGGGATCAGGAATGTTGTTCAGCTGCTGGAGCTTCGCGACCGTGGTCCCGAAAAACTGGGCTATCTCGGAGAGAGTGTCGCCTTCTACGACGTAGTAGATGACGTCTCGTGTCTGTGTTGTGGTCATGGCTTTAATGCTAATCCTGCTCATAGCGGCTCGCATCTCAACGCTTGGCGACGCGGGGATTCGCCCCGGCGTATTGCCGAATGACTTTATTTTTGAAATAAAACGCCCCGCATTACTGAACCGAGGCGTCAAGGTCGCGCCTCGCCTGACCACCTGACCGCCGCGAGGACGGCGGCCGGACGTCCACGGCCGCACGACGACCTGCACCTCGACGCGCCGAGGCCGGCGGCTCTCCGTGGCACCGCGCAGCTCGGCTGCGGGCCGAACGCGGGTCGTCGTAACCGACCACGGACAGATCGGCGGGCACGTCGAGGCCCAGGCGCGAAGCCGGCGGACAGGGCCCCCGTTCCTCATCGCCGACTGTTCGGCTGTGGGGGGGGCTCTACTGCCTGAGGTCGATCGTGCGGACCGGCTGTCCCGTGGTGCGGGCGATGGTGTCGAAGTCGTGGTCACAGTGGAGCAGCGGGAGCGGCGGTAGACGCCCTCCGGCATGGGGCGCCAGACGTAGGGGGCGTCGAGCGCCGCCTTCAAACGCGTACGGTCTGTGGCCGAACGGGCTGAGTAGAGGACCTCGAGTTCGGTGGTGTCGCAGATCGCCACGAGGCCGGCGCCGATCCTGTCATCCCAGTCGGCCGTGTTCTGGCGGAGCAGGACGCGGGCGAGCGCGGAGGTGTCGATGAGGTAATCGGCGACGGTCGCTCATGTGCTCCGGTGCCGGAGGCGGCGTCGCCCTCGCCGTCACCGGCTACGGCGGCTCCTGGCTGGCACTGCGTCTCGTGCCCGGCGCCGCCGAAGCCATCCGGAAAGCCGCAAAGGAACCAGGCATGTCGTCCCTGTCGTCCGCACCGCCCGGCAGCGGGGGCGTCTTCGGCGACACCCCCGCCGGGATGCTGGTCGCCTCCCCGCACAGCGAGGCGACCCTGTCCATCGTCGGCAACACCGGCGTGGCGATCCTGGTGATCATCGCGTGCCTGGCCGTCATCGACGCCTTCCCCCGGCTGCGCCGCCTGACCAAGCCCGTCATCGCGGTCGGCTCGATGTCACTGACGGCGTACGTCTACCACATCGTCGCCATCTGGCTTCTGGACACCGAGGAAATGACCGTCCCACCCCTGTACATCCTGCTCGGCTTCATCGTGTCCGTCACCGTCCTCGCCACCGTCTGGTCCCGCTTCTTCCAGCGGGGGCCGCTGGAATGGCTGTTGGGCAGGGCGACCGGGATCGCCCGGCGCGTTCAATGAGAGCAGTCCGAAGCCGACGGTCACCCTCAGGGATGCCGGCGCTCTCTCGGAGGCGCCGGCGTCCCTGTCGGTGTCGGGTCAGTTCGTCACGCGGAAGGTGGCGTCGCTGCGTCCCGTTGCTGTGGTGATCGGGTCGAGGCGCAGTTCGTAGGCGTAGTGGCGGATGTAGCGGTCGGGGAAGTCGTACGACTGGAAGGACGACCAGGTCGAGTCGGCGAGTCCAGCGACCTGGCGGAAGGTGGCGTCCGCGGCGAACTGGCTGCTGCCGTCGTTGTAGGCGAGCTGGAAGTCGTAGTTGGAGTGGCGCAGGAAGTACCCGGGGTAGTTCACCGACTCGAAGGAGACGGTGCCGGTGCCCGCCAGGCCGGGCCGTAGCCGGAACTGGGCGTCCGGGCCGGTGATGTTCGGGTCGACGCGCACGTCGAAGTCGGTGTGCCGGACGTACCGGTCCTGGAAGTTGTACGACTGCAGCCGGTTGATGGCGGTGTTGGGCCAGCGGGCGAGCACGCGGCTCTCCTCAGCGGCCGTCAGGTTCATGATCCAGCCGTGGCGCTTCTTCGTGCCGCCCATGGTGTAGGTTCCCGACGCCTGCCTCTGGTAGGTCGCGGGGTTGGACGGGTCGGTCGTCACGACCGGCATGTAGCCGCCGTTGGTGGCGTACTGGTCGAGGTAGAGCGCCCACTTGTTGGTGCCGTTGAACTTCATCCACATCGGGCCCTCGACCTGGGAGCCGGGCAGGCCGATGCCGGAGAGGTCACCGAGCCTGGTCCAGGTCCCGAGGATCGAGTTGCTGCCCTCAAGGGTGATCTGCCCGTCGCCGGAGGCCCGCACGTAGCGGTAGTTGCCGACTCCGGAGGGCATCTCGATGATCTGGGTGTCGATGATCTCCTGGGTGCCGGGGCGCTCGATGTAGGTCTGCGGGGTGGTGATGGTGCGGAAGTCGCTGGTGCGGGCGTAGAAGACGCGGTGCTTCGTCGCGCCGTTGAAGGGCACGTTCGTCGCCCAGTACAGGACGTAGCCGTTGGTCTGCGGGTCCCAGATCGCCTCGGGCGCCCAGGCGTTGCGGCCGTCGGGGATCGCGCCGGCGACGTTGAGCAGCCACGGCTTCGACCAGGTGACCAGGTCGGTGCTCTCCCACACCACCAGGTTGCGGCTGCCGTTGTTGATGGCGGTGTCCCAGTTCTGCCCACAGCTGATGCACAGGTCGGTCGCGATGATCCAGTACTTGCTGCCGTCGGGGGATCTCACGAACGCGGGGTCGCGCACTCCCTGCGTACCGACCGTGGAGCGCAGGACCATGCCGCCGCCGTCGAGGTCGTTCCAGTGCAGGCCGTCGGTGCTGTGCGAGAGGTACATCTGCTGGTTGGTCGCCCCCTCCCCGGTGAAGTGCACCATCAGGTAGCCGGGGTCGGCGGCGGCTGCCCGCTGAGGTGTGGTCAGGGATGGGAACGTGAAGAAGAGGCCGACAGCGACCAATGTCGCCGCGACCCGGGTGAGAACCCTTGGCATGTGTGTTTCCTGTCTTTCTGCGGGTGCCGGGACGGGGTTGAAGGCGGAGTGTCAGGCGTGACCACTGGGAGCTGGTGGCTGTGCCGCAGGTGCGCTGTTCGATCAGGGCCGGATCCGCGGGTCGAGGCGCCGACGACGATGACGTACTTGCTGCGGTGGCGGGCTCAGTCGGCGTCGCGGGCGGGGGCGTCCAGGGCGTGCGGACCGGGTGGTGCCGCAGCCCCGAGGCACCTGCTTGTTCGAAATGCCGGACGGCATTCGTAAATTCGGCGAAAAGTTAGAGGTGGGTAAGAGCGGGTGTCAAGAGGGAGGAGCCGACGCACAGGAGACGCACCGGCTCGTCGCGCATAACGGAAAGCACGGAAAGCACGGAAAGCACGGAAAGCACGGAAAGCACGGAAAGCACGGAAAGCACGGAAAGCACGGAAGGGACGAAGGCGTGGGGCGGAACCTGGGCAGCGGCCCACGCAAATTCCCCGGATTCGCTCCTGGCACACTGTCGCCCGCGACACATCGGCGAGGCGACGGGACAGGTGGGGCGGGGTGCGCTCGCGGGACATGCAGGAACGGCCGGACGTCGCCGTCGTCATGGCCGCACGGGCCGGGGACCGGCAGGCCTCGGAACAGCTGATACGGGACTGTCTGCCGTTGGTCTACAACATCGTCGGGCGGGCGCTGGACGGGCACAGCGACGTCGACGACGTGGTCCAGGAGACGATGATGCGGGTCCTGGACGGGTTGCCCGGACTGGAGCAGCCGGATCGGTTCCGGTCCTGGCTCGTCGCGATCACCGTGCGACAGATCCGTGACCGGTGGCGCAGAGGGCGCACCTGGCTCACTGCGGACCCCTTGGAGGAGAACGGTCACGACCCGGACCCGCAGGCCGACTTCTCCGACCTGGCGATCCTTCGGCTTGCGCTGTCGGGTCAGCGGCGTGAAGCGGTGGAGGCGACCCGCTGGCTGGAGGACGAGGAACGCGAGGTACTCGCGCTGTGGTGGATGGAGAGCGCCGGTGAACTGACTCGCGAGGAGCTGTCGGCGGCCTGCGGCCTCACACCGCAGCATGCCGCGGTCCGAATCCAGCGGGTCAAGGAACGGCTGGAGACGGCGCGTGCCGTCGTACGAGCCGTGACGGCCTCACCGCGCTGCCCGGACCTGGCCGCCGTGCTCGCCTCGTGGGACGGGCGGCCGTCGGGGCTGTGGCGCAAGCGGCTGGCGCGCCATGTCCGCGACTGTCCGCAGTGCCTGTTGAGCTCGTCCGACCTGATACCGGCGGAGGGGCTGCTGGCGGACCTCGCGCTGGTGCCGGTGCCGGTCGGCCTGGCCGGCCTGGTACTGACCAGGGCGCTGGGGGTGGACTCGACCGGGGTGACCGTCGGCGCGGGCACGCGCACGGCGAGCGGTGCAAGCCGTACGGCGCGCACGATCGGCAGGCTGTCCGCCAAGCCCGCGGCGATGGCAGCCGCGGGTGCCGTCACGCTCGTGGCTGCCGGAGTGGCCTGGTACACCGCCACGGGAGCGCACGAGCCGGCTCCGCGGCCCGCCGTCGCGGCCCCGCTGTCGCCCGCCGCCTCGTCCGTGCCGCCGTCCCCGAGAACGTCCGCCTCACGGGCACCGACGCCGATGCCGACATCGACGCCGACGCCGACAGCAGATCCGGCGACGACGGCTGAGGCGCGGTTTTCGGGGCGGCACGCCCTACGGTCGGTCGACCACCCCGGCGACTACGTGAGCCAGTCCGGCCGACTCGGCATCCTGGGCACGGTCGGCGCCACCAGCTCCGCGGCCACCCGGCAGGCGGCCACCTTCACCTTCGTTCCCGGCCTGGCCGACCGCCGCTGCTCTTCACTCAGGGACGCCACGGGCAGGTATCTGCGGCACTACGCCTTCCGCATCCGGCTGGACACCAACGACGGATCCGCCATCTTCCAGAAGGACGCCACCTTCTGCCCCCGTTCCGGTTCCACGGCCGGTTCGGTCTCCCTGGAGTCGTACAACTACCCCGGCCGCTACCTCCGCCACCGCGACGACCTCCAGCTGTGGCTCGACCCTTCCGAGGACACGGCCGCGTACCGGGCCGACCGCTCCTTCGTCATCGTGGCGCCCTGGACCTGACACCGGGGACTCAGTCCGCGTCGGCGACGATGGAGCCGACGCGTTCGGCCAGGGCCGGGTCGCGGCGGACCAGGAGGGCCGCGTAGCCGACGGCGGCGAGCAGGGCGACGACCGCCGCATAGGGGGAACCAGTTGTACGGCGCGGGCCGGCCCGGCTTGGCGAGGTAGTACAGCGGGACCAGGATGGCCACCGCGCCGAGCGCGGGCAGGAGGAGGTGCCGGACCGGCTGTCGGTGACACCGTCCGGAGATCTTTGACGCCTCGGATGTGTATGCGCCTGTGTATGCGCCGCCGCGGTCCGTGTGGAGACCGTGACCGCAGGGAACAGGTGGGGGACATGGCCGCCCCGGTGGCCGGGCCCAGGATGATCCGCTCAAAACCAGTCGCTTAGGCTGGTCTCATTGTCGCCGGCAAGGAGGCGCAGGCTGCGGCAGCGTGCGCTCGCCGTCCGTCCGAGGGAGGCGTTCGAGTGGCAGTTGCCGGGGGCCGGTCGACGAAGCGGCTCCAACGGGGAACCCTCTCCCAGGGGCTCATCGTGGGGGCCGCGCTGCGGATCCTCGACGAAGACGGGCCGGACGCGCTGACCTTCCAGCGACTCGGCAAGGAGCTGTCCGCCTCCGCGACCGCGGTCTACCGGCACTTCGCGAGTCGCGACCACATCATGGTCGCCGTCGCCGAGGAGCTCGACAGGATCTCCCTCGAGGAGTACGAGCCGCACGAGTCGTGGACCGAGTCGCTGCGTGACCTGGCGATCCGTGCCTGGAACACCGCGCTGGACCACCCGGCCGCCGCCGCGCTCTGCATGGGGAGAGTCACCCGAGGCGCTCACGAGTTGCGCGCCGTCGACGCCGTTCTGGAAGCGTTCCACCGCGGCGGCTGGCGCGGCCGGGAGGCCGTCCTGCACTACCAGGCGTTCTCGAACTTCATCCTCGCCATGGCGAGCAACAACGCCTGGCGGCTCGTCAACCAGCGGTTCGGCGCCGAGGTGAACTGGGTGCAGGAGTACCAGCCGGCGGATCCTGCCGCGTACCCCTACGCCGAGGCGGCGAAGGAACACCTGCGCAGCATCGACATGACCGACGTCTTCCGCCGGCAGACGGACATCCTCCTCACGGCCCTCGAGGCGGAGGCGGCGACGCTCCCGCGCGACTGACGCGCGCCCTCCGCCAGGCTTCACGGCTACCGCCCTGCAACGTCCCTGCGGG
Organism: Streptomyces sp. NPDC046862; assembly: GCF_040704615.1. NCBI lineage: Bacteria > Bacillati > Actinomycetota > Actinomycetes > Kitasatosporales > Streptomycetaceae > Streptomyces > Streptomyces sp. NPDC046862. The sequence continues at coordinate 73,818 of NZ_JBEYXP010000005.1, read as the reverse complement.
GCGGTGCGCACAAAGATAGTGAATGCTATTGACTACGTCGTTCACTTGGCTGCATCCTCTCCCCACCGAGTGCTCCACGGCTCGCTCCTACGCGGCGCCCACCGAGGGCCGCGCGCACCGCCTCCGGCCTGAACCGCTCGCGCTCGTCCCGCCCGATCCCGTGCGACCCGCGCAGAGCCCTACATCCCTCTTCAGGAGCACCCATGCGCCAGACCCGTACCCGCGCGGTCCCTGTGACCGCAGCCGTCGCCATGACGGCCGTGCTCGCCGGCTGCACCACCACGGGAGCGACGTCCTCGGACCCGGGCAGCGGCGGTGCCGCGACCGTGACGAAGATCCGGACGACGATCGACGTGCCGGCGAGCTTCGACCCGGCCAAGGCCTTGTCCCTGCCGGACTACCTGCTCGCCCGGGACAGTTACGACACCCTCGTGCGCAAGGACGACGGCGGGCTCGTCGGCGGGCTGGCCACCAAGTGGAGGAACACGCCGACCTCAGCCACGTTCACCCTGCGCACCGACGCCACGTGCGCCGACGGGACGCCGATCACGCCGGCGGTCGTCAAGGCGTCCCTCGACCGCTACGTCGACCCGAAGACGGCGGCGCCCGATCTCCCCACGGTATTCGGCCCCGGCAACACGGTGAGAGTGACCGCCGACGACGCGGCGCACACCGTGAAGATCACGCTGGCCAGGCCGTGGGGCGACATGGTCACCGGCCTGTCGATCGCGAGCACGGGCGTCGTCTGCCCGGCGGGACTCAAGGACCTCAAGGCCCTTGCCGCCGGTAGAGCCACGGGCTCGCAGTCCGGCCCGTACCTGCTTCAGAAGTCCCAGTCCGGCGTCTCGTACTCCTACACGCTCCGCCCGGAGTACAAGGCATGGCCGGCCTGGCGCACGAAGATACCCGGCAAGGTCGCCACGACCCTGGACTACCTGGTCTCGCCCGACCCGACGGCGACCGGCAACCTCGTCACCAGCGGCCAGCTCGACATCGGCAAGATCGACGCCTCGGGCATCCCGCGCTTCGACGGCGTGGACGGCCACAGCGTGAGCATCAGCCGGTTCTCCGACTTCTACCTGCTCTTCAACGAACGACCCGGCACGGTCTTCGCGGACGCCGACACCCGCCGGGCGGTCGCCCAGGCCGTCAACCGCGCCGCCTTCACCAAGGTCGTCTCGAAGAACACCGGCGAGCCGTCGACGATGTTCGTGCAGAAGGGCACCCCCTGCAACGACCCTGGCTCCTCCTTCCTCGTGCCGACGGACAAAGCCGCGGCGGCCTCCGTGCTCAAAGGCAAGAAGATCCGGCTCGTCGGCCCCCAGGTCGTCGGGCCCGCCGGCGCCGGAAACCAGTACATCCAGGAGGCGCTGCGGGCCGCGGGTGCGGACGTCACCCTCGCCAACGTCGACGTCGGGGCCTGGGTCGGCACCGTGTTCGGCAAGCCCGACGCCTGGGACCTCACGGTCTTCGCCGACCTCAACTTCCTCGGCAGCCTCGCCAACCCGCTCGGCCACTTCGTGGGACCGACCGTCCCCGAAGGCGGCGGCAACCTCGGCGCGGTGAAGAACCCCGTGCTGAACAAGGCCTTCGCCCAGGGCGCCGAGGCGACGACCGACAAGGCCCGCTGCACCGCCTACCAGAAGGCCGCCAAGACCCTGATCTCACGGGCGGACGCGGTGCCGCTGGTCAACGACCCGTTCATCTACGCGCTGCGCAAGGGGTTCAGCGCACAGATGCTCGGCGGCTCGCTCGACGACCCCATCCTGCGCATCACCGGCTGACGGACCGGCCGCCCGCACGGCGCGGACCCCCCCGAGGCCGGACCCGACCGTCCGGCACGGAGAATCCCCGCGCTGTCGCGGCGCCCCGCACCGAGACCCCCGCACCTTTCCGACAGGAGTCCCCTGGTGATCGACCCATTCAGCACCGCCCAGCAGATCGCCGACCTCGTGCGCGCGAAGGAGGTCAGCCCGGTGGAGGTGGCCGACACCTACCTCGACCGCATCGAGCGGATCAACCCCGTCGTCAACGCCGTCGTCTGGCTCGACGCCGACGCCGTGCGCGCGGCGGCCGTCCGGGCCGAGCAGGCGGTGCTGCGCGGTGATCCGCTCGGCCCGCTGCACGGCGTCCCCGTCCCCATCAAGGACCTCAACTCCGTCGCGGGACAACCCAACACGATGTCCTCACTGGCGATCCGGGACATCCCGCGGACGATCACGGACCCCGACATCCAGCTCCTCCTCGATGCCGGTGCGATCCCCCTCGGCCGGACGAACTCGCCGGAGTTCGGTGCTCTGACCGTCTCCGAGAACGCCCGGCACGGCAAGACGCGCAACCCGTGGAACCCGGCGCACACCTCCGGCGGGTCGAGCGGCGGTGCGTCGGCGGCCGTCGCGGCCGGGCTCGCCCCGGTGGCACACGCCTCGGACGGCGGGGGATCGATCCGGGTCCCGGCGTCCGTCACCGGTCTCGTGGGCCTCAAGCCGAGCCGGGGACGCGTGCCCGCGTTCGTCCGTGGCTGGGAACACTCGACGACCGAAGGCGCGATCACCCGCACCGTGCGCGACGCGGCCCTCATGCTCGACGTCATGGGCCGTGCCGACCGGCTCGCCTGGTACAGCGCGCCCGAACCGGGTCGCCCGTACGTCGAGGAGGTGGGTGCCGATCCCGGGCGGCTGCGGATCGGCCTGCTCCTCGACGCGCCGACCGGGCTGCCGGTCGACGAGGAGTGCCGCACGGCGGCTCTGACGGCCGCGCGGGCACTGCGCGACCTGGGACACGACGTCGTCGAGGCCCGCCCGAAGATGTTCTCGTACGAGGCGATCATGGGCTTCACCTGGACGATCATCAGTGCCTCCACCTACGCCATCGAGGTCGACGACCCCGACGCGGTGGACCCCTACATCCGGCGCCGCCGGGAAACCGCCCTCGAGGTCACCGCGGGCGACTACGCCCGGACGGCGGCGCTCCTGCAGGCCGAGTCACGCGAGGTGGTCACCCAGTGGGGCAAGGACTTCGACGTTCTCCTCACCCCGACCACGGCGGTCGTGGCGCCACCGGTCGGCCCCGTGTACGACGAGGCGAACTCCGACCCGGACGGCCCGCGGGCCACCGAAACGCGAATGGTCTCGTTCACCGCGTTCGTCAACATCGCCGGGCTGCCCGCCATCTCGCTGCCCGTCCACACGACCGCGGGCGGACTGCCGGTCGGTGCGCAACTCGTCGGCGCGCCCTACGACGAGGCGACGCTGCTGCGCCTGTCCGCCCAGCTCGAACCGCGGTTCCGCTGGTATGAACGGCATCCGGACGACGCGGCGCTCACGGGGGCGGCGCTGTGAGCGCCGGGCCCGCCGCCACGACCGGGCCGCTGCCTGCCGCACCCGTCCGGCGCGTTCCCCGGCTGCGGCTGCGGCTGCGGCTGGGCGGGGGCTGGGCCGGGTTCGCCGTCCGCCGGGCGGGCGGGCTGCTGATGTCCATGCTGCTGCTCGTCCTCGTGACGTTCCTCATCGTGCCCCTGCTGCCCGGGGACCCGGCCCGCGCGATCGCCGGCACCAACTCGTCCCCGGCCACGCTCGCGGCGATACGCGAACGACTCGGCCTCGACGAGCCGATGGCGACGCGGTTCGTCCACTACCTCGGCGACATCGTGTCCGGACGGCTCGGCACCTCGTTCCGGTTCGACACCCCGGTCTCGGACATCGTCGCGACCCGGTTGCCGTACACCGTCCAGCTCGTCATCCCGGCCGTCCTGCTCTCCCTGGTCATCGCCGTCCCGCTGGGCATGGCCGTCGGTGTCCTCACCCGTGACGGACGCCGCCGCCGGCTCGGCGTCGGCTTCGGCACGGTCGCCGGACTCCTGGCGTCGGCGCCGGTCTACGTCGTCGCGACCCTCCTCATCGTCCTGTTCTCGATCAGCCTCGGGCTGCTGCCGTCCGGCGGCGCCACGACACCGAGCGCGCTCGTCCTGCCGATCGCCGCGCTCTGCATCGGCCCGGCCTTCGCCATCGCCCGGGTCGTCCGGCAGGAGACGGCCTCGGTACTCGCCCAGGACTACATGAGGACCGCGCGCGGCCACCGCCTGGGATCCGTGCGTCTCCATCTCCGCCACGCGCTGCCCAACCTCGTGACGAGTGTCCTCACCCTGAGCGGTCTCGTCCTGACGTCCCTGCTCGGCGGGACGATCATCCTGGAGAACGTCTTCACCTACCCAGGGCTCGGCACCGAGGTCGTCCAGGCGATCATCTACAAGGACTATCCGGTGATCCAGGGCATCATCCTCGTCGTCGGCATGCTCGCCCTCCTCGTCAACCTCCTCGTGGACGTCGTCCTCGGGATCGTCGACCCGCGCACGCTCGAGGGAGGTCGTCGTGGCCACTGACGCGACCGTGCGCCGATGGCGCCGCGACCCGTCGCTGCTGTCCGGCGCGGTGATCCTCGGACTGCTCCTCGTCGTCGCCCTCGTAGCCCCGCTGCTGCTGAGCGGCTCCGCCGAGACCCTCACCGACGACGCCCGGCTGGGGCCCGGTGCCGAGCATTTCCTCGGCACCGACGCCTTCGGCCGTGACGTCCTCGCCCGGGCGCTCGTCGCGACCCGGCTCACCCTGCTCATGGCCGCCGCCGCCACCGCCGCCTCGTTCGTCGTCGGCGTCGCGATCGGGGCGCTGGTCCACCTCGCACCCAGGTGGCTGCGCGAGACCTGTCTGCGGCTCATCGACTCGGCGGTGGCCTTCCCCTCGCTCGTCCTCGCCCTCGTCATCGCGGCGGTGCTCGGGCCGGGCATGGGGCCCGCGATCGTCGCGATCGCCGTCGCCGGCGTCCCCGGGTTCGCGCGGTTGACGGCGAATCTCGCCGCGACCGTCGCGGACAAGGACTACGTCCTCACCGCGCGCCTGCTCGGCGTCCCCGGCCTGCGCATCCTGGGCCGGCACGTCCTGCCGAACATCAGCGGGCCGCTGCTGGTGCTCCTCGGTTCCAGCTTCACCCTGTCCCTGCTCGACATCAGCAGTCTGTCGTTCGTCGGCCTCGGTGTGCAGAACCCGCAGTACGACTGGGGCCGGTTGCTCAACGAGGCGCTGCCGTCGATCTTCGCCCAGCCGTCGGTCGTCCTCGCCCCGTCGATCATGCTCATCGTCACCGGTGTGGGCGCCATGCTCCTCGGAGACGGCGTGGCCTCACTCGTCGACCCGCGAACCCGCGGCACGGCGCCCGCACCGGCCAAGACGGCGGACGCGGCGGGACCGGCCGGCGCGGCGCAGGCCGGCGCGGCGCAGGACGGCGCGGTGCAGGACGGCGCGGTGCAGGACGGCGCGGTGCAGGACGGCGCGGCGCAGGCGTCTTTGGCGTCGGGCGGTGAGGGGGCAGCGGCCGGCGCGGCGCAGGACGGCCCGGCACAGGCCGGCCCGGCACAGGACGGCGCGGCACAGGCGTCTTTGGCGTCGGGCGGTGCGGGGGCAGCGGCCGGCGCGGAGCAGGACGGCCTGCTGACCGTCGCCGGGCTGACCGTGCGCGCCGGCGACCGGACACTCGTCGACGACGTGTCGTTCACCATCGGAGCCGGCCAGATCGTCGGCCTCGTCGGGGAGTCGGGCTCGGGCAAGTCCACCATCGCCATGGCGGTCGCGGGCCTGCTCCCCGAGGGCGTGCGGGCGAACGCGTCGCGCCTTGCCCTCGGCGACCTCGACCTGCTCGGAACACCGCCGGAGCGACGCCTTGCGACCGAGATCGGCATCGTCTACCAGGACCCGATCGGCACGTTCAACCCCGCGCTGAGGCTCGGCACCCAGCTCACCGAGGTGGCCAGGGTGCATCTGGGGACGTCCCGGCGCCGGGCCGCGCAGGACATGGTCCGCGCCCTGGCCGACATCCACGTCACCGAGCCGGACCGGCGGCTGAGCCAGCACCCGCACGAGTTGAGCGGCGGCATGCTCCAGCGCGCCTCGATCGCCTCCGCGATGACGACGAAACCGCGGCTGCTCATCGCCGACGAGCCGACGACGGCACTCGATGTCACCGTCCAGGCGGAGGTGCTGCGCCAGTTCCGGCGCATCAACCGCGAGCACGGCACGGCGATGCTGTTCATCTCGCACGACATCGGCGTGGTCGGCGTGCTCTGTGACACCGTCCTGGTGCTCCACGGCGGCCGGGTCGTCGACCGGACGACGGGCGGCGACCTGCGCCGGGGGAAGGCCACCCACTCGTACACCCGCGCGCTGCTCGCGGCGACGCCCGCCGCGGTCGAGGCCGGCGGAACCCTCACCGCCGTCCGGTGGACGGCCGACGCGCCTTCGGCGCAGCCGAGCGGGGCGCCCTCGGACGACCTTTCCGACAGAGCCGCGGACCGCCCCCCGGCCGCGGAAGGGAGCCGCTGATGTCCGCCACAGCCACCGCACCGGACCGGTGGGCGGCCGACCCGCTGCTCCGCGTCGAGGGCCTCACCGTCGAACTCGGCCACGGCGCCGCGGCCCGCAGGGTGCTCAAGGAAGTCTCGTTCGACATCCCCCGGGGCACCACCCTCGCCCTCGTCGGCGAGTCCGGGTCGGGCAAGACGACGCTCGCGCGGACACTCGTCGGCGTCCACAGGCCGTCGAGCGGTCGGATCCTCGTGGACGGCGCCCCGCTGCGCACCTCGCGCGGACGGGCGGGAGCCGCGACGGTCCAGATGATCCCGCAGGACCCGTATTCCTCGTTCGACCCGCGGCGCACCGTCGCGCAGTCGCTCGCCGAGGCACTCGATCCGATCCGGGCCAGGGTGAAACCGGTCCGGGCCCGGATCGCCGAACTGCTCAGCCAGGTGAGCCTCGACCCGGACACCATGGACCGCTATCCGCACGAGTTCTCCGGAGGCCAGCGGCAGCGGCTGGCGATCGCACGGGCCCTCGCACCGCGTCCGCGGTTCGTCATCGCCGACGAGATCACCTCGGCCCTCGACCTGACGACCCAGGCGGAGATCCTCAACCTGCTCGCCGATCTGCGCCGCCGGCTCTCGCTGACGATGCTTTTCATCTCACATGACCTGGCCGTCGTCCGGCACGTCAGCGACACGGTCGCGGTCCTGCTGCACGGGGACCTCGTCGAGCTCGGCCCGACCGGAGCCACCTTCGTCGAGCCGAACCACCCGTACACCGCTCAACTTCTCGCGTCCGTCCCGGGCGACCCGAGGTTCCGCCTCGACGACGAGCCGGCCAGGTGAGCAAAGCGAGGAGGTGCCCGCGGCATGCGACTGACTCCCGCGGAGCGTGACCGGCTGCTGCTCTTCGGAGCCGCCGAGCCGGCCCGCGCCCGCCGCGCCCGCGGTCTGCGGCTCCGGTTCGCGGTCGTGAGCGACCCGATCGGCGGGAGTCTCGGTGAGCGGGCGCCGGGCGCGCTGCTGCCGGGTCCCGAGCACGCCGAGCATGTGGCGATCGGGCTGCGGGGCACGGACCGGGCGCAAGTCATGTGCCACGTACGGGAGTTCCTGGTTGACAGCCTCCTCGCGAACTCCTGAGTCCACGTCCAGGTCGTACGCAGCACTGCGGTTGACCCTGTAGCGCTTGGTGCGTACCAGCGGTGTCCCAGTCGAAGGCGAGTCGGCAGTGCCGATTGTCCAGGACCAGCCCCTCGGGCAGCTCCCGCGCGGGAACCCGCACACATGATCCGCTCGATTCCATCGCCTTTACACTTGAATCGAGCACATAGGTCGGGCATCGTGCATGAAACAAGCGCAACGCCTGCCGTTCACGCAGGAGAGAGGTGCTGCATGGACGACATCGACCAGGCCATCCTGCGGGAGCTGCAGGTCGACGGCCGGATCCCCTACGCCGATCTGGGTCCGAAGGTGGGGTTGTCGCCCTCGGCCGCGAGGCTCCGGCTGCAGCGGCTGATCGACACCAAGGCGGTCCAGGTCGTCGGAGTGACCGACCCGATGACCATGGGCCGGCAGACGATGGCACTCCTCGGCCTGCGCGTCGACGGCGATGCCCGGGCGGTCGCCGACGAGCTGTCCCGGCACGACGAAGTCGTGTACACGGTCCTGACGGCCGGCGGCTTCGACCTGTTCGCGGAGGTGGTGTGCCCTCAGCCTCGGGATCTTCTGGACTTCATCAACGACGTCGTGCGGCCCGTCGAGGGTGTCGCATCCGTGGAGAACTTCCCCTACTTCGCGATTCACACCCACCGCTTCCTGTGGCACGTCGACTGAGGCAGCCGAGAGTCCGAGCCCTGTTCGCCCGCACCAGCCGAGGAACCCCGCATGCTGCCCGACGAGCACCGCACGATCGACTTCTTCACCGAGGGCGCTCTTCCCGCACCCCGCATGGCGCCGGCCGAGGCCGAGCTCATCGCTGCCGAACACCTCGGCATCGCTGCTCGCGCGCAGGCGCTGGGCAGCCAGCAGGACGCCAACTTCCTGCTGCACGCCGACGACGGGACGCCCTCGGCGATTCTGAAGATCGCCAACCCCGCCTTCGGCACGGTGGAGATCGACGCCCAGGACGCGGCAGCCGACCTGATCGCCTCGGCCCGCCCCGAACTGCGCATCGCCACGGTCCTGCGCCGCCCCGACGGCTCACCGCGGCGCACGACGGTGGACACCGGGAACGGTCCGGCCGTCGCGCGCCTGCTGCGCCACCTGCCCGGCGGCACCCTCTCGGGACCACGCCACCTGTCTCCCGGCACCGTGGCGGGCATGGGCACGATCGCCGGAAAGGTCAGCACCGCCCTGCGCGACTTCCGGCACCCGGGCCTCGACCGCGTGCTCCAGTGGGACCCGCAGCACGCCGATCGCGTCGTCGCCAAGCTCGCCGGGCACATCGACGAACCCGACCGGCGCACCGCCGTCCGGACCGCGACCGCCGAGGCCTGGGCACAGGTCCACAAGCTCGCCGCCACGCTGCCGTCGCAGGCCGTGCACCTGGACCTCACCGACGACAATCTGATCCGCTGTCCCGACAGCCGTCCGCCCCTGCCGGACGGGGTCATCGACTTCGGTGACGTGACCACGAGCTGGGCGGTAGGCGAACTCGCCGTGTCACTGTCCTCGATGCTTCACCACGACGGTATCGAGCCTCACCACGTGCTGCCTGCCGTCCGCGCCTTCCACGCCGTTCGGCCCCTCTCCTCAGAGGAAGCCGATGCGGTGTGGCCGCTCGTGGTCCTGCGCGCCGCCGTCCTGGTGGCCAGCGGGCGGCACCAGGCCGCCGTCGACGAGGACAACGTCTACGCCAAGGCCGCGCTCGACCACGAATGGCGCATATTCGAACAGGCCACCTGCCTGCCCCTGCCGGTGATGATCCGCCTCATCAGGGACGCGACCGGCAGAGCCGACGTGCCTGCCCGGACCGCGCGGGCCGATGCGCCGGTCAGCTCTCTCCTGCGGGACCTCGCCGTCGACGACATCACCCTCCTCGACCTGTCCACCGACGCCGATTCCATGGACCACGGAGCCTGGACGGACGCCCGCACCGAGGCCCGGCTGGTGACCTCCGCGCTCGCCGGTGGAGCGGCCGCCGTCGCTACCCGGTACGCCCATGCGCGACTCACCCGGACACCGGCGCTGTCGGCGGTGTCCACCGCCACGGTGCCCACCGGAATCGACCTCTGGCTCGGCATGGATGCCGTGGTGCAGGCGCCCGCCGCGGGGAAGGTCCTCGCCGCGGCGCCGGGCCACGTGGAACTCACCTGCGGCGCGCGGGTGCTGTCGCTGTCCTTCCCCCGCGCGGTCCAGCCTGTGGTCACCACCGGTGCGACGGTGCGGGCGGGCGAGGACATCACCCACCTCAGGTCCGGTGCCTCGGTCCACATTGCGCTGCGCGACGCCGACGGCCCCGCTGCCCCGCGCCTGGTGCGTCCCGAGTACGCCGCCGGCTGGCTCGCGCTCACCGCCGACCCCGCCCCGCTCCTCGGCCTCCCGGCCGACTCCGACCGTACGCGCGAGAGAGACCTGCTCGACCGGCGTGACGCCGCGTTCGCCACCGCGCAGGAGCACTACTACGCCAACCCCCCACGTATCGAACGTGGTTGGCGCCACCATCTGCTGTCCACCGACGGCCGGTCGTACCTCGACATCGTCAACAACGTCACCCCGTTGGGCCACGCCCACCCCCGCGTCGAGCAGGCGGTCTCCCGGCAGTCGCGGCGGCTCAACACCAACTCGCGCTTCCACTACGCCTCCGTGGTGGAGTTCACCGAGCGCCTCACCGCCCTCCTCCCCGACCCTCTGGACACGGTGTTCCTCGTCAACTCCGGTTCGGAAGCGGTGGATCTGGGCCTTCGCCTGGCCATCGGGGCCTCCGGCCGGCACGACGTCGTCGCGTTGCGCGAGGCGTACCACGGCTGGACGTACGCCTCCGACGCGGTCTCCACCTCGCTCCAGGACAACCCGAACGCCCTGGCCACCCGCCCGGACTGGGTGCACACCCTGGACTCGCCCAACTCCTACCGCGGCCGCCACCGCGGGCCGGACGCCGTGCGCTACGCACCCGAGGCCGTCGCGGTGATCGACGAACTGGCCGCTGCCGGCCGCCCGGCGGGAGCGTTCATCGGCGAGACGTTCTACGGCAACGCCGGAGGGGTCGCCCTTCCCGACGGCTATCTCGCCCAGGTGTACGCGGCCGTACGGCGTCACGGTGGCCTGGCCGTCGCCGACGAGGTGCAGGTCGGATACGGCCGCCTCGGACACTGGTTCTGGGGCTTCGAGCAGCAGCAGGTCGTCCCCGACATCGTCTGTGTCGCCAAGGCCATGGGCAACGGGCACCCCCTCGGCGCCGTCATCACGTCCAAGGCGGTCGCGGACCGGTACCGCGACCAGGGCTACTTCTTCTCCTCCACCGGCGGCAGCCCCGTCTCCAGCATCGTGGGCCTCACCGTCCTGGACACCCTGCGCGACGAAGACCTCCAGGGCAACGCGGCGCGAGTCGGCGGCCATCTGAAATGCCGGCTCGAGGCACTGGCCGGCCGCTACGGCATCATCGGCGCCGTCCACGGCTCGGGCCTCTACCTCGGCCTCGAACTCGTCCGGGACCGCTCCGACCTGGAACCCGCCACAGAAGAGACCGCCGAACTCTGCGACCGCATGCTCGACCTCGGCGTGATCGTCCAGCCCACCGGGGACCACCTCAACATCCTCAAGATCAAGCCGCCGCTGTGCATCGACACCACCGCGGCCGACTTCTTCGCCGACATGCTCGACCTGGCCCTCATCCAACTCGGTCACTCCCGCTGACGCCGCACTGCGTCACACGTGCGTCACACCCAGCTCGGCGGCGCCGACCACCACGGCCTGTACGACGTCGGGGCCGGTGATGAGGGGGTCGCGCCGGGCGGCTTCGAGCAGCGCGCGTTCTCCCGCTTCCGCTTCGAGGCACCCGCTGGCGCCGCTGCCGCACGGCCTGCCGTTCCGCGAACGCGGCCCTGCACAGCTACGAGGTCGCCCGCGAGGGGCGCTTGCTCGGTGTGAAGGCTTGTGGTTAAGGACTTAATCACTCAACCTACCCGGCGTCAGTGCCCGGCGTGGGTACGGCACATGGACAATGAGGGGAAGCGGTGGAGGCGACGAGTACACGGGTGCGGCAGGGCACCATACCTCCGGTCATTGCGGCGCGGTGGGCGCTGTGGACCTTTGTCATCATCAACCTGGTGATCGTCGAGGCTTTGTTCATCACCGCCGGTACCGGCAAGAACGGGGTGCTCACGGTCGCCAAGTTCTTCGGCCTGCACGCCGCCGTGCTGATGCTGTTCCAGCTGCTGCTGGTGGCCCGGCTTCCGTGGCTCGACCGCCGTATCGGCATGGACCGGTTGACGGTGTGGCACCGGTGGGTCGGCTTCACCCTGCTGTGGACCCTCCTCACCCACGCCGTGCTGGTGGTGCTCGGCTACGCGAGGCTCGATGACGCGTCGATGACGAAGACGTTCTTCGCGCTGGCCGGAGTACCGGCATCCCTCCTCGGGATGCTGGCCGCGGCGATCGTCGTCGTGGTCGCCGCGGTCTCCGCCCGACAGGTGAGGCGGCGGCTGCGGTACGAGACGTGGCACGGCCTGCACGTGCTGCTGTACCTGGCGCTGGGGCTGGCCTTCGTCCACCAGTTGCAGGAGACCACGACCTTCAGCTCCTCCACGCCCGCGATGATCTATTGGTGGGCCCTGTGGCTGTTCGCGTTCGGTTCCCTGGTCACGGGGCGGATCGTGATGCCTCTGTGGCGCAACGCCTATCACCGGTTCGAGGTCACGGCGGTGATACCGGAGTCGGACGACGTGGTGTCGGTGCACGTCACCGGCCGCCACCTCGACAGGCTGCCGGCCAGGGCGGGCCAGTTCTGCATCTGGCGGTTTCCCGGGCACAACCACTGGTGGCTGGCCAACCCGTTCTCGCTGTCGGCGGCACCCGACGGCCGCACGTTGCGCCTGACCGCCAAGGCGGTCGGCAGCACCAGTGCCGGCCTGCGGCACGTCCCGGTCGGGAGCCGCGCGTTCGTCGAGGGGCCGTACGGGGCGTTCACCTCGGTGCATCGCACGCGGCCAGGCGCACTGCTGATCGCCGGAGGAGTGGGGATCACGCCGGTTCGAGCCCTCCTGGAGGAGGAACCGGCGGGTGACGTCGTCGTGCTCTACCGGGTACGCAGCGAGAACGACGCCGTGCTGGCCGACGAGGTACGAGCCCTGGTCGCGGACCGCGGTGGTCAGCTGCACCTGCTCACCGGCCGCACGGGGGAGGGGAGCACGCCGTTCGAGCCCGACAGTCTCCGTGCCCTGGTCCCCGACCTGACCGAACGCGACGTGTACGTCTGCGGCCCGCCCGCGATGACCTCGACCGTGCTCAGCGCCCTGCGCGGCCTGAAGGTTCCCCAACGGCAAGTGCACGCCGAACGGTTCGGCCTGGCCTGACGAATGCCGTACCCGCTGCCGCCGGCATGACCGGCGGCTGCGGTGCGGACGACGGACCGCGCCGGGCCGGTGGCCGGCCGTACGCAGGAGAGTGCTGCCGCGGCCAGGGGTCAGGACGGGGTGTGGTCACGGTGTGCTGTTGCCTCGTCGTACCGTGTGCCGTGTCGAACGGCGAGGGACCAGCACCGGCTGCACGAGCCGATGCCGGTCCACGCCGCCGCGGGCGTTGATGAGAGCGATCAGCAGGTCGACCGCTTCGTCGCTCACCCGGTCCGGGCGGAGGCTTACCGTGGTGACGGGCGGGGTCGTCGTCGCGTAATCCGGGTCCTCACTGATGCACGCCACCAGCAGATCCCGCGGCACCCGAAGCCCGTGGTGCCGGGCGGCGGCGAGGATGTTGTGGCCGGAGTCGGAGTAGACGCCGACGACGGCGTCCGGTCGCGGATCGCGGTTGAGCAGCCGGCCGACAGCGTCCCGTTCCGCGGTGAAGTAGTCGGGCAGCGAGACGTACTCCTCGACGAGGGCGGGCATGTCGCGTTCGGCGCACCAGGACGCGTAGGCGCGTCCGATCAGCTGCGGGTACGTGTCGTCGTACAGCGGTTGGGAGAGCCCGATCCGCCGGGCGCCGGACTCCGCGAGGTGGTCGAGCAGGAGGCGAAGGCCCGCCTCGTGGTTCGCGTCCACCCATGCGTCGCCCCAGCGCGGCTGGGGCGGCCGGCCATCGCTGACGATCGGGATGCCCCGCTCCCGCAGGAGGGAACGCACCGGGTCCTCGGCGCGCGGTGCGACGTGGATGACGCCGTCCACCGGCGTGTTGAGCCACATCCACGGTGACAGCGAACTCGGCATCACCATGAGCATGTAGCCGCGCTCGTGCGCCGCCGCCATCGCGCCCAGCGCCAGCTGTGCGTAGTACGGGATCTCGGTGTACGGGACGGGAAGATCGCCGTACGTCGTCATCGTCAGGCCGAGTACGCCCGTGCCGCCGCGGGCCATGGCTCGTGCCGTGCTGGCCGGGGCGCAGCCGAGTTCGCGTGCCGCGGCCAGCACGCGCTGCCTGGTCGCCTCGGACAGCCGTCCGGTGCCGTTGAGCGCGTTGGACACCGTGGCCGTGGACACTCCTGCCCGTGCGGCCACAGCGCCGAGCGTGGGACGCCGCCAGGCACGAGAACTCTCCATGCGCACCCCAACTGCCCCGTGGTCACACTTGCTTGAAAGCTTGATCAGGCAGCCTACCGGGCGACAGCGGCCCGGACCGGTCGCCGGGTGAGCGCCGGGCGTTGCCCGCACTGCTGGTCGCCGTTCTCGCGCTGCCGGCCCTGTCCGCGTCGGCGCTGCGCATGTGCCTGGGCTTCGCCGACGCGGGCCACGACCCCAGGGCCACGACGACCAGGCAGGCGTACGACCTGCTCGCCGAGGGTTTCCGCCCGGGTCCCAACGGCCCGCTGGTGTCCTGGCGCAGGTGGCGACGTGCGGAGGCGTCGGTGCTTCAGGCATCGGGGCCGGGCACCGGAGCGGTGGGGCTGTCGCTGTGGCCGGACCACTTCACGACAGCCGCCTTCAGCCGCCCCGCCGAAGCGGACTACCCGCGCTGGTTCGCGAACTCCGTCGCCGTCGGCGAAGCCGCGTAGGTACACCTGGTGGATGACCGCGGAGCGCCACCAGGAGCCGTTCACGGCGTCGTGCGTGACATCGTTCGTGGAGGTCGGGTTGCTCATGGGGCTCGGTCCTGCCGGTGTGCGCGGACGCGTGTGCTGACTGTTGATCACTCGGGGCGCCGGCCCGGCTACCCCTTGGTCGCGCCTGGAGTGCCGCCGCGAGTTTGAGCGGGTACTGGTTGCCCGAGCCGAGCTGGCCGGAGACGAGTGAGGCGACCCCGGTGGTGAGGGTGTTCAGTTCCGGGCTCTGCCGGGACACGATGAAGTGGCCCAGTTCGTTCCATGACCCCTGGAACGACAGGATGGTCAGGGTGAGGAGTGCGGGCCGGGCCATCGGCAGCACGATGGACCAGAAGGTCCGGAAGGTGCTCGCGCCGTCGATGCGGGCCGCCTTCGACTACCGACTGCCGGAACTCTGGGGCGGCGACGCACGCGCGGACACGCCCGCCCCCGTCCCCTACCCGGCCGCCTGCCGGCCACAAGCCTGGTCGGCGGCATCCGCCGTCGCCCTCATGACCGCACTGACCGCACTGACCGGACTGGAGCCCGACGTACCCGCCGGCCGCCTCCACCTCCGGCCGACAGGCCCACTCCCCGTCGGCGCACTCACCGTCACGGGACTCACCGTCGCGGGAGAACGGCTCGGCGTGGCCATCGGCGCCGATGGTCGGATCGAATCGGTTTCGGCACCTGCGGGCCTGATCGTCGAGGAACACGCGGCCTCGCAGTCCTGAGCCCCGGCCGACTTCTGCCCCGACCCGACCGACAAAACGAACTCGGATACGCTCTGCGTAGACGTTGTCACGACGGTCGCAGAGGCTCCGCCCCGAGCACGGGGCGGAGCCTCTGCGCGTTGGAAGGGGAATCCGCTGCGGCCCTGTGTGCCGCTCGACGGCGGCCCGGGTCGCCGGCGAGGGTGATCGCGTCGACGGTCCGGGTGCGCAGCACTTTGCCCCCGCCGTGTGCCTTCGGCAGGGTCATCAACGTCCGCCTCGTCCCACACCTGATGCCCGTCTGCAGGCGAACCAAGGATCTACCCGTCGCCCCGCGATCGCTCAGCAAGCGGGCGCCTCGGGCACGCGCGCGCCGAGGCGGAGATCGGCCCCCCCACGGGCCGACGGCGTGTCCCGGGGAGTCGTGCAGTCCTGCGGCGGGCCGTGCCCCATGGCGCCCGGTGGGCGGGAGCCGACCGTTCACGCGGTGTGGTCGGCGCGGCGGAGAACCGGTCGCAGGGCTTCGATGACGCCGGGGTCGTCCACCGTGGAGGGGATGGGTTCGTCGTGGCCGTCGGCGATGCCGCGCATCGTCTTGCGCAGGATCTTTCCCGAGCGGGTCTTGGGCAGGGCGGCCACGACCGCGACGTCCTTGAGGGAGGCGACCGCGCCGATGCGTTCGCGTACGAGTTGGACGAGCTCGGCCTCGACCTCGCTCGGTTCGCGGTCGGTCCCGACCTTCAGGACGACGAAGCCGCGCGGCACTTGTCCCTTCAGAGGCTCGGCGACGCCGATGACAGCGCACTCGGCGACGTCGGGATGGGCGGCGAGGGCCTCTTCCATGCTGCCGGTGGACAGTCGGTGGCCGGCGACGTTGATGACGTCGTCGGTGCGGCCCATGACGAAGACGTAGCCGTCGTCGTCGATGTGGCCGCTGTCGCCGCTGAGGTAGTAGCCGTCGTGGGCGGCGAGGTAGGAGGCGATGTAGCGGTCGTCGTCGTTCCAGAGTGTGGGGAGTGCGCCGGGCGGCAGGGGGAGCTTCACGACGATCGCACCGTCGACGCCCGCGGGCACCGGATCGCCCGCAGGGTCGAGGACCCGGACGTCCCAGCCGGGCAGCGGGCGGGTGGGGGATCCGGGCTTGAGGGGAGCGGCCTCGATTCCCACGGGGTTGGCGACGATGGGCCAGCCGGTCTCGGTCTGCCACCAGTGGTCGATCACCTGGATGCCCAGAAGATCACTCGCCCAGTGATAGGTCTCGGGGTCGAGACGCTCGCCGGCGAGGAAGAGATGGCGCAGGCCGGTCAGGTCGTAGTTCGAGGTGAGCGTTCCTTGTGGGTCCTCCTTGCGGATGGCCCGGAAGGCGGTGGGCGCGGTGAACATGGTCTTGACCCGGTGCTCGGCGGCGACGCGCCAGAACTGGCCCGCGTCCGGGGTGCCCACCGGCTTGCCCTCGTACAGGACCGTCGTGGCGCCGGCCAGCAGGGGCGCGTAGACGATGTAGGAGTGCCCGACGACCCAGCCGACGTCCGAGCCGGTGAACATCGTCTCGCCCGGGCCCACGTCGTAGACGGCGCCCATCGACCAGTGGAGGGCGACCGCGTAGCCGCCGCAGTCACGCACGACTCCCTTGGGTTTTCCGGTCGTTCCGGACGTGTAGAGGATGTAGAGGGGGTCCGTGGCGGGGACGGGAACGCAGTCGGCCGGAGGTGCGGTGGAGACCAGGTCGCCCCAGTCGAGATCGTTGGGCCCCAACTCGGCAGGCTCCTGCGGGCGTTGCAGGATCACACTCTTGTGCGGCTTGTGGGCCGCGAGTTCGATGGCCTGGTCGAGCAAGGGCTTGTACGCGATGACACGCTTGCCCTCGATGCCGCAGGAGGCGGAGACGACCACCTTGGGGGCCGCGTCATTGATACGGAGGGCGAGTTCGCGCGGGGCGAACCCGCCGAAGACGACCGAGTGGATCGCACCGATACGTGCGCAGGCCAGCATCGCGATCGCGGCCTCCGGGACCATCGGCATGTAGATGACGACGCGGTCGCCGTGCTCCACGCCGAGCTGCGTGAGCGCTCCGGCGAAGGCCGCTACCTCGTCCCTCAACTGCGCGTAGGTGTAGGTGCGCCGGGTGTCGGTGACCGGTGAGTCGTAGATGAGCGCGGGTTGTTCGCCGCGCCCGGCTTCGACGTGTCGGTCGACGGCGTTGAAGCAGACGTTGAGCCGCCCGTCGGGAAACCAGCGGTAGAAGGGTGCGCCCGAGGAGTCCAGGGCGCGATGCGGGGTGACATCCCAGTTGATGGCCTGAGCCGCCTTCAGCCAGAAGTTCTCCGGGTCTTCGGTGCTGGCGCGGAAGACATCCTCGTACGTTCCCATTGGCGCACTCCTTCTGGCATCGAGGGGCAGACGTGTGGTGGCGTGCAAAGCGGTGTCGGACACAAGTACCGCATGCCGCCGACACGGTCGAGCAGGCTGCCGGTTACCAGCGGTCCGGTCTCCGACGTCGCGGTGGGACCAGCTCGAGGACGCGGTGCTGCCGGCGCCCGTGCGTCCTACGACCATGATCGCGGATTTGGGCGGATGGGAGAGTCCGTATCGAAGCTGCACATCACGCGCGGTGGTTGGTGTTCCACCGCGCGTGAGTCGTTCCAGGACGGCGGGCCACGCTCAGGGGCGGCCGTTGGCGGGTGCTTCGCGCGGGAGGAGCCAGACGAACGGGAAACAGAGGACAAGGACTCCGCCGATGGCGCCGAGCGCGGTGAGGAACCCGTGCGGTTGTCCGCCTGTGGACGCCGCGTCGAAGTAGACCGTGGTGACGATCGCCGCTCCCATGGCATTGGCGAGCTGCTGGACTGCGGAGAGTGAGCCGCTGGCGCTGCCGGCCTCTTCCTTGCGGACGTCGCCGATGGTCACGTCGTAGATGCTCGCGAGGCAGGCGCCCATGCCGAGACCCAGTACGAACACGGACGGGGCGAGCGCCCACGCGGAGACCGTGGTGCCCAGCGCGACGCCGGTGATGAGCATGCCTGCGACCGCCGCGATCGTGATGACCAGACCCGCGATGACGAGCCGGCGCCCGAGTTTCGGGATCAGCGGCCGCGCGGCGAACGACGACACGATGATGCCCAGCATCATCGGCGACATCGCGAGAGCGGCACCGGCGGGTGCGAAGCCGAGTCCGAGCTGGAAGTACAGCGACACGACGTATGCGAATCCGTTGACGGCGGCGAAGTAGGCGAGTCCGACGAGCAGGCCGCTGGTGAATCCCCGGTTGCCCAGCAGCGACGGCAGGATGAGCGGGTTGCTCGCTCGCCGCTGGCGCCAGACGAACAGGCCAAGGAAGACGAGGCCGACGAAGACGGCGAGCAGGGGCGTCGGGCCCCACCCCGCTGTTGATCCCTCGATGAGGCCGTAGATGAAGCCGACCATGGTGACGGCGAGAAGGCCCGAACCGAGCCCGTCGATCGCCACAGGCTGAAGACTGGTGTCCTTGGGCAGAATGAGCCACCCCGCGATCAGACCGGCGGCGCACAGCAGGATGTTGATGAGGAACATCGGCCGCCAGGTGAGCCCCCACAGGTCGGCGCCGATGAGGAAGCCGGCGAAGATCGGCCCGACGATGGCCGCGCCGCCGAGCACGGGCCCGAACATGCTGGCCGCTGTGGGGAACTGGGCGCGTGAGAACGTGGCTATCAGAATGCCGATCCCCTGAGGGATGAGAAGTGCGCCGAAGGCCCCCTGCAGGAAGCGGGCGCCGATGAGCATGGCCGGGTCGAACGAGATCGCGCACAGCAACGAGGTGATGCCGAAGCCGGCCATTCCGATGAGGAACACCCGACGCTTGCCGAACCGATCGCCGAGACGTCCCCCGACTACGAGCAGGACGCCCAGGGCGAGTGCGTAGGAGGCTCCGAGCCATTTCACGAGGCTTTCGCCGCCACCCAGCTCTCGGACGATGGTGGGGGCGGCGATGTTGGTGATGGTGGAGTCCATCAGGTCGAGGGCGGCCGCGGCCAGGATGACCGCGAGGATCGCCCACTGTCTGGGGGTGAGGCGCGATGCTTCGCGGCTTGGGTGAGTTGCTGTCGATGACATCGGCTGTTTCTTTCAGCTCGAAATGATGGGGCGCGCGGCTGAACCAGATTCAGCGGAGGTGGCAGTGTTCCGGCAGGCTGAGCCGTATCAGCTGTTCGCGGTGCCACCGAGGGGCACAGTGTGATCAAGGCGGTGGAAGGCGTCGTGGTTCGGCTCGCCGTCGCCCGCCCGGAACGCTTCGCTCCCGCTGCGAAAGTCCTTTGGTGCACGCCGCGCGTGCAGGGGCAGGAAGTCGAGCGCGGGGTCGCCGGCTTCTACTCGTCGCGCCAGTCGACGTGAAGTTCGTGGCGCTGGCCGAAGCGTTCGAGATGGCGTCCGACGACGTCCTTGACGATGGTGAGGCCGTCCTCGTCGGTGGCGCTGGCACGCAAATCCAGGACGTGGTCGCCTGGTCGGAGGAGACAGGCTCCTTCATCGAAGGTGATCTCGGTGCCGCCGTCGATCTCCCGCACCTGGGCGCGGCGGCCGAGGTGAGAGGCGAGCTGTTTGGCATATCGCTCCGGCACCGAAGTGGAGACCGAGGCGATTGAGGTGCGTTCTTCACTCATGACCGTCACTCATCTCTCCGGCGAGCAGCAGATACATCGAGCGGCGCGCGTCGTCGAGGATCTCCGCAGCGGCCACGATCTGGTCATCCGTGCCCCCGCGCGCGACCTGTCGGGTTGCGTCGTGCAGTTGTCCGAGAAGGGATCGAAGGTCGGGGCCGCCCGCGTGCGGTCCTTCGTCGGCGAAGAGGTCGCCGGCCTGGTCGACCTGGGTCTGGGCCGCCTCACGCCCGGCCTCGGTCAGCGCGGCGAGTTTGCGGCCGGACTGCGCGGTGACGGTGACGAGGCCCTCGTCCTCGAGCTGGCTGATCGCGGGGTAGATCGCGCCCGGGCTTGGCGTCCAGCGGCCGTTGCCGCGCTCGGTGATCGCCTGCATGAGTTGGTATCCGTGCATGGGCTGCTCAGTGAGAAGGGCCAAGATCGCGACACGTACGTCACCGCGACGCATGCGGGACCGTCCTGAGCCGCCGCGTCCCCAGCCGCCTCCATGGCCGTGGTGGTGATGCCATCCACCCTCGTAGTAGCCGCGGTGACGGTGGCGCGAGACATCGCGCTCCGCGCCAGATGCAAACGAATCGATGTGGTCGTGATCGCCGTAATTGTTCACAATCGCCTCCTTTGGGCTCTGGCGGTAACGATGTATCAAGACTGTTCTGCCTGCTTCGAAAGGCGGTATTACTGCAAGAAACCGTCAGTGAAGGGTCATGGCGTGAAGTAATCCGTCGGCCACTTCCCGGTGGTGGGCTCGGCCGGACGTCGCCCGCCTCGCGTCCGCGCATACCAAGGCCGCCACCTGATCTGGCGACGCCGGGCTCGGGATCAGCGAGTGAGTCGTTTGATCTGCCGGAGAGCGGGGGCGGTTTCGACGTACTGCACGCCCGGCAGCGTGCCGACGTGCTCAGCCAAGTAGCGGTAGAGGCCGCCGGTGTTGCGGGTGATGGCGGTGGCGACCATGTTGTGCGGCCCTGTGACCGCCGCGGCGAAGCTGATGGGCGTGTGGGCGGCGAGGGAGGTGCCCACCTCTTCCAGCCGGGCGGGGTCCACGCGAAGCCAGAGATAGGACATGAGGCGGTAGCCGAGCCGACTCGGCGGGAACTCGGTACAGATCAGCACGACGCCCTCGGCCACCAGGCGGTCCACCCGTCGTTTCGCGGTGGAGTTCGTGAGGCCCGTGGCCGCGGCGAGCTGCGGGTAGGTCGCCCGGGCGTCCTCGCCCAGCGCGGCGATGAGCGCGTGGTCGGCATCGTCGAGATCCGCGAGTTCGGCGTCCGGTTCCACTGTGTGCGGCGCTGGAGGTGCCAGGGCAGCGTGCTGCTCGGGTGCGAGGGGGTTGCGCTTGGTGGCCCAGACGGGGGGATCACCTTCGTAGACGTGCAGCAGGCAGTGAGCGTTGATGGCGGTGACGCGGTTCATCCGGTGCAGGCTCGGCAGCAGCGGCGCGTCGTTTTCCTCAGTGGCGGGCGCGGTGATGCCGCAGTGGATCTCGGTGCCGGCGCCGCCGACGGACACGTACCCGGTCTCCGGGCGCTTCGCCAGCGCCTCGGCCACCGGTGTCGCGGCGTCGGGCGTGACCTGGATGCGCACGATCCATTCGGTGCGGCCCAGTCGCGCCGGCACGGGACGGGCCACGGTCCGCAGGCCCAGCGCGCGGAGGTTTCGGTAGCGGCGGGCGGCCGTGTTCTCCGAGACGTCCAGGACCTGGCCGATCCGTCGGAAAGATGCTCGGCCGTCGAGCTGGAGGGCCTGCAGCACCTTCCGGTCCAGCTCGTCGAGAGTGACGGATTCCAGCATGTCCTGCCTTCCAAGTGACGCTTAATTCCATTATCCACGCCGTGGTGACGTCGCCGAGAGGGGACGAGCGGGATTGTGGAGGCAACGAACCGGCACACCAGGACACCGTGATCACCGCCGGTCCTGGCTACGGAAGGTACACAGATCATGCGTAAGTGGGCGCCGCTGCTCGCGGTCGGCCTGGGCACATTCATGCTGATCATGGACGTCACCATCACCCTGGTCGCCCTGCCCGACATCTCCACTTCCCTGCACACGTCCCTGGACGCACTGGCGTGGGTCATCGACGGCTACGCCCTGGCCCTGGCGGCGGCGCTGCTCGCCGTCGGCACCCTCGCCGACCGATGGGGCCAGCGCCGTGTCTACCTCGCGGGGCTGGCGGTGTTCACGATCGCCTCGCTGATCTGCGGCCTGGCCCACACTCCCGCCCTCCTGATCACGATGCGGGTCGTGCAGGGCGTCGGCGCGGCAGGGATGTTCGCCACCTCCGTCTCCCTGCTGCGCCACACCTACCAGGGACGCGACTATGGGATCGCCATGGGCGTGTGGGGCGCGATCGCCTCCGGTGCGGCCGCCCTCGGCCCGCTGGCCGGTGGCATCCTGACCCAGGGCCTGGGCTGGGGCTGGATCTTCTTCGTCAACGTCCCCGTCGGCATCGCGGCCCTTGTGCTGACCGTGCGTGTCGTGCCGAAGCCGATAAACCGGCCCGGCAGCGCACTGCCGAATCTGGACGTGGCGGGCATGCTGCTGTTCGCGCTGTTCGCAAGCTCCCTGCTCTACGGCACCATCCGCTCCCACGCCTCGGGCTGGACCGGATCGCGGACTCTCATCGCCTTCGGTGTCTGCGCCGTCGCCCTACTCGCGTTCGTGCTGCGACAGCGTGCGACCGACCATCCGATGTTCGATCTGGCGCTGCTGCGCCGGCCCGCCTTCACCGCCGCCCTGGTCGCCATGTTCGTCGGCGAGTTCACCGCCTACGGCTTCATGGCGTACACCTCCATCTGGCTGCAGTCCCTGACCGGAATGTCCCCGCTGGGCGCGGGCCTGATCATGCTGCCCAGCTCCGCCGCGTCGATGATCGTCTCGATGATGGCCGGTCGCTGGCTGCGCCGTTTCCTCCCGCGGTACTCGCTGCCCGTCGCCCTTCTGCTGGTCGCCGTCGGCGCCCTGGCGCAGGCAGGCCTGACCCCCGGCTCCACCGGCAGCCGCGTCATCGCGGGACTGTTCGTCAGCGGCCTGGGCATGGGCATGGTCTTCCCGGTCGCCACCACCCTGGCGATCGAATCCGTCCCGCACCGCCGCGCCGGCATGGCCGCAGGGGCGTTCACCACCTTCCAACAACTCGGCTACGCCGTCGGTGTCGCCATCTTCGCCGGCGTGATGGCCGCGGTCGCGAAGTCCGAACTGACCGGGCACGTCACCGACGCCCACGCGACCGCCCAGGAACTCACCGGAGGCGGAGCCCAAGCGATCACCGCTCAGGCTCCGGTCACCGCCCGGCCGGCCCTTGAACACCTCTTGAGCACCGCGTTCGTCCATGGACTCAACACCGTCGCCATCGTCGGCGCAGCTCTGGCGGCGGTCACGGCGCTCATCACCGGGTTCGTCCTGCGCCGAGAGACATGGGCCGCAGCTGACCACGCCGAACCTGACGACGAAGAGACAAACGCCCTGGTCAGTGCATAGGGCGAACACCCAGGGCACTTTCAACGCCTGCCCCGCCGCACAGCGGCGGGGCAGGCTCCTTCGAAAGCTCACACGGACGCGTTCGGGACGCAGGTTGGACACAAGGATCGGAAAAGACTGACAAGGGGCGAGAGGAACTGAGGCGCCAAACGGCGTCTGACCTGGGGAAACGGACAAGATTGGCATTGATCGACAAGGGTCGCCAAGATCCTCAAAGGACTCATCATCCGTCGGCCGTGGGTTCGATTCCCACCCGCCCCACTGCGCAGGACTGTGACCTGCGGAAACGTTCGTTGTGAGGTGTCGGAACGTCAAATTTGGACGTGGCGTGGTGCGTTCCGCTGCGGCGGGGACAGTCGAAATGCCTCCCTCCAAACCCGCCCCAGCCGACCCTGACGCCGCAGGGCTCAGCGGGCTTCACGCGTTCCGCCCGGTAGCCGGCGCCGTCTCGGGCGCAGCCGGGACTGGTCGGCGCACAGGCAAACCGATGCCGAGTTCCTCGCCCGCTGCCGGCGATGACAGGAGACCCCGGTGCACTGGCCCCCCCGTGTCCTCGCCGTGCCCGCCCTTGCCCGGGTACTCCTGCGCGACGGGGCACGATGCGCGGGCCCCGGCTATCGCGACGTCACTGCCGACGGCACCTCGGACGATCCCATGATGGTCGGGGGTGTGCCCGCCCAAGGGTTGATGGGCACCGCATGGGTGGTCCGACCTTGGTGATCGAGGACGCGGCCCATTCGTTCGGTCATGCGCAGGACCACAGCGCGCTCGGACAGGGAGAGGGTGGGGAAGCCCTCGGCGATCTTTGTTTCCAGTCGCTGGCTGTCTCCGAGGGTGCGCAGCCACACGATGACGAGCAGGTTGTCCGTCCCGGCCGGCGAGGCCGAGTCTCGTCGAGTCGTGCTGACAGCCGCGAGGACGGCGGTCGGACGTCCACGGTCGCCGACGACCTGCCCCTCGATGTGCCGAGGCCGGCGGCTGTTCCGCTGGTGTTTCCCTTCGGCCTGCGGCGGCGAGCTCCGCGACATCTCCCGCGGGTAGGCTTGGCTGATCAGGCAAAGCGGCGGGGACGAGGCATGGGCGGGGTCGAGAAGACGCGGGGTGGCGGGGCTGAGAGGGCGACCTCGCGGGATGTCGCCCGGCTCGCCGGGGTGTCGCACACGGCCGTGTCCTTCGTCTTCAACGGGCGCGCCGAGGGCAACCTCTCCGCCGAGACGCAGGAGAAGATCCGCAAGGCAGCCACCCAGCTCGGCTACCGGCCGAACGCGGTCGCCCGTGGCCTGCGCCGACGTCGTACCGCCGTGATCGGTCTGGTCACGGACGAGATCGCCACATCGCCGTTCGCCGGGCGGCTGCTGCGCGGGGCCATGGACACGGCGTGGAACAGTGAGCATCTGGTGCTCACCATCGACTCCGGGCAGGACCCGGTCACCGAGGACGCGGCCGTCGCCGAACTGCTCGACCGGAGGGTCGACGGGATCATCTACGCCGCGCTGTCGTTGCGCCGGGCCCGAGTCCCGGAAGGGCTGCACCGCACGTTCGCCGTGCTCGCCAACTGCCTTGCCGAGGACGGCTCCCTCCCGGCCGTCATCCCCGCCGAGCGGGCCGGTGGCCGCAGCGCCGCCCGTGTCCTCCTCGACGCGGGCCACCGTCGTGTCGCCCTGGTGGGTGGTCTGGACGACATCGCGACCGCGGAGCGGCTGCGCGGCTTCCGGGACGCGCTGCGGGCGGTGGGGCTGACCGCCGACAAGGACTGGCTCCTGCGGACGGGAGGGGAGATCGCCGCCGGGTACGAGGGAGCGTTGCGGTTGCTGGACCGTGTTCCCGCCGACCGGCGGCCCACGGGGATCGTCTGTTACAACGACCGGGTCGCCGCGGGCGTCCTCCATGCCGCCGCGCGCCTGGGCCTCGACGTGCCCGCCGATCTGTCCGTGGTCGGTTACGACGACCAGGAGCACATGGCCGCCTTCCTCAGCCCGCCTCTCACCACGGTCGCTCTGCCCCATCGCGCGATGGGAGAGACGGCCGCCCGCCTGCTCCTGGACGCCATCGACAGCGGGACCGCGCCGCCCGTCACCACCCGGCGGCTGGAGTGCCCGGTCGTCAGGCGGGGCTCGGTGGGACCAGCGCCCAGCCCTTGACCTCGAGGTCCGTGCCCGACACCGTCAGCTCCGCGACGTCGTCGTCCCGTCGGTACACCCGTTCCGTGGCCGCCGCCCGGTCGCCCGCGAACAGTTCCAGCAGGGAGCCGTCCACGAGGATGCGTACGGAGAGGGGCTCGCCCGGCAGCCGGGTCGGCAGGACCAGGGGCGGGCCCGGTCGGCTGGCCGTGCCGTCCGGGCCGGAGCGCGGCCAGGCCGTGCGGTCCAGGGTCACCGTGCCGGACGCCGGGTCGAGTCGCATGGTCAGTTCGGCTCCGGACGTGGTCCGCAGCAGACTCAACGTCGCCGTCGACCGGGCGGTCACCAGCAGGTCGTACGAGACGGGGAGTGGGCAAGGTGGTCCCGGTGCGGCCGTGAACGGGACGGCCGCTCGCAGCAGTTCGAGTTCCGGAGCCGGTACGACCCGCAGCGTGCCGTCCTCATGGGTGTCCACCACGCGGGGTGCCGTGAGAACTCCGGACCAGCCCGCGCGGTCCACCGCCTCGCGCGGGCGTGATTCCCAGGACCAGCCCCACAGCAGGGCGCGGCCGGAGTCCGTGTCCTGGAGGACGCAGGGGGCGTAGAAGTCACGGCCGAGGTCCAGGGGGCCGCCGCCCGCACCGGCCGCGAACCTCAGTCCACCGTCCCCCTCCTCCACCAGTTGCCCCGTGAGGTACGCCGTGCTCAGCGGGTCGCCGTCCCACAGCGCCACCGCCAGCACCCAGTCGCCCCCGGCGGTCTCCCACAGCTGCGGGCACTCCCAGCCGATCGCGCGCGTACCGAAAGCGCGGGCCACCGACGGGTCCCGGCCGTCCAGCAGGACCCCGGCGAACCGCCACGCGTACAGGTCCTCACAGTCGTACACCAGGACGGACGGGGTGCCGTCGGCGTGGCCGGCGCCCACCAGCGCCCAGCGGCGCCCGGCGAAGCGGAAGACGAACGGGTCCCGGAACATCGTCACGTCCAGGGCGGGGGGCGGGCCGGCGACCACCGGCACCGGCAGTTGCTTCCACTCCTGAAGGCCGTCGTCCTCGGCCACGGCGAGACAGATCGCGCTCAGGCCCCGGTGGTCGTGGTCGATCCCGGAGTACACCGCCGTCGGTACGCCGCCGTCGTCCACCACGCAGCCGGACCAGCAGCCCGCCTCGTCCGGGCCGCCGGGCGCCGGCCGCAGGGCGATCCCGTGGTCGTCCCAGTGGGCGAGGTCGGGGCTGGATTCGTGACCCCAGTGGACGTTCGCGTGGACGGGGGCGTCGGGGTTGTGCTGGTAGAAGAGGTGGTACCGACCGTTCCAGCGGAACGGGCCGTTCGGGTCGTTCATCCAGTTGGCCGGAGGGCGGACCCGGAAGCGCGGGCTGTGGGCGTCGGTCGATGGGCTCGCGGAACTCAACGATTGACTCCTGCGGATGTGATGCCCTCGCGCAGAGGGCGCTGGCCGACGACGAACACGACGACGGCGGGGACCATGGAGAGGACGACTCCGGCGAGGACGACGGAGATCGAGCCGGTGCCGAGGTTGCCCTGGAGGGAGACCAGGCCCAGGGGCAGCGTGAGGTTCTCGGTGGAGGTTTCGAGGATCAGCGGCCGGAAGAACTCGTTCCAGTGGTAGTTGAAGGCCAGTACCCCGACGATGGCGAGACCGGGGGCCGCCAAGGGGGCGTACACGGACCGGAAGACGCGCCACGGACCCGCGCCGTCGATCATCGCCGCCTCGCCGAGGTCCTTCGGCATGCCCAGGAAGTACTGGCGCATCAGGAAGGTGCCGAAGGCGGTCGGGAAGGCCGGGACGATGAGGCCGAGCAGGGTGTCGGTCAGACCCATCGTCTTCAGTTCCAGGAAGACCGGGACCATCGTGACCTGCAACGGCACCATCATCGTGGCCAGGACCAGCGCGAACAGCGGCTTCTTGAAGCGGAATTCGAGGCGGGCGAAGGCATAGCCCGCCAGGCCCGCGGTGATCATCTGGCCGACCGCGATCAGCGCGGTCACCAGGGTGGAGTTCAGCGCGTACAGCCAGACGTCGATCTGGTCGAAGACCCCGCGGTAGGCGTCGAGGGTGGGGTCCGCGGGGATGATCCTCGGCGGCAGGTCGAAGGACTCCGCCGGTGTGCGCAGTGACGTCGACACCGTCCAGATGACCGGGCCGAGCGTCAACAGGGCGCACACCGCCAGGCCGGCGATCCGGCCCCAGGGCGCCAGACCGTGCCGTATGCGTGACGCGGCGGGGCTCGTAAGAGAACTCGTACTCAACTGACTCACCCGGCTCACTGGTAGTGGACGTAACGCCGGCTGAGCCGGAACTGGAGTGCGGTGACCGCCATGATCAGGACGAAGAGCAGGACGCCCACGGCGGACGCCTCGCCGAAGCGGAGCTGCTCGAAGGCCGTCTCGTAGATGACCATCACGACCGTGCGGGTGGAGTCGCCGGGCCCGCCGGCCGTGAGGACGTACGGCTGCTCGAAGACCTGGAGGGCGTTGATGATGCCGACCACGGACGCCACCAGCAGCGTGGGCGACAGCAGCGGCAGGGTGATGGCGAGGTGCTTGCGCACCCCGCTCGCGCCGTCCAGCGAAGCCGCCTCGTGAACCTCCTTCGGGATGTTGTTCAGGCCACCGACGAACAGCAGGAACGAGAAGCCGAACTGCTGCCAGACGTACGCCAGGACCACGGCCGCCATCGCCCCGTTCTCCGAGGTCAGCCAGGGGACCGAGGCGATGCCGACCGTGCCGAGGAGCCAGTTCACGGGGCCGAAGTCCTGGTTGAACAGGTACTTCATGACCACCGAGATGGACGCGGCGGACAGCACCAGCGGGAAGAAGAACGCCGAACGGAACACGGACCGCAGCCACTTGGGCATCCGGCCGTTCACCGCGATGGCCAGCACGAGCGCGATCAACAGCTGGAGCGCGACCGCGAGCACCATGAAGACGAGCGTGTTGCGGAAGGAGACGAGGACTGTCGAGTCGGTCAGGATCTCACGGTAGTTGGCGGCTCCGGCCCAGCGCGGGTCCTCGATCACGTCCCACTGGAAGAGACTGAGGACGACCGAGCCGACGATCGGTACGACCGTGAAGACGACGATGCCGACGACGGTGGGCGCGAGGAACAGTCCGGCGAGGAGGCGGGCGCCCCGGGTGCGGGCGGTGGTGGCGGCCGTGGACTCGGAGGCCTTACGGGGCTGACCGGTCCTGCGGTTCTTGCGGCTCTTTCGGGTGCGGGCGGACTCCGGCCGTACGGGCCTGACCTCTGTGTTCGTCACACTTCACGCTCCATGGCCTTCTCCAGGTCCCCCTGCAGCCGGCGCAGCGCGGGGCGCACCGCGCCGGGGTCGGCGAGTGCGGTTCCGGTGTGCTTGATCAGCAGCTGCTCGACCTCGTTGACCTGCGGTGGGGCCGGGATCGGGCCGGTGGTGGGGATCTTGTCGAGGGTGTCGTAGAAGACCTGCCAGTGGGCCGGGCCGGTCTCCCGGTAGCGGGCCTCGTCGAGCATGGAGCGGCGGGCCGGAGTGGTCTGGTTGGCTGCGAAGAGCTGGGTCATCACGTCCTTGCGGGCGGTGTACTTGATGAACTCCCAGGCCTCGTCCCGCATCTTCGACGTGCGCAGCAGCGCGTACCCGGCGGCGCCGAACTGGTGACGTCGCGTGCGCCAGCGCGGGAAGTACCGGACGTCGTAGTCGGCCGGTTTCATGCCCGCCTGGTGCAGGCCGCCCGCCCAGAAGCCGCCCGCGGGTGTGACACCGACGCGGCCGGTGGAGAAGACGCCGACGAGGTTCCGGCCGTCGCCGCCCTCGGGCCGGGTGCACAGGTCCTCCTGGACGAGGGAGGCGAGGTAGTCGTAGACCTCCTCGACGCGGTCGGAGTCGGCCTGGGGTGTCGTCCACCGGTAGCCGCCGCCCCGGCCGCGCCGCTCCGCCTCGGGGTAGAAGGAGTTCCAGAGCCAGTCGCCCCCGGGGGCCTTGGACTCGGCGAGGAGGTTGGTGCCGCTCGCGAACAGCCAGGGGACCACTCCGCCCCACAGTCGGTTGGTCCAGAAGTACGGGGTGAACCGGGCGCCGTTGCTGCGTTTCATCGCGCGCAGCAGCGCGGTGAAGTCGTCGCGGGTCCAGTCGTCGTCGGGGAGATCGGCGCCCGCGCGTGCGAGGACCCGGTTGTTGAGGTACATGTCGGCCGCGTTGAACTCGACCGGCAGCTGGTAGAGGCTCCCCTCGTACATCATCGACTCGACCAGCGAGGGATGGACGTCGGCGAAGTACTCGCGCAGTTCGGCCGCGTCCCGCTTCGCCCACCGGTCCAGCGGTACGCCGAGCCGCCGGGCGAAGAGCTGCACGCCCTCGGTGGCGACGTACACGAGGTCGGGTGCCGTGCCCGCGGCGATCTGGGTGAGGATCTTGGAGAAGAAGTCCGACCAGTCGTAGGCCTGTACGGGGTTGATACGGATCTTGATGTCGGGGTGGATCTCGCGGAATCCGTCGCGCAGGGCGCGTTGCGCCTCGGGGCCGAAGGCGGAGCCCAGGGTGGCGATGACGAGCGAGCCGTCGTCTCGGCCGGGGATGTCGGCGGCGGTGAGGCGGTCCCAGCCTGCCGCGACACCGACGAGCGCGGCGGCTCCGGCGCCGTACGCGCCGTAGCGCATCAGGGCCCGTCGGGAGAGGAGCGAGTCGGTCATCGGCGAGCCTAACTCGTGTTAGCCAGCGGGTGATTCCCCGATGATGAGAACCCCGTCAGGGCTCTGTCAAGGGATATGGGTGGACGGGAAGTTGCGTGAATGGACGGTGCGCGAGGGCTTGACCTTTAACGAGTTAGGTATACCGTTCCGGTCCACATGAGCCGCGTCCCGACGACGACGTCGGGGAAGGGAGCCGCACGATGCGTGGCATCAAGAGGAGTTCGCCGGGCCCAGGGGGGACTCTGTCCAGGCGGTCGCTGCTGACGGCCTCGGCCGTCGGCGCCGCCGGTGCTCTGCTGCCGGACCTCGCGGGACCGGCGGTGGCGTTGCCCCGCGAGGCGGCGGCCGCGTGCGCGGGCAACTACCGCGCCGAGTACCACTTCACCGTCCCCGACCAGTGGATGAACGACCCGCAGCGCCCGGTCTGGATCAACGGCGAGTACCACTACTACTACCTCTACAACCCCGACTACTCGACCGGCGGCACGACGGCCGGCACCACCTGGCGCCTGGCCACCAGCACCGACCTCGTCTCCTTCACCGACCAAGGCGTTGCCGTGCCCAAGGACACGACCCCCAACGGCGACGTCTGGTCCGGCTCGGCGGTGATCGACACGGACGACACGGCCGGCTTCGGCGCGGGCGCGGTGATCGTGCTCGCCACCATGGCGCCCGACGACAACACCCAGGCGCAGTACCTGTACTACTCGACGGACAACGGCCGCACCTTCACCAACCACGGCACCGCCCCGGTCCTCGCCAACCCCGGCGTACGGGACTTCCGCGACCCCAAGGTGATCCGCGACGAGGAGCACGGGCGGTGGGTGATGCTGCTCGCCGAGAACGACAAAGCGGGCTTCTACCACTCCGCCGACCTCAAGGCGTGGACGTACGTCGGCGGCTTCATCAAGGGCGGCATCGGCGTCCTGGAGTGCCCCGACCTGTTCCGCATCAGGGCGGACGACGGGACCTGGAAGTGGGTACTGGGCGTCAGCGCCAACGGCAAGGGCTCCGGGCTGCCGAGCACGTTCGCGTACTGGACCGGCTCCTTCGACGGCACGACCTTCACCGCCGACGCGTCCGATCCCCAGTGGCTGGACCACGGCTGGGACTGGTACGCGGCGGTCACCTTCGACAAACGTGACGCGAACGGGGTCCTGGACCCGGCCGCACGGTACGCGATCGGATGGATGAACCACTGGGACTACGCGAACACCACGCCCACGATTGAGTGCGACGGCTTCAACGGCACCGACTCGATCGTCCGCGAGGTGCGGCTGAGGCGCACGTCGTCGGGTGCGTACTACCTGGCGTCCCAGCCGGTGGCGGCCCTGGACGACCATGTGTCGCGCACGGTCAACCTCGGCGACATCACGGTCGACGGCACGCGGCTGCTCGACTACAGGGGTGCCGCGTACGAGCTGACCTGTGACATCACCTGGGACCAACTGGTCGGCGCCGGGCTCCAGTTGCGACGGTCGTCGGACGGCGGGCGGCACATCGACGCGGGGATCTACGGCGACTACGCCTTCGTCAACCGCGGTTACACCGCCGGCCCCGACACCTCCGGCCGCTGGCAGGAGAGCCGGACGCCCTTCGATCTGTCCGCCCGGACGGTCCGCCTGCGGATCCTCGTCGACCGCACGTCCGTCGAGATGTTCGTGGGCGACGGCCGGTACGTGCACTCGACCGAGGCCTTCCCCGACCCGTCCGACACGGGACTGGCGCTCTTCACGATCGACGGGCACGCGGTGTTCCGGAACACGGTGATCCGGGAGTTCACGGTCTGAATCCCCTGCGAGGTGGCCGGGGCGGACAAGGCCGCCGACGACCGGCGCGTCAGGGTTCTCCGTCCCGAGGCAGCGTGCCATCGGTGATCGTTCTCGAGGCCGTCGGGTCTGGCCCGCCATGGATGAGCGCTGATCGGCAAGGGTCGCCAAGATCTCAAAGGACCTGTCAGTCCTTGAGATCGATCATCCGTGCCGGCTGTCCGGTCGTACGGGCGATCGTCTCGAAGTCGCGGTCGTAGTGGAGCAGCGTCAGCCCCGCCTCTTCCGCGGCAGCGGCGACCAGCAGGTCGCAGGGGCCGGCGCTGCGATGCTCGCCCTTGGTGGTGAGTGTTTCCTGGACGACGCGTGCTCGCCGGTAGATGCCGTCGGGCATGGGGCACCAGGTGTAGTGGGCGTTCAACGTGCGCTTCACTCGCTCCCGGTCCGTCGCCGAGCGTGCTGAGTACAGGATTTCCAGTTCGGTGATGTCGCACAGGGCGACGAGTCCCGCGCCGATCCTGTCGTCCCACTCGGCCGTGGTCCGGCCGAGAAGGACACGGGCGACGGCGGAGGTGTCGATCAGGTAGTCGGCGACGGTCACTCGTGCGCCCCTGCGTCGTGGACGTCGTCCGGCCCGCCGGAGGGGCGGTACTTGCTCTTGTCGAGGAGGATGTCGATGTCCAGAGCGCCTTCGGCGGCCAGTTCGCGGGCTTCTCCCAGAGCGCGCAGTCGCCGGTAGCGGGCGGTGACCTCCCGCAGAGCGGTGTTGATGGTGTCGCGCTTGGTTGTGGTACCGAGCTCCTTGGCGGCGGCCTCCAACGCCTCGTCGTCGAGATCGATCACGGTGCGGCTCATGGTGCGACCCCTCGTATATACAGCGTTTTATATCAGTATACATTGCCTGGTATGCCTGGCGGGGTGGGCAGACGCAGACGAACGTCTACAGCGATTGACATGTAAAGCGTGGTGTCGCCGGGCGGCTGACGGCAAGCCCGGCACAGCCCTGCGGGCGCCGACCAGGCGCCCGCAGGCGACGCGACGGAACACGCCTCGTGGATACGCCGCCGTCGGACTCGGCCGGAAGGATCAACTTGACCTCGACCGAACTTGAGGTCGGACGCTGAGCGGGACCTTGTCTTAAGCGAAGGGTGCTGCTCATGCGTGCGATCCAAGTGGCCTCGTTCGGTGCCCCGGAGGTGCTGACCCCCGTGGACCTGCCCGACCCGGTGCCCGGTCCCGGCCAGGTCGTCGTCCGCATGGCCGCGGCCGACGTCATCTTCCTGGACACCCTGCTGCGCGATGGCTGGGGCCAGGACTTCTTCCCGCGAACACTGCCGTACGTGCCGGGCGGCGGCGGAGCGGGCGAGGTGCTGGCAACCGGTGACGGAGTGGATCCGGCCTGGGCCGGCCGGCGCGTAGTTGTACGGACCGGCACTGGGTACGCCGAACAGGTCGTCGCCGGTGAGCGGGAAATCATGGCGACCCCTGACGGGCTGGCCGACGCGACGGCGGCCGCACTGGTGCACGACGGCGTGACGGCACTCAACCTGCACCGGCTGGGCGCGCCGCGCTCGGGGGAGTGGGTGCTGGTCTCGGCGGCGGCCGGAGGGGCGGGCGCCCTGTTGGTGCAGTTGGCCGTCGACGCCGGAGCCCGGGTGGTGGCCGCCGCGTCCAGCGACGCCAAGCTGGCCCTGGCCCGCGACCTGGGCGCCGAGGCCGTCGTCGACTACACGCGCGCAGACTGGATCGAGCGGGTGCGGGAGGCGACCGGCGGCGGTGCCGCGCTCGTCTACGACGGCGCGGGCGGGACGCTCGGTGCGACCACCGTGGACGCGATCGCGGACGGCGGGCGGTTCGTCACCTACGGCACCGCCGACGGCTTCGCCGCCCCGGACCGGGAATCGGCCGCACGCCGAGGCGTGCGGCTGCTCATGCCGCTCATGGACGGCCCACCGGACCTGGACACCGTACGAGAACTGCTGGGCCTGGCACTGGAACGCGCCGCCAGGGGAAGCCTGCGTCCGGCGATCGGCGCCACCTACCCGCTGGAGCAGGCCGCTGAAGCCCACCGCGCCCTGGCCGCGCGTACCACTGTGGGCAAGTCACTGCTGCTGATGGCCGGCGAGTAGGACAGCCCTCAGGTGGCGCCGGCCCGGTCCGTGACGGACAGGACGCCTGTCGGGCTGACGGTCGGTTGAGTCAGAGCTTGAAGACATTGCGGGCCTCCCTGGCGGCGTCGGCGACGGTCTGGAGGTCGGCGCCGGACGCGGCGGTGACGGCGGCGGCGACGGCCCCTTCGACGAAGGGGCCGTCGATGAGGACGACGTCGGTGCGGGGGTGGTCCTCCAGGACGGTGCGGGCTGTCAGGACAGAGCTGCCGAGGTCCGGAAGGACGATGACACCGCCCCCACGGTCGACGTCCTTGATCGCTTTGAGAACGAGGTCGTAGCTGGTGCCGATCCGGCCGTCGTCGGTGCCTCCGGCGGTGGCGACGGGGACATCCTCCGAGCCGATCTGTTCCACCAGCAGGCGAAGCCCCGAGGCGAGCTCGGTGCTGTGGGACACAAGGACGATTCCAACGGGTGCTGTCATGAACGGCAACGTTAGATCTCGGAACGTTGTTCATCAATACGGAATCGCTTCCAAATTTCTTCGGCCTGAGGGCGACGTGGCGCGCGACATGGAGCGCGGACGTGGATCGCCGAGTTGGATCGCCCGGGCGCTCGCCTTCACCATCCCCTCCCTTGCGGGGGCCTCTGTCCGGGGTGGTCGCCCAACCCCTTGACACGGGCGAAACAGGCACTTAATTTTTCGGAACATCGTTCATCAATGATGAACGCTTGCCCGGATGCCTTCGGCCTTCCGGTTTCCCCTTGAGCCGGCCGCCAGGCTGAACCAACCCTGACCACCTGGCGGCCCCCTCCCTTCACAGCCCGCTCATGCGGAGGAGGTGAGGCGCCCGATGCGACGTGGCACGGGCGCCCGACTCTGGAAGAGAACAGCTACTCGCAGAAGCTTCTCGCCGAGACGCTGGGCACCGCGGTGCTGGTGTTCATCGGCGTCGGTTCGGTCCCCGCGACGCTCATCGTCGGCGGCGACGCCCCGTTCACCATGGCGCAGCTGGGAATGATCTCGCTGGCGTTCGCCACCGCGGTCATCGCGATGGTCTACGCGATCGGCCACATATCCGGCTGCCAGATCAACCCGGCCATCACCCTGGCCCTGGCCGCCACGAGGAAGATGCCCTGGCGTGACGTTCCCGGTTACATCGCGGCCCAGGTGGCCGGCGCGGTACTTGGCTCGCTCGCGATCGTGGGGGTGCTGGGGAAGAAGGCGGTCGACGTCGGCCTCGGTATCGCCGCCTACGGCAGCGGTGTCGGCGCCGGGCAGGCCTTCTTCGCCGAAGCGGTCGGCACGTTCATCCTCGCGTTCGTCGTGTTCGGCGCCATCGACCGGCGCGCGGCCGGCGGCTTCGCGGGCCTGGCCATCGGCCTCGGTGTCTTCGCGATCATCCTCCCGCTGGCGCCGGCCACCTCGGCGTCCATCAACCCCGCCAGAACACTCGGCCCCATGATCACGGGCGAGCTGTTCGGAGGCACGGTCCACTGGGGCCAACTGCCGGTCTACGTGGCCGCCGAGGTCGTCGGCGCGGTGGCCGCCGGCCTTCTCTACACCGCCCTCAACACCCACCGCGCAGCCGCCGCAACGCCCGCCGGAACTCGGGCGGCCCAGCCCGCCACGGCCGAAGGAGCCCTGTCGTGAAGAAGCTCATCAACGCGCCCGAGGCGGTCCTCGCCGACGCCCTGGCCGGTATCGCCGCCGCTCACCCGGAGCTGAAGGTCGACACGGAGAACAAGGTGATCACCCGCGCGGGCGGCACCCGCGCGGGCAAGGTGGCCCTGGTGTCCGGTGGCGGTTCCGGACACGAGCCCCTGCACGGCGGTTTCGTGGGAGTGGGCATGCTGGACGCGGCCTGCCCCGGGGAGGTGTTCACCTCGCCCGTCCCCGGCCAGATGCTGACCGCGGCCCAGGCCGTCGACGGCGGCGCGGGCGTGGTGTTCATCGTGAAGAACTACACCGGTGACGTCCTCAACTTCCAGATGGCCGCCGAACTCGCCGCCGAGGAAGGCCTCACTGTGGAGACCGTCCTGGTCGACGACGACGTCGCCGTACAGGACTCCACCTACACCGCCGGCCGCCGGGGCACCGGGGCCACCGTCTTCGTCGAGAAGATCGCCGGAGCCCTCGCCGAGCAGGGCGCCGACCTCGCCGCCGTCGCCGAGATGGCCAAGCGGGTCAACGCCTCCTCCCGGTCCTTCGCCGTGGCGCTGACCGCGTGTACCACTCCCGCCTCCGGCAAGCCCGGCTTCGACCTGCCCGAGGACGAGATGGAGGTCGGCGTCGGCATCCACGGCGAGCCCGGCCGCCGCCGCGAGAAGCTCCGCACCGCCCAGGAGATCGTGGCCACCGCCCTGGACGCGATCCTCGACGACCAGCCCCTGGCCGCCGGCGAGGAGACCATCGTCATGGTCAACGGCCTGGGCGCGACCCCGCTCATCGAGCTGTACGTGGTGTTCAACGAGGTGGCCGCCACGCTCGCCGCGAAGAACGTGACCATCGCCCGCAGCCTGGTCGGCAACTACGTCACCAGCCTCGACATGGCGGGCGTCTCCATCACGGTGTGCAGGACGGACGCCGACATGCTCGCCCTGTGGGACGCACCCGTGCACACCCCCGCCCTGCGCTGGGGCGCCTGACCGGGTCGGGGGCGGACGTTCAAGGACACGCGAGGGCCGGGCCGGAGCCTCCCCGCTGCCGGCTCTCCCCGGACCGCACCCCTTGCGATCCAGCCGACCCGCCCCCGGCTCATCCCCCCCCTCGCCACCACCTGCTCCTTGTCACCACCTGCTCCTTGTCACCACCTGCTCCTTGTCACCACCTGCTCCTCGTCACCACCTGCTCCTCGTCACGACCCGCTCCTCGTCACGACCCGCTCCTCGTCACCACCTGCCACGCAAGCCATGAACGGAGACTCCGTGGACATCGACCTCGCCCGCGCGTGGGTGCAGGCCATCGCCGCCGCGGTGGACCAGCACAAGGACCACCTCACCCAGCTCGACTCGGCCATCGGCGACGCCGACCACGGCGTCAACATGCACCGCGGCTTCTCCGCCGTCACCACCGCCCTGGACGGCCTTGAGCCGGACACCGTCGGAGCCCTGCTGGTCAAGGCGGGCACCACCCTCATCTCCAGCGTCGGCGGCGCCTCCGGCCCGCTGTACGGGGGCGCCTTCCGCGCCATCGGCAGGACGCTGGACACGTCCAAGGCCACGCCCCAGGAATTCGCCCACGCACTCGCCGCCGGCCTGGACAGCATCCAGAGACTCGGCGCGGCCGCACCGGGCGACAAGACCATGATCGACGCCTACACCCCCGCGCTGGCCGCCTTCCAGCAGCAGGCCGACGCCGGAGCCGACCTCGCCACGGCCGCCCTCGCCGCGGCAGACTCCGCCGAGGACGGCCTGCGCGCCACCGCCCCGCTGCAGGCACGCAAGGGCCGCGCCTCCTACCTCGGCGCCCGCAGCATCGGCCACCAGGACCCCGGTGCCGCCTCCACCGCCCTGGTCTTCCGCGCCCTCGCCGAGACGGCCGCGGCCGCCGAGACGGCGGCGACCCGATGACCGACCGCCTCACCTATGAAGGACGTACCGCGGCAGCCGGCATCGC
This sequence comes from Streptomyces sp. NPDC046862, assembly GCF_040704615.1. Lineage (NCBI taxonomy): Bacteria > Bacillati > Actinomycetota > Actinomycetes > Kitasatosporales > Streptomycetaceae > Streptomyces > Streptomyces sp. NPDC046862. The sequence goes on along the minus strand of NZ_JBEYXP010000005.1, from coordinate 36,175 downwards.
CCTGGGCTTCCTGCGCCGCACCGACCGCCCGTCCCCGCGCGGCGCGCTGCCCCAGCGCACCGGCGGGGAGCCCGCGCGGCAGATCGCCGACGCCTTCGACGCCGTCGCCGCCCGCCTGCTCGAACTGTCGGCCTCGCTGCGTGAACAGGGCAAGGACGAACAGGCCGACATCATGGAGGTCAACTGCTACATCGCGCAGGATCCGGATCTGCTCGAACAGGCCGTCAAGCGAGCGGGCGAAGGCCATCCGGTGGCCGTCGCCGTACGCCAGGCCGTCGACACCTACGCGGGCACCATCGCCGCCCTGGACGACCCGACCCTCGCCGACCGCGCGGCCGACGTCCGCCAGGTCGGCCGCCGTGTCCTGGCCCACCTGTACGGCGACACCGGCCCCGCACCCGACCAGCCCCTCGTCCTGGTGGCCCAGGAGATCGGCGCGGCAGACCTGCTGGAACCCGGCCAGACCGTGACCGGCGCCATCTCCGTCACCGGCGGCCCGAACTCCCACGCCGCGATCGTCGCCCGCTCGCAGGGCATCCCTCTGCTGCTCGCCGTCGACCCGCGGCTACTGGAGTCGCCCGACGGGCAGGAGATCCTCCTCGACGCCGAGCACGCCATCGCCGTCGTCCATCCTGACGACACCGAACGCACCACCGCTCTTGACGCCATCGACGCGGCCCGCACCCGCAGGCTCGCGCTCGCGCGAGAGCGCCACCTGCCCGCCCGGACCCTGGACGAGCACGACATCGTGCTGCGGGCCAACGTGGCCACGCCTCCCGAGGCCCGGGCGGCCCTGACCGCCGGTGCCGACGGCGTCGGCCTGCTGCGCACCGAGCTGCCCTTCCTCAACCACGGCGCCTGGCCCACCCGTCACCAGCATGCGGCCGCCCTCGTCCCCGTCCTGCGTGTCCTTCAAGGACAGACCGTCACCGTCCGCACCCTCGACTTCGCCGACGACAAACTGCCGCCGTTCCTCGCCCAGGGCCGCGAGGGCGAGCGCCTCGGCCGCGGCCTGCCGCTGATGCTCGCCCAACCCGACGCCTTCGCCGACCAGTTCCGCAGTCTGCTCAGCGCCGGAGCCGGCACCGACCTGCGCATCATGATCCCCATGGTCGCCGGCATCGATGAACTGCGCGCCTGCCGTGCCCTACTCGATACCGCGGCCGACGAACTCGGCGTCGGCGCACCACCGTTGGGCATCATGGTCGAACTGACCGAAGCCGTCGCCGCGGCCGATGAGCTCGCCCGCGAAGCGGCCTTCATCTCCATCGGCAGCAACGACCTCACCAGCCAGATCCTGGGCATCGACCGACGAGACCCCGCCGCCACCCCGGCCATGGCCGCACACCCCGCCGTACTGGACGCCATCTCCCAGGTCGTCACCGCCGCGCACCGCCACCACCGCCAGGTCTCGGTCTGCGGTGACGCCGCCGCCCACCCCCTTGTCACCCCTCTGCTCATCGGCGTCGGCTGCGACATCCTCTCCGTGGCCCCCGCCGCGCTCGACGAAGTCCGTGCCCGCGTCCGCCGCCTCAGCTACGACACCTGCTCCGCCCTTGCCGCCACCGCCCTCACCCGCCGGACACCGCAAGAGGTCTGGGAACTCGTACAGCAGACCTGCGTGCCGTCGCTGCCATGACGCCTGCCGCATCGCGCGGCCCAGGGCTCCGCCAAGGATCGGACCTCCCTGTGGAGGTCACGGACGGGCCGTCGTGTCGGCGAGGGCGCGGAAGATCAGGGCGGTCGAGGTGGCCCCCGGGTCCTGGTGGCCGACACTGCGCGCCCCGAGGTAGGAGGCGCGGCCCTTGCGCGCCTGCAGCGGTGTCGTGGCGCGCATGCCCTCTTCCGCTGCGTCGGCGGCAGCCGCCGCGGCCGTGGCGAAGCCGGTTCTCCGACGCGCCTGCTCCTCGAAGGAGGCGACGGCAGGCGCGTACGCGTCGATCATGGTCTTGTCGCCTGGTACGGCCGTGCCCAGCTTCTGGATGCTCTCCAGCCCGGCGGCGAGAGCCGCGGCGAACGCCTCAGGGTCGGCGGAAGGAACGTCCAGTGCCTTGCCCAGCGCGCGGAACGCGCCGCCGTACAGCGGCCCCGAGGCACCCCCGATGGTGGAGATGAGAGTGGTGCCGGTCTTGGTGAGTACGGCTCCGACGGTGTCGGCGTCGAGGTCGGTCACGGCCGTGGCCGCCGCGGCGAACCCACGGTCCAGGTTGGTCCCGTGATCCGCGTCGCCGATCGCCGAGTCGAGCTGGGTGAGGTAGTCCTTGTGCCGGCCCACGGCGACGGCGATGGCCTGCACCCACGCGCGGGCGAGGTCGGTGTCCATGGAGGTCTCCATTCGATGATCGGTGCATCGGTACCGGGCTCGCGTTCGGGTAGGACCCGCCGACCTTGTGGGAACTGGACGATCCCATCTTTCCGCAATTGTTCACCATTGGTGAACGTTGTTCCGGAAGTTAAACGTGCGTTTCGCGCCTGTCAAGAGGTCGGCGCACCGGCCGGCCCCGGCACGCTCAGGAAATGCCCGTGGTGAGGGCGCCCCGGCGCGGGGCGCCCAGGTCGCGGGAGAGGTTGCGGGCGGTCTCGCGGACCGCGACGGCGAGTTCCTGGCGCACCGGTTCGTCCAGCATGCGCTCGACCGGGCCGACGATGCCGATGGCGCCCACCACCTGGCCGGAGCGGTCGAAGACCGGCGAGGCGATGCCCGCGTCCCCGATGGCCGACTCCTGGTCCTCGACGGCGTAGCCCGTCCTGAAGACGTCCCGCAGGTGCCGGTCCAGCTCCTCCCGGCCGGTCAGGCTGGCGCCGGTGAGTACCGCCAGGTCCCCGGCGAGCAGGCGGTCGCGCTCCTCCGCGGGCAGCGCCGCCACGATGGCCTTGCCGAGGGCGCAGGTGTTCCACGGGATGCTCGCGCCCACCTCGAGGATCTGCACGGCCCCCTCGGGGCGGAAGGCGTGGTGGACGATCAGCACGTGATCACCCGTGAGGACGCCCACCCACACGGCTTCCTTCGTCCGGTTGGCCAGAGCGTCCGCCCAGGTCAACGATCGCGTGCGCAGTTCCTGGGTGTCCAGATAGGCGTTGCCCAGCTGCACCAGGTTCGGCCCCAGCTGGTACTTCGAGCTGTCCCGGTCCTGCGAGACCAGCCCCTCGATCTCCAGCGTGCGCAGCAGTGCGTGCACCGTGGGCTTGGCGACACCCAGTCGCTCGGCCAGTTCCGTCACGCCCAGCCGGGGGCCGCCGGAGGCGAGTTCCCGCAAGATCTGCACCGCTCGATGCACAGCCTGGACCATGGAGATTCTCCGATTCAGTATTGCTGAACAGCGTTCCGAGATTTAATGTGACTGTTCATGAGCGCACACGTCGGCATCGTACTCGTGTCCCACAGTGCCGAGCTCGCCGCGGGCCTGTGCCTGCTGGTGCGGCAGATCGGCTCCGACGCCGTGCCCGTCGCCACCGCCGGCGGGACCGACGACGGCAGGATCGGCACGAGTTACGACCGCGTTCTCTCCGCCATGAAGGATGCCGACCGGGGCGGCGGCGTCCTGGTCCTTCCCGATCTCGGAAGCTCTGTCCTGACCGCCCGTACCGTCCTCGACGACCACCCCCGCCCCGACGTCGTCATCGCTGACGCTCCCTTCGTCGAAGGGGCCGTCGCGGCAGCCGTCACCGCCGCGTCCGGCGCCGACCTCCAGACCGTCCTCACCTCAGCCGAAGAGGCCCGCCATGTCCGCAAGCTCTGACACCACGACCGTCCGCCACGAAGCCCAGGTGGTGCTGCCGGCCAACCTCCACGCCCGCCCCGCGGGCCGGCTCGCCCGCGCCGCGAGCGGGTTCTCCAGCACCATCGAGCTCGACTACAACGGCAAAACGATCAACCCGACCGGTGTGCTCGGCGTCATGGGGCTGGGAGCCACGGCCGGCAGCACCGTGACCGTACGCGCCGTCGGAGCCGACGCCCGGGACGCCGTCTCGGCACTCACCGACATCCTGGCCAACGCCGAGTGACCCCTGGGGCGCCAGGCCGTCAGTGAGCCTCAGTACGCCTGCCACGATCAACAACACGCTGTTGAGGTGGAGTTGCGCCAGGGAACCGCGTGCCTGGCTCCCGTCGGAGAACGCGCGGGAGACGCCGATGCCGGCGCCGGCCGGGACGGTGGTGGCCGGGACGGTGGTGGCCCGGGACCGCCGGCGCCGGGGCCGTGCGCGGATGGTCGGCGTCCGGCTCGACATGGCAGACGCGGCGGGGGTGCCCGATAGTGAACGGAGGGGGTTTCTCACGAGACTCCGGAGCCGCAATGGACCGCTACCCTCCCATCGCCGAGCACGGCCTGGTGGGCGACCTCCAGACCGCCGCGCTCGTCTCGTCACAGGGCGTCGTCGACTGGTTCGCCGCTCCCCGGTTCGATTCACCCAGCGTCTTCGCCGCCCTGCTCGACCACGACCGTGGCGGGTACCTGCGGCTGTCCCCCGAGCACCCCGAGGGAACATGCCGACAGCTCTACTACCCCGACACCGCCATCCTGGTCACGCGGTTCCTGTCGCCGGACGGGGTGGGCGAGGTGCTCGACTTCATGCCGCTGGAGGAGAGCCGCACCGTCACGAACCGGCACACCCTGGTCCGTCTGGTCCGTGTCGTGCGGGGGACCGTCGACTTCACACTCGAGTGCCGGCCGCGCTTCGACTACGGCCGGGCCGAGCACCAGCTCGAAGTCGGTGTGAACGGCGCCCTGTTCCGGGCCCCCGGGATCGACGGGCACCTGCGGTCCACCTTCCCGCTGGAGCGGGAGGGCCAGGACGTGCGCGGAAGGGTGCGGCTGCGCGCCGGCGAGTCCGGCGGCGCCGTGTTCACCGTCTGCGCGCCCGGCGGCACGGCACCCGAGGTCCCCTCGGTCGACGGGCTGACCGGGCAGTTCGACGAAGTCGCCCGGTTCTGGCGGCACTGGCTGCGTCAGTCCCGCTACCGGGGACGGTGGCCCGAGCTGGTGCACCGCTCGGCCATCACCCTCAAGCTCCTCACCTACGCCCCCACCGGCGCGCTGGTCGCGGCGGCCACCACGGGGCTGCCCGAACAGGTCGGCGGAGAGCGCAACTGGGACTACCGCTTCACCTGGGTACGCGACAGCGCGCTGTCCGTGCGGGTCATGCTGGACCTCGGCTTCGTCGAGGAGGCCGTCGGCTTCGTGCACTGGCTGGTGGAACGGCTGCGCGAGCGCGAGGGCAAGGAGGAGGAGCCGCTCCAGACGATGTACCGGGTCGACGGCAGTCCCGACCTCCCGGAGCAGACACTCGATCACTTCGAGGGCTACCGCGGCTCCTCGCCCGTCCGGATCGGCAACGGCGCCGCCGACCAGCTCCAGCTGGACATCTACGGCGAGGCCCTCTACGCCGTGTCCCAGGGGAGGGAAATCGCGCCACAGGCCAGTTTCGAGGGATGGCGCACACTCACCAGGACACTGGACTGGTTCACCGACGCCTGGGACCGACCGGACGAGGGCATCTGGGAGACCCGCGGCGGCGCCCAGGACTTCACCTACAGCCGGGTGATGTCGTGGCTCGCCTTCGACCACGGGCTGCGGCTGGCCGACACCTTCCGCAGGCCCGCCGACCTGGAGCGGTGGCGCGGGGCGAGGGACGCCGTGTTCCACCAGGTCATGGAGCGCGGCTGGAGCGAGAAGGAGCGCGCCTTCGTCCAGCACTACGACGGCGACGTCCTGGACGCCTCGCTGCTGCTCATGCCCAGGGTCGGATTCATCGCTCCCCAGGATCCGGCCTGGCTCTCCACGCTCGACGCGATAGACCGCAAGCTCGTCTCCGACAGCCTCGTCTACCGCTACGACCCGGCCGCGTCGCCGGACGGGCTGCGCGGCTCCGAGGGCACCTTCAGCCTGTGCACCTTCCTCTACGTCGACGCGCTGGCCCGCGCCGGGCGGCTGTCCCAGGCCCGCTACACCTTCGAGAAGATGCAGACCTACGCCAACCACGCCGGGCTGTTCGCCGAGGAGATCGGTCCGAGCGGGGAGCAACTCGGCAACTTCCCCCAGGCGTTCACCCACCTGTCCCTGATCATGGCCGCCATCACCCTCGACGAGTCGCTCGACGCGGTGGACGGGCGCTGACCCATGGCCACGCACGCCCGTCCGGCAGGACCGTCATGGCTGACCGCTGCCGAGTTCGACGCGCTGTACCGGCGTCTGGCCTCGCGCGCCGCCTGGGCCGAGGGGGACCGGGGCGCTCTGGCCGCACTCACTCCCGCCCGCGTGCTGGCCGCCACCCGCGAGGTGCGCACCGGCCGGACGGTCACGCTGGCCGCACCGGTGCAGACGTCACCCGGCCCCGACGATCCGGAGCCCGCGACGCACCGGATGAGCCAGTGGCCGGGACGGTCCGGCGAGTCCACGAGCGGACTCCACTTCGCCATGGACGGCTTCGCCATGAACGTGCACGGGGACGTCGGCAGCCATGTCGACGCCCTGTGCCATGTGGTCTACGACGGCACGCTGCACGGCGGCGTGGCCGCGAGCACCGTCACCGCGGACGGTGCCACGGCGCTCACGATCGAGGATGCGGCCCACGACGGGATCGTCGGACGCGGCGTGCTGCTGGACATCCCGCGACTGCGCGGCCTGCCATGGCTCGAACCGGGTGACCACGTGACCGCCGGCGACCTCGGCGCGGCCGAGAGCGCCCAGCACGTCCGTGTGACCGAGGGCGACCTGCTGTTCGTCCGGGTCGGCCACCGCAGGCGCCGCGCCGAGCTGGGGGCGTGGCACGTGGCGGACGCGCGCGTCGGGCTCCATCCGTCCGCGCTGGAGTTCCTGGCGGACCGCCGGGTCGCCGTGCTCGGCGGCGACGGGAACAACGACACCGCCCCCAGCCTCACCGAGGGGGTCGGCTTCCCCGTCCATGTGCTGGCGATCCACGCCATGGGCCTTCACCTGCTGGACTACCTGCAGTTCGAGGACCTCGCGCCGGTCTGCGAGGCGGAGGGGCGCTGGTCGTTCCTCTGCGTCGTCGCCCCTCTCAGGCTGCCGGACGCCACCGGCTCACCGGTCAACCCGATCGCCGTCCTCTGAGTCCGAGGACATGCCGACAGCCTCCGGGGTGCCCACGGTCGTCGTGGTCATGGGTGTCTCGGGCTCGGGGAAGTCCAGCGTGGGGCGACTGCTCGCGCGGCGGCTCCGGTTGCCCTTCCTGGACGCGGACGAGCTCCACCCGGCCGCGAACCGGGCCAAGATGGCCGCGGGCCGTCCCCTCGACGACGAGGACCGGCGGCCGTGGCTGCTGTCCCTCGCCGACTGGATCCGCGAGGCGACCGACTCCGGCCGGGGTGGCGTGATGGCGTGTTCGTCTCTCAAGCGCGCGTACCGGGACCTGTTCCGCGGGGCGGGCGCGGGCGTGTGGTTCCTGTACCTGGAGCTCGACCCGGCGTCCGCCGGCCGGAGGGTCGCCGGACGCGTGGGCCATTTCATGCCGGCCCGGCTGGAGGACTCCCAGTACGCCGTCCTCGAACCACTGCGACCGGACGAGCCGGGGCTGACGGTCGACGCGGCAGCCGACCAGCAGGTCATCGTCGACGAGGCGGCGAACGCCGTGCGCGCGATCCCATGAACGGTTGAACGGTCCCCCGTCCGATCGCCGAGTCCCTTCGAGTGGCCACTCCCACAAGGGGTCGATACCGTCGAAAACGGACATCGAAAACAGGCATGAAGGTTTCCCTCCTGGAACGAGAGGCCGCATGGCTGACGACCACCACTACGACGTCATCATCATCGGTACGGGAGCGGGCGGAGGCACTCTCGCCCACCGGCTGGCCCCCACCGGCAAGCGGATCCTGATCCTGGAACGCGGTGACTACCTGCCGCGGGAGCGGGACAACTGGGACTCCACCGCCGTCTTCGTCAAGGGCAAGTACCGTGCCCCGGAGTTCTGGTTCGACAAGCACGGCAACGAGTTCCCCCCGGAGGTCAACTACTACGTCGGCGGCAACACCAAGTTCTACGGCGCCGCGCTCTTCCGGCTCCGGCCCGAGGACTTCGGTGAACTGCGCCACCACGACGGCATCTCACCGGCCTGGCCGATCCGTTACGAGGACCTGGAGCCGTACTACACGCAGGCCGAGCAGCTCTACCTGGTGCACGGGCGGCATGGTGAGGACCCCACCGAGGGTCCGGCGAGCGGCCAGTACCCGCACCCTCCCGTCGAGCACGAGCCGCGTATCCAGCAGCTCAGCGACGACTTGGAGAAGAGGGGACTGCGGCCCTTCCATCTGCCCATCGGCGTGAACCTCACCCAGGACGAGCACGGCGGGGCCACCCGTTCCAGCGTCTGTATCCGCTGCGACCGGGTCGACGGCTTCCCCTGCCTGCTGGGCGCCAAGTCCGACGCCCAGGTGATCTGCGTCGACCCGGCGCTGGAGCACGACAACGTGACGATGCTGACGGGCGCCCAGGTGCGGCGCCTGGAGACCGACCCGACCGGACGCACCGTCACCAGGGTGATCACCCAACTCGGGGACGCGACCGAGTCGTTCAGCGCCGACATCGTGGTGGTCGCCTGCGGGGCGGTCAACTCCGCCGTCCTGCTGCTGCGTTCGGCCAACGACAGCCATCCCGCAGGACTGGCCAACAGCTCGGACGTGGTGGGACGCCACTACATGCGGCACAACAACCTGGCCCTGATGGCGGTGTCCAAAGAACCCAACCCCACCAGGTTCCAGAAGACGATGGCCCTGAACGACTGGTACCTGGGCGCGGACGACTGGGACTTCCCGCTCGGCGGCATCCAGATGCTCGGCAAGTCGGACACCGACCAGATCCACGGCGAGGCGCCGCGCTGGGCCGGTGCGGTCGCACCCGACATGCCGTTCGAGATGCTGGCGCACCACGCCGTCGACTTCTGGCTGTGCGGGGAGGACCTGCCGCTGCCCGAGAGCCGCGTCACGCTGGACGAGGACGACCGCATCCACCTCGCCCTCGACGAGAAGAACAACACCGCCGGGCTGCATCGCCTCCGGCACAAACTGCAGGGGATGCTCGGGCACTTGGGCATGCACGAGCAGCATCTGCTGCCGCACAGCATCTACCTGCACAAGGGCATGCCGATCGGAGCCACCGCGCACCAGGCGGGCACCGTACGGTTCGGTGAGGACCCGAGAAGTTCGGCGCTCGACGTCCACTGCAAGGCCCACGACCTCGACAACCTCTACGTCGTGGACACCAGCTTCTTCCCGAGCATCGGCGCGGTGAACCCGTCACTGACGGCCATCGCGAACGCCCTGCGGGTCGGCGAGCACATCGCCGCACGGCTGAGCTGACGAATCGCCGGCCAGGGTGCCGTCAGAGGTTGTCCCCGGGCGTTCTGGCGGCCCCGGTGTCGGCATCCGTGAGCGGCTCCAACTCGCCCATGGTGCTGAGCCGGTAGAGCAGTACGAGAGCGGGGCCGACCACGACGACGGCGATGACCGTGACGATCGCCAGCCAGCGCAGCGTGTCCGAGGCACCGGCCCCCTGGGCCACGGTCAGCGAGGTGGGCAGCAGATAGGGCCGCTGTGCGAGGCCCCAGGCACCGACGATCAGGGCGACGCTCGCCACCGAGGTGTAGCGGGTCAAGCCGTAGGACCGGCGCAGCAGGAACAGCACCGTGGCCAGACCGCAGACCGCGGCCAGGACGACCAGCAGCAGGCCCCAGCCCCTGGTGAGGCCGTCCCAGACATACCGGGCGTCGTCGTGGGTGACGGGCAGGCCGATGAGCGCGAGGACGACGACGGCGGCGAAGGCGAACAGCGCGCGCAGCCTGAAGTAGCCGATGAGGTCGTCGGCACCGAAGCGCCGGGCGTCGGAGCAGAGGAACACCGCCCCCAGGAACGCGGCGGCGGCGACGGCCAGCAGACCCGCCACGACGGAGGTCGGATTGGCCCAGGCGTCCGCGGAGGCGGTCGTGCCGACCGCGACCCGGCCGGAGACGACGCCGCCGAGCGACGCTGCCAGGAAGAACGGTGTGAGCAGTGACGAGACGGCGAACATCGCCCCGTAGAGCCGCCGTTGGGCCAGCCGGCGGGTCGGTTTGCGCAGGGCGAACCCGGCGCCGCGGAGCACCAGCCCGACGGCGGCGAGGACCAGGGGCAGCCACAGCGCGGTGAAGACGGCCTGGAACATCGTCGGGAAGCCGGTCCACATGATGACCAGGACGAAGATCAACCAGACGTTGTTGGTCTCCCAGACCGGTGCCATGGCATGGTCGATGAGCCACCGGGGCCGCCGGCCGCGCTCGGCTCCTCCGGCCAGCAGGTCCCAGAAGCCGGCGCCGTAGTCGGTACCACCGGCGCAGGCGTAGGCCGCGACAGCGATCACCAGCACCCAGGCGATGAGATCGGCCATCATGACGAACCGCCCGCGGAGCGGTCGGACCCCTGGCCTGGCGTGGCCCGGACCGCCGCGGGCTCGGGCTCCCTGGGCCCGTACGGTGTGTCGGTCTCAGGGGGCGGTGCGGCCCCCGCGGCGCCGTAGCCCTCGTCGGCGATGCGCCAGCGCGTCCGCATCTTCAGGAGGACCGCGAGGAACGAGCCGAAGACGGCCGCGTACAGGACGATGACGATGCCGAGGATCGTCCACAGAGATCCGGCGCCGGTGGAGGTCACCGCCTCCGAGACCCTCATGTGGTCGTAGACGATCCAGGGCTGGCGGCCGACCTCCGTGGTGATCCAGCCGCACTCCACGGTCACCAGGCAGGCGACTCCCGCGACCGCCGCGCAGCGGAAGAACCAGCGGCTGCGGGGCAGGTCCCGGCGCCGCAGCCAGCACCAGCCGTACCAGAGCGCGAGCAGGATCAGCAGGCTGCCGATGGTGACCATGATGTCGAAGGCCCAGTGGGCGATGGTGGCCTGGACGACCGTGGGGCGGTCGGAGGCCGGTACCGACGTCAGCCCGGTCACCTGGGTGCTCGGCTTGAAACCGGCGAGGATCGAGTCCAGTTGGGGAATCTTCAGTCCGCCGGTGACCGTCCCGTCGCTGTTCAGCCGTCCGAACAGGTACTCGGGCACATGGGTGTCCGTGTCCCAGACGAGTTCCATGGCGGCGAACTTGACCGGCTGCTTGTGGAAGACGGACCGGGCCGCGGAGTCGCCGATCACGAACTGGACCGGTGTGAGGATCGCGGCCACGGTGAACGGCAGCGTGAAGCCGAGCCGGTGGTAGCGGTCGCGGCGCCCGCGCAGCCAGCCGACCGCGTACACGCCGGCGACCAGGTAGCCGGCGGTCAGGAACATCGCCACCACGAAGTGCCAGTACTCCGCGCCGAAGATCGGCGTGAAGACCGCCTTGCGCACATCGACGTCGACGGGGTTGCCCCGGGCGTCGAGGGCGAACCCGCGCGGGGTGTTCATCCAGGAGTTGGCCGCGATGATGCCGAACGCCCCCAGCAGAGCGGCCAGTGGCAGCGGTGCCGCGAGCCAGAAGTGCGTCCAGGGTCTGAGCCGGCGCCAGCCGTACAGGTAGATCGCGATCAGAACGGCCTCCAGGAAGAACCCCCATGCCTCGACCCCGAAACCCAGGCCGAAGACATCACCCCAGCGGCCCAGCATCCCGGGCCACAGCAGGCCGAACTCGAAGGACAGGACGGTGCCGGTGACGACACCGATGGCGAACTGGACCGCCATCACCGCCGACCAGCGCCGGGCGAGTGTGAGGGCGACGGCGTCGTCGCGGCGGAGTCCGCGGTAGTGCATCAGCAGGGTGATGAACGGCAGTGCCACACCGAACGGGACCAGCAGGATGTGCATGGCGAGGGTGAAGGCCATCATCTCGCGCGCCGGCAGGAGCTGGGGCGGGGTGGCCGCCAGAAGGATCGCTGTGCCGGTCATGTGCGCCTCGGTGGTCTGTCCCGCGGGACGCCGCCGGACGAGGTGAAGGCGCGCTCGCGCCGCGCACTGGTGGCGAACGTGACGGCCCAGCTGAGCACCGCTCCCAGCCTGCTGCGGAACCCGGTCAGGAAGGCGATGTGGATGAAGAGCCAGACGAACCAGCCGAGTACGCCCGACAGGTGCAGCGGGCCCATCTTGACGACGGCCCGGCCACGGCAGATGTAGGCGGCGCTGCCGAGGTCCCGGTACGTGAAGGGCTTCGGCTTCTTCGTCCTGCCCTCCACCGCGTGGCGCACCGCCCGGCCGGCGTACGCGCCCGACTGCATGGCGACCTCGGCCAGGCCCGGCAGCCGGTTCAGGCTCATCACGTCGCCCGTGACGCGGATCTCCGGATGACCGGGAAGGGTGAGGTCGGGTTGGACGGCGATGCGCCCGGCCCGGTCCTGGGTGGCGCCGGTCGCCCGGGCCAGCGCCGCGGCGATCGGCGGCGCCTCGACCCCGGCCGTCCACAGCACGGTGCGTGCCGCGAACCGGGTGGTCGTACCGGCCCGGTCCCGCACCGTCAGGCCGTGCGCGCCGACGTCGGTGACCAACGTGCCCAGATGCAGCTCCACGCCGAGACTCCGCAGGGTCCGGGCCGCGCGACGGGCCAGGTGAGGGCCGAAGGCGCCCAGCACGTCGTCCGAGCCCTCGAAGAGCAGCACGCGCGCCTGGGCGGAGTCGATCGTCCGGAACTCCCGGTCGAGCGTGTGGCCGGCGATCTCCCGGATCTGCCCGGCGAGTTCGACCCCCGTCGGCCCGCCGCCGACGAGCGCGAAGGTGAGCCACTGCCGCCGTTCCTCGGCGTCAGCGGCCGTCTCGGCCATCTCGAACGCGCGGTAGAGCCGTCGTCGGATGTCCAGCGCGTCGTTCAGGGTCTTCATGCCGGGGGCGTGTACGGCGAACTCGTCGTGCCCGAAGTAGGACTGGCGCATACCGACGGCGACGATCAGATCGTCGTACGGCAGCTCGAGAGCCCCGCCGTCGGGCCGCCGGGCGTGGACCAGCCGGGCCTCGGCGTCCACGTCGGTGGCCTCGGCGAGCAGGCAGTCCACGTTGGGGTGGCGGCGCAGGACCTTGCGGAGCGGCTGGGCGATCTGCCCCTCCGACAGGATTCCGGAGGCGCACTGGTAGAGCAGTGGCTGGAAGAGGTGGTGGGCACGGCGGTCGACCACGGTCACGGCGACCGGTGACCGCCGCAGCGCGCGGGCGGCGAACAGCCCGGCGAAACCCCCGCCGATGATCACCACCCGGCGGGGCGTGACGTGATCCCGCATCGGGGGTCAGCCTCCGGTGGCGAAGCCGGGGAAGAGCGTCATCCCGCCGTCTACGTAGAGGGTGGTGCCGACGACGTAGTCGAGCAGGTCGGAGGCCAGTGCGACGGCGGCGCTCGCGATGTCGTCAGGATCACCCACCCGCCGGTACGGGATGAGACGCAGCAGGTCGGCCTCGGCCTCGGGGGTGGACCAGGCGTCGCGGTTGATCGGTGTGCGGATGGCGCCGGGCGCGATCGCGTTGACCCTGATCCGTTCGGGGGCGAGCTCCTGGGCGAGCGTCTGCATCAGCATGGACACACCGCCCTTGGAGGAGGCGTAGTTCACGTGCCCCGACCACGGGATGATCTGGTGGACCGAGCTCATGCAGATGATCTTCCCGGCCGACCGGGACACCTCCTCCACCACACCGCGCCGCCGGAACTCCTTGGTGGCCTCCCGGGCGCACAGGAACTGACCGGTCAGGTTGACGTCGATGACCTTCTGCCACTGGGCGAGCGTCATGTCGGTCACCGCCGCGTCCCGCTGGAGGCCCGCGTTGGCCACCATGATGTCGATGGTGCCGAACTCCTCGACCATCCGGGCGACCATGGCGACCACCTGGTCCTCGTCGGACACGTCGGCCTCGTGGGCGTAGGCGCGGACCCCGAAGTCCTGGATCTGCTGGACGACCTTCTCGGCCTCCTCCGCACCGACGACGTAGTTCACCACGACGTCAGCCCCGGCCCGGCCCAGGGCCACGGCGGTGGCCAGGCCGATACCCGAGTTGGCGCCGGTCACCAGTGCCTTCTGGCCCTTGAGGAGCGGTACGGACATCGCTTGACGGCTGTCGTCGGCCTTTCCTGCCATCACGGTTACTCCTTCGGCGTTTCGGACGGCACGCATTGCCGGGAGCGGGCGACGCGCAGGGGAGTCCGAGGCGAACGGCCCACCCGTGCGGATGCAGGACGGAACAGGCCGGATGCAGGAGCCGTCGCATGCCCGGTGCCCCGACCAAAGCACCCTGCGCCGTGGACGGGCCGGACCGGCACACCGTGCGGCCGTATTCGGCCGGGCATGTCACACGGCCGGACTATGAGCTGTCACGGGGCCCCGCAGCGGAGGCGTCCTCCTGACCGACGCGCGATGTGAACAGGCGGGACAGCGGCCACCTGGCCCTCGGCCATGGCACACGACCTTTAATCGGTTGCCTGTTGGCGATGGCGGTGGTTGCAATGTCCGGCATGGTCAACCAGGTGCGCCCGCCACGGGGAGATGAAGAGGAACGGACCGACGGATCGTCCGTCCGGATCGGCGCTCTCGTTCCGCTGACCCGGCCCGGCTGGGCCGAGGCGGGCCGACACCTGCTCGCCGGACTCGAGCTGGCCGTTCGCGACGCCAATGACGGCGGCGGGATCGCCGGAAGGCCACTGGAGCTGGTGGTCCGGGACACCGCCGCTGATCCACAGAGGGCCGTGGCGGCCGTGGACGAACTGGCCGGTCTGGGCGTGGCCGCCTTGGCGGGGGAGTACCACAGCGTCGTCGCTCGCGCCGCTGCCGCCAGGGCCGACGCCCTCGGCCTGCCGTTCCTCTGCTCGTCGGCGGTCCTCGACGCGCTCACCGAACAGCCGACGGAACGGGTCGCGCGTCTCGCCCCGGCGCAGTCCCACGGCTGGCGGATCTACGCGGACTTCCTCCTCGGCGCGGGCCACCGTCGCGTCGCCGTAGCGGCCGAGCCGAGTGTCTACTGGGCGTCGGGGACCCGCATTCTGAGGGACCACCTCGCTCCGCGCGGCGGCACCGTCATCGAACTCGACATGCGCGCGCTCGATCCCGGGGCCCTGTGCGAGGAACTCGTCGACCATCGCGCGACAGCCCTCCTCCTTCTGGTCGGCAACCCGGAGCCGGCCGTGTCGATCGTCAGGTCCGTCCGCCGCGACGAGCGCCTCGCCGAGATCATGATCGGCGCTCCGGCCGGACAACCGGAGTTCGCCGCATGGGCGACGTCGCTGGGCGGCGACGGCGCCGCGATCCCGTTCCTGCGCTACCTGCCCGAGCGCCTCGGCCCACTCGGCACACGCGTCGGGACGGCCCTTCGCGAACGGCTGGCCGAAGCGCCCTCCTTCGTCGCCTTCGAGGGCTACGACACGGTCGCCGTCCTCGCCGATGTACTGCGTTCTCACGGCGTGGACCGGGCGCGCACCGCCGAGTCCTGGCCGAGCGTCGCCGTCGAAGGCACCCGCGGGCAGATCCAGTTCTCGCGCACGCCGGGCATCAGCGTGTGGCAGTGGGCCTGGACGCCGGTCCAAGTCGTCGACCGGGATCCGGCGGAACCCGGTCGCTTTCGGATCCTTCACGCCGGCTGAGAGGGCACAGAGGGATCAGGGCACAGGGATCAGGGCACAGGGCATCGAGGCGAGCTCGATGAGGTGCCGCGCCGTGCCGGCGGGCTCGGCGATTTGATGCGGGAGCTGCCGGGAACGGCGATGCCGCCCGTCAGGCGCGCAGGGCCGTGAAGATGAGGTTCCGGGTCTCGGCCCAGCGCTGGACGAGGTCCTTGCGGCGGTTGAGCCGTGCGGAGATGTGCTGGGTGCCGAAGAAGGCGGAGACGAGTGCGCAGGCCGCTGCCGAAGGTGTGACTCCGGGGCGCAGTTCGCCGGCCTCCTCCGATTCGACGAGGAGTTGTTCGAGCAGGCTGATCCAGCCGACGTAGGGCACGGGGAGTACGCCGTCGGGCAGGGGCTGTTCCATCTGCAGGCGTGCTCCGCCCTGGACGACGGAGTCGTCGCAGAAGGCTTCCGCGGTGCGGTCGAGCAGCTCCATCACGGTGTCCAGGGGGCCGAGCCCTTTGCTCTGGACGGACTCCAGGAGCAGGGGCCAGCGCTCGTAGTGCGCTTCCACGACCGCGATGGTGAGGGCTTCCTTGGTGGGGTAGTGGAAGTAGACCGCGCCCTTGGTCATGCCGACGCGGTCGGCGACGTCCTTGACGGACGTGCCTCCGTATCCGCGTTCGTCGAAGAGCTGGGCGGCCGCGTCGAGGATCTGTGTGCGGGTCTGGACGGCCCGTTCCTGGTGCAGTTCGGGGCTGCGCGCCTGGCGTGTGCGGCCGGGTGCCTGTCGAGGGCGCTCCGGTGCCGGGAACGTGGCCTGGCTCTTGCTGTACTCCACGTGTGCCTCCGCCTCTTGGTTCGTGTCCTTGCGTACCCGCGTGCCCCCGCGCCGTGCGGAAGGCGGTCTGGACCGTACCGAACGGCCATTGCAATATACCTTCCCGGAGGTATATTTTCGAATCGCCCGAACAATCGGTGACCGAGCACTACTCACGGTCACCGATGTCGTGGCGTGGCCGTTTCCAGGGGAGGGGAAAACGTGTACGACATCGACATGGCATCCATGGCGCCCATAGCGCCCACGACGTCCGGTGCCGGGAATGTGGACCAGGGCGGCGATTCCCATGTTCCGCGCACTCTGGTGCACAAGACCGCGGACGCCGAGGTCCTGCTCTTAGCCGTCCGCCCACTGGGCGGGGACCGTTACGCGGTCAGCGGGCGCTGGCCCGACGATCACCTGCTGCACCACCGGGGGGCCGACGGCAGACGTGACTCGCTCGTGGTCGTGGAGACGATGCGGCAGGCGGGGATCTGCATCTCCCACCGCTTCTACGGTGTTCCGGAGGGCCACGCGTTCGTCCTGCACGGCTTCGAGTTCCACCTGGACGCGCCGCTGCGGGACAGCGGTGAGGGGGCCGACGTGGTCTTCGACGTCGAGGTGCGCCGTGTGCCGGGCAGTTCGCGCCGCGTGCGGCTGGAGTCCGAGGCGGCCATCGTCGTCGGCGGCCGTGTCGTGGGCCGGGCCGCCATGCGCTGGGACGCTCTGCCGCCCGCGCAGTACGCCCTCGTGCGCAGCCGCAGCGCCGCGGCGGCCGCGCCCTTCGACGTCATCGACCCCGTCGTGGAGGCGCGGGTGCTGTCGCCGGCCGCTGTCGGCCGCGACCGTGACGACGCCGTGCTGCTGGCGGACACGGGTGACACCGCGTCGGGATGGCGGCTGAGGGGGGAGACCGGCCACCCCGCCCTGTTCGACCACGGCAGCGACCACGTCCCGGGCATGGTGCTCGTGGAGGCGTTCCGGCAGGCCTGCCTGGTCCGCGCCGCGCAGGATGTCTCGGGGGACGCCTCGGGGGACGCTTCGAGGGACTGGGCGGTCGACTCCGTGCAGGCGTCGTTCCTGGCGTTCGGCGAGCTGGGACAGCCCGTGACGATCGTCGCGGAGCCCGAAGGGCCCGGCAGTTACCGGCTGGCGGCCCAGCAGGGTCCGCGCACCCTGGCCACCGCGCTGGTCCAGGGCGGTACGGCCACCCGGCCGGACGCCCTCATGGCGGGGGCCGGTGTTGCCGCGTGCTGAGCGATCTGGGCAAGACGCTGGATGTCGCCCGCGAGGACCGGGCGCTGCTGGACGAGGCCTGCCGGCTCACCGACCGGCTCGCCGACTCTCTGGTGACGAACGGGTTCGCACGGCACTTCGTCCCCACGCGCTGGGGCGGCGGGGCCGGTACGTTCACCGCGCTGCTGGACGCGGTCTCGCTGCTGGCGGAGACGTGCGCGTCCACCGCCTGGTGCGCCGCGCGGTACGCGGCGCACGGCAGGCTCGCCGCCTATCTGCCCGAGGACGGACAGCAGGAGGTGTGGGGCGACGGGCCGGACGTGTGTGTGGCCGCGTCCGTGGTGCCGCCGCAGGGCAGTGCCGTACCGGTGGACGGCGGCTGGCGGCTGACCGGCAGGTGGAGGATGGCCAGCGGCGTCGACCAGGCCGACTGGGTGCTGCTCGCCTCCTGGGCGCCGGCCGACGGTGACGCGTCTGCCGACGGCGACGCGCCGGGCGGGGCGACGGAGCACCGGATCTTCGCCGTACGGCGCTCGGAGGTGAAGGTGCTGCCCACCTGGCGCCCGGTGGGGATGCGGGGGACCGGCAGCAACACCGTCGAGGCCGACGTCCTCGTCCCCGGCCACCTCAGCTTCTCGCTGCGTGATCTCGCCCGCGTCCAGCCGCACGCCGCACGCTGCCACACCGTGCCGTTTCCCCTGGTGGCCGCCCTGATCTTCGCGGCACCGGTGCTGGGGGCCGCCGAGGGAGCGCTGCGTTCCTGGTGGGACGAGCAGGCCGCCCGGACACTCCCTGACAACGCTGTCGCCGCCCAGCAGCAGGTGCTGGCCAGGGCGTCCGCGCACATCCAGTGCGCCCGCCTGCTCCTGGAGCGGGCCGCGCAGCGCGCCGACCACGCAGTGGTGACGCCCGTGCTCGTCGCCGAGAACCAGCGCGACGTCGTCGTGGCGGTGGAACTGTGCGGCGCGGCCGTGGACGAGATCTTCCGTACCGCGGGGTCGCGGGCCCTCGACGAGGACGACGCGCTGCAGCGCCACTGGCGGGACATCACCACGGCGCGCGCCCACGGCACCCTCAAGTTCGCCCCGGCGGCCGCCCACTACGCGGACGCCCTGCGCACGGCGCGAGCCGCAGAGGGGGCGCGGTGAGCGGGCGCATCGCCTTCTTCGACGTGGACGAGACGCTGCTCGCGGACAAGAGCATGCTGAGCTTCTGGCACTTCTGGTCCGCGTGGCCCTCAGGCACGGGCCGCCCGCCGGTCACCCGGCCGAGCACCGGCGGCGCCGACCGGGAGACCCTGAACCGCGCCTACTTCGCGCTCTTCGCCGGGGCGTACCGGTCCTCGCTGGAGGCAGCGGCCCGCCAGTGGTACGCGCGCTACCGCGGCGGCCCGCAGGCCTATCTGTCCGAGACCCTGCGGGCTCTGCGGGACCACCAGCGAGAGGGCGACGAGGTGGTGCTCGTGACCGGCTCGGGCGCGGCCCTGGTCCAGCCCGTCGCCGACGATCTCGGTGTGCGCCACGTGCTGGCCACCGAGCAACTCGCCGACGCCGCCGGAGTTCTGACCGGTGAGGTCCGCCGGCCCATGATCGGGGCGGCCAAGGCCGAGGCGGCGGCCGGCCTCATCGGCAGCCTCGGCGCCCGCGCGCGGGACTGCTGGGCCTACGGCGACCACGCCACCGATCTGGCGATGCTGTCGCTGGTGGGACGGCCCGTGGTCGTCGGCGAGGACCCCGTCCTCGCGGCGCACGGGACCGGGCGGGGCTGGCGCTTCCTGAGTGCGCGGACCGGGCCCCGCTTCGACAGGGGTGCTGTTCGACGGGAGTGTGGTGCTCCGGTGAGCTGAACCGTCCTGCCCTGACCGGCCGTTGAGGTCGGCCAGGGCAGGACCCTCCTCCAAAAAAATACCTTCGGGAGGGTATTTTGTTGCCATGGGTTTCTGGAACTGGGAAGACCGGAGCAGGCGGCGGGCGGATGCGAGGCACCTCCGATGACTCAGGAACGGTCGGTGCGCACCCGCCGTCTGCTCCTGCGCGCCGCGGCCGGCGAGTTCGCCGCGCACGGCTACACCGGCGCTCGCCTGCAGACGGTGGTCGACCGGATCGGCATGACCAAAGGCGCCCTGTACGGCCACTTCACCTCCAAGGACGACCTGGCCCGGGCCGTGGCCGCCGAGGCCGTCCGAGCCTGGGAGGTGCTGCGCGGGGAGCTGTCCGCCGCGGCGCCGGACGCCGGGACGGAACTGCGGCTGATGGCCGAGCGGCTGGTCCGGCTGATGGACGACGACCCCGTCTTCCGAGCCGCCGTCCGGCTCACCGCGGAAGGCCACCGGGGCCACTCGGAGCGCGACCTGCTCGCGACGGTCGCGGCCCACACCACGGCGCTCGTCCGGCGCGCCCAGGACCAGCAGGCTCTCTCCGCCGACCACCCGGCCGTCGTCCTCGCCGATCTGGTCACCGCCGCCATCTTCGCGGGCGCCCGGTCGGGTGCCGCGTCCGCCACCGCCCGCCGCACACGGCTGGACGGGCTCTGGGAACTGCTCGGCCCGGGCGGCCCGCGATGCCGCCCGCCGTCGCACCCCCCACAGATCAGTCGTAGAGAGGCAGCGGACGGAAAATGAGCACACCGGCCATCGGACCCCAGGCCCTGAGGCTCTTCGAGTACGCCTCGGCCCGCGGCGACTGGACCGTGGGCAGCGCCTGCGAGCAACTGGACACCACCGTCGAGGAGGTCGAGCGGGCCCGCCGCCAACTGATCACCCTCGGCCTGCTCGTGGAGTCCGGCGACGGGGAGTCGGCCGCCGCGGCCACCTCTCCGGAGGCCGCGCTGCTGCGGCTGCTCACCGCCGAGGAGGAGGCGGCGGCCCGCCTGACCGACCAGATCCGCCGCACCCGCCAGCAGATCGACGCGATGCGCGAGGTGTTCCTGCCGCTGCACACGGCCCGCAGCAGCGGGCTCAGCGGTGACGTGGTCACCGGGTCCGACCGGATCGCGCGGGTGCTCGGCGACACCGCCGACATGGCGACCTCGGAGATCCTCAGCATGCACCCCGGCCCCGTCATGCCGCCGGAGGTGCTCACGCAGGGGCTGCGGCGCGACCGGCAGGTCCTCGACCGCGGTGTGAGCATGCGGGTCATCCACCTGCGGCCGATGACCCGCATCGTCTACTCGATGACCCATCTGCACGAGCTGCGCACGGCGGGCGCGCAGGTGCGGATCGCCGACATGGTGCCGTTCCGCTTCATCCTGGCCGATCGCGTGCAGGCCCTGGTGCCCGCGCTGCACACCCCTTCCAGCAACGCCCTGATGGTGCTGCGCGGCGAGGCCGTCACCGCCCTGCTGGTCAAGGTCTTCGAGATGTGCTGGGCCTTCGCGGCACCTCTGGAACCGGCCGGCACCGACGAGGAACTGGGGCTCACCTCCCAGCAGTTGTGGGTGCTGCGGCTGATGTCCACCGGACGCAAGGACGAGGCGATCGCCCGTGAACTCGGCGTCTCCGTACGGACGCTGCGCCGTGTCATGGCCGACCTGATGGCGCAGCTCGGCGTGGAGAGCCGCTTCCAGGCGGGCATCACGGCCGCGAAGAGGGGGCTTCTCGACTGAGAGGGCTTCTCGACGAAGGGCTTCTCGACCAGCTGGTGTGAAAGTCCCGTACGGCTGTCCGCTACCGGCCACGCCGCAGGGTGCCGCGCCCCGAACCTGGCAGTTCGCTCCCGCGCCTCGCACGATGGGCCCTCAGGCAGAGACGTCGGCGAGTCAGGAGCCCTCGTGTTGGACCCCGCGTTCCTCCGGTCCCTGACAGGGACACCGATGCGGGTCCGGTGTGCCGTTCTGCCCGCCCGGCTGTCCGGTGCGTGGCCCGCGCCGGGCGCGGGCGAATGGGCCGTGCTGCGGGTGACCCTGGCCAACGCGGGCAGCGCCGGGCAGGGGGAGGCGACACTCGTGCCGTGCGTGGACGGGCACGGACCCGGCGTGCTGCGCGAACAGCTCGCCGCCGCTCAGGACGGCCTGGAGCGGATGATCAGCCCGGTGGAACTCCCCGGGCTCCTGCCGCCGGGCCCCCTGCGCAGCGCCCTGGACCTGGCGCTGTGGGATCTGCTTGCCAAACGCAGCGGGCAGCGCGCCTGGAAGCTGCTCGGGATGCCACCGCCGCGACCGGTGCCCGCCATCCGCACCGTCCCGCTGGTGGCCCCGGACCTGCTGCGGGAGGAACTGCGGGACAGCGAGGGCTTCGCGTTCCTGCGGCTGAAGCTCGGCGGGGGCGACGTCGCCGACGACCTCGTCCGGCTGGCGGCCGTGCGCCGCCTGCGGCCCGACGCCTGGCTGATGGCCGACGCCGGTGGCGCCTGGGACCTGGACCGGCTCCGCCGGATGCTGCCGGTCCTCAAGGCCCACGGCGTACGGCTGCTCGAACAGCCGCTGCCGCAGGCCGAGTCCGGCGCCCTGGCCGCGCTGCGCCGCCCCTTCCCGATCATCACGGGCCTGGCGTACGGGCAGAGCGCCGATCTGGAGCGCCTGGGGGCCCGCTATGACGGGATCAGCCTCAGGCTCGACGCCGTCGGAGGTCTGACGGCGGCCCTCGGCATCATGGAACAGGCCGGCCAGCGGGGCCTCGTGGTGCTGCTCGACTCGCCCCCGGCGACCGCCCTGTCCTGCGCGGCCGTGCTGCACGCCGCACCGGGAGCCGACTACGTCAACCTGCCGCGGTGGCTGCGCGCACCCGGGGACGGCGCCGCCCGGCCACGGGTGGAGGGCGGGATGCTCATCCCGCCCTCCGCGCTCCTGTGGGGGTAGGCCCTCGCCCGAGCCCTCGCCCGAGGCCTCGCCCGCGGTCTCGCCCGCGACGAGGTTCTCAGCCCCAGATCAAGTCGTCGTCCGAGGGCGGTCCCACCTCCCGGACCGCCGGCCCGGAGGGGACGGCCGCGGTGCGGGCCGCGAGCAGACGAACGATCCGGGCCTTCGGTTCGGCCACGACCGGACGGGAGTCGTACATGAGAGGTGCTCCTTCTATTCGAGACGGCGTGACGTGCCCGAGCTGAAAGATCAGGCGCAAATTCAGTGCCTTCGACAAGACTTTCGCATTCCGCCTCCACCTCTCCCAAGCGGTGGAGCTGACCCGGAAGTGACGTGGCCCCGACCGGCCATGGAACCAGCCGCGGTTCCAACAATGCGAAAAGATCTTCCGAGTGCCCGGGCGGCCGTTCGACCCATGCGGGTCATGTCCCACAGCGGCCAGGGCGACCGGCCCCCGGCCGTCGGAACGCGCCTTAGTCTCACCGATGTTGAGCTGCGCGAGCAGCATCGGGCGAGGAAAGGGACAGCATGTCAGTGACACCGGATTCACGCCGCGTTTCCATTTTCGACACCACGCTCCGCGACGGTGAGCAGGCGCCTGGAAACGCGATGAATCCACAGCAGAAACTCGATATCGCACTGCGCATAGAAGCGCTGGGCGCCGATTACATCGAATCCGGGTTTCCGGCCTCGTCGCCCAGTGAGTTCCAGGCCACCAGACTCATTTCCCGGAACCTGAGCTCGGCGCGCTTCACCACTTTCTGCCGGGCGGTGCGGTCCGATGTGGACACGGCCGTCGCGGCGGGCGGCACCGAGCGCCACCAGGTGCAGATCATGGCCACCGGCAGCGACCTGCACCTGCTGCACAAGCGGGGCATCAGCCGCGCCCAGGCCGTCCACGAGGTCGCCGACACCGTCGCCCACGCGTACGCCCTCGGCGTCGAGGAGGTGTCCGTCGGCATCGAGGACGCCAGCCGCGGCGAGCACGACCTGCTGCGCGACATCGCCCTGGGGGCCGTCGAGGCGGGGGCCGTCTGCTTCGCCGTCGCCGACACCTCCGGATGCCACCTGCCGCAGGAGTACGGGGCGCTGATCGCCACGTTCCGCTCCTGGCTGCCCGAGGGCGTCCGCGTCGCCACCCACTGCCACGACGACTTCGGGCTCTCCCTGGCCAACGCGGTGGCGGGACTGCAGGCCGGCGCCGACGAGGTGCAGGTCACGCTCGGCGGCATCGGTGAGCGTGCGGGCAACACCCCGCTGGAGGAACTGGCCGCACTGCTCACCTACAAGGGCGTCCTGCTCGGCCTGCACACCGACATCGACGTGGCCGGGATGTACGAGGCCTACACCGCGCTCCGCGCCGCGATCGGCCTGGAGGAGCCGCGCAACAAGGCGATCTTCGGCACGTACGCGTTCGGCACGGCCGCCGGCATCCACCAGCAGGGCATGCTGCGCAACCCGGCGACGTACGAGTACGTGGAACCCGCCCGCTTCGGCCGCGAGCGCTCGTTGCTGATCGGACGGCACTCGGGCCGGGCGGTGCTGCGCCACATCCTCGACGAGCTGCACATCGACGTCAGCGAGGAGGAGTTGGTGGAGCTCTACCAGGTGCACATCGCCGAGCGCACCGGCGGCGACTGCGAGGACATCGGCGTCGTCAGGGACCGCCTCGCGCGGGAGCTGACGGTCCGGCGGCAGCCCGCCGCAGCCTGAGCGGCGCCCTGGCCGGGGCGGGTGGGGCGGCCGGCCCCGGCCAGGGCGTCTTTCGGCGGCGTCCTTCGGCGCACGCCGCGAAGTGATGACGAGGACGAGGAGACCGGGTGTGGAGATGACCGTGCGAAGCGCCGGTGACGGCCGTGTCCTGTTGTACGAGCTGTACGAGCCCGAGGCCCCCGATGCCGGCGTCCTGGTCGCCGACGCCGACCCGGTGTCCCGGCACGTCCTCGCCGGGGCGCTCGACCAGGCGGACGGGATCAGGGTGCTGGCCACGGCCGACAGCGGCCGGCCGCTGCACCGCTGGCCCCTGAGCGGCGTCGACGTCGTCGTGCTCGCCGACGCGTTCCGGCCCCGGCCGGCCTCGCTCGTACCCGAGCTGGTGCACAAAGGGGTGCGCGTGCTGCTGCTGGACACGCGGTGGACGGCGCCCACGCTCGGCGCCGCGCTGGTCGCGGGCTGCTCGGGCGCGCTGGTCAAGGACACGGCCATCGGCCGGCTCGCGGCCGCGGTACGGGCGGCGGCCGCCGGGTACGTGGTGGTGTCGCCGGAGCTCGTCGGCCTGTGGTCGCCGCCGGCCCGTACGGCCGCTGCCGCCCCCGTCCTCCCGCGCGGCGACCGCTCGGCGGGCCTGCGCCTGCGCTCCCTGACGGAGCGGGAACGCGAGGTGCTCACCCTGCTCGCGGAGGGCCTGTCCACCCGTGAGGCGGCCCGGCGCCTGAAGGTCACCCCGGCGACCGTCAAGAGCCATGTGTCGCACGCGCTGACGAAACTGTCCGTCCGCAACCGCCTGGAGGCGGTCCTGCTGATGCGCCGGGCCCTGGACGAGGACCGCCCACCGTGGTCGTGACGCTGGGGCGCGGCCCACGCACCGGGGGCGGGCCGCGCCCGGCGGGTCAGTCGCCCACGCGGCCGCGTACGCCGTCCAGCCAGCGGTCGGCGTGGCGGTCGGCGGCCGCCTCGTCACGGAAGGCGTAGGTCTTCAGCAGCCAGCGCTGCCGTGCCCTCGCGGGATCGTTGATCTCCATCTTGTCGCGGCTGTGCAGACCGTCCTGGTTGGCGAAGACGAACAGGTCGCCGGTCCGGATGCGGTGGCGGGTCTTGTCCGCGCGTACCAGGGCGTCCTTCAGCGCCAGCAACGCGTCCTTCGCCGCCTCACCCGCCCCCGGGGCGGCCGTCGTGCAGGTGTCCAGGTAGCGGAAACTGTGGTGGTTCTCCAGGATCGGGTGGACCTCGGAGACGGTCAGTTCCTCGTTGTTGTCCCGCGAGAACACGTCGAACGGCGTGACGAACTGGGCCGTCCTCAGCTGCCTCTGCTCCTCGTCACTCAGATGGGCGAGCAGGTCGCGCCCGTCGACGAACCCCGTGTAGATGAAGTCGCCTTCGGGGCAGTGCATGCCGAGCAGCGAGATGAAGTCAGCCCGGACCGGGTGGGCGGTGCGGTCGTTGTGGTAGACCAACTCGCTGTCGCTGAAGCCCGTCTGCATCCCGCTGTAGCGGTTGATGGCGACGACGTCCGTGAAGAAGTCCCCGTTGAAGCGGGTCGCGTACGACAACAGCGGGGTCTTCACCAGTTGGGCGAAGAGCTCCAGGAACGCCTCGGCGACGAACGTCTTCTTCCGCGCGTGTTTGTCCGCGACCGGGTCGTCCAGGTCCAGCAGCGGGATCTCCTCGTCCAGCGGGCAGTTGCGCAGCACGTGCGCTTCCAGGGTGCCCGTCGTGCGATCGGCACGGACACGCGCGCAGACGTCGCCGAGGAAGGCGGGCACCTCGCCGCGCGCGATCAGGTCACCGACGGCGCGTGAGAAGCCCTCGTAGTCCTCGTACGGGTTCTTGGACACGCCGCGCAGCACGGTGGTGAGCTGCTCGCGCTCCGGGTCGGACAGTGCGTAGATGGGTTCCATGCCCCGAGCCTCGCCGCGGGCCCGCCGCCCGGCATCGGCCGTCGGAGGAGGGAGTCGGGTCCGTGTACGCCGATGTCGTATCCGCTCTCCACCGAAGTGGAGGGCGCAGTGGTGGCGCGTACGACATCGGGGAACGGTGACGCGGTGGCACGGGCGCCCGGGCGGCTACGTGAGCATCAGCCCGAGCGTCCGTTCCAGGCCGGCGGCACCCTCGTCCGTCAGGTGCACCACCCTGGGCGCGGCTCCCCACCGCACCCAGCCGAGGTCGAACAGGCGCGTGGTGAGCGTCGCGCCGAGCCCGCCGGCCAGGTGGTGCTGATGCTCGCTCCAGTCGACGCAGTAGCGGATGGCGGGGCGGCGCGGCGGCAGCCGGTCCGTGTCGACGCCCAGCCCGGCGAGAATCACCTTGCCCTCGCCGGTGAGCTCGTAGGAGATGTCGCGTCCGTACGACGACGGCCGGTCCCGTACCGCCTGGTCGGGCCGGTGGATGCCGTCATGGCCGGTGAGCACGCCGTGGTCGAGCAGCGCCTGCATCAGGGCCACGCCGAGCCGCCCGGCCAGATGGTCGTAGCAGGTCCTGGAGCGGTGCAGGGCGTTGGTGCGGTTGCTCTGCTTCAGTGACGTGATCGCCAGCGGCGGGGCGATCAGGGCCAGTGCCTCCAGGGCGGCGCTCACGTCCGGTCCGAAGAGCCGGTAGTAGCGGTGCCGGCCGCGTTGTTCGACGGTGACGAACTCTCCCTTGACGAGCTTGGCGAGATGCGCGCTGGCCGTGGCGGCGCCGATCCCCGCCTCCTGGGCCAGCGCGCTCGCCGGCAGGGCGCGGCCGTCGGCCAGGCACTTCAGGATGCGGGCGCGCGACGGGTCGGCGATCAGGGCGGCGGCGCGGGCGATGTCGGTCTGCTGCTTGAGCGGCTCGTGGGTCTCGTACGGCTCGTACGGCTCGTACGGTTTGTGCGGCTCGGCCGGGCCGCGAGTCGGCTCCCGCGGGGAGCGAGGGGCTTTCGGCATGACGTCAGCGTACGACAACGACACTTCGCTGAGTGGCGAAGTATCCGGACTCGATGCTGGTGTCATGACCACCACCGACATCCCCGCAGGTGCCGGCGCCGCCCCCGCCCCGGCGCCCGCCGCCCCCGCCCCGGCCGCCCGGCCCGCCCTCGCCCTGCCCCCACTGATCGCTCTCAGCCTCGGCTACTTCCTGGTGATGCTGGACGTCACCGTCGTCAACGTCGCCGTCCCCGACATCCGCACCGCCCTGAACACCGGGGCCTCCGGGTTGCAGTGGATCGTCGACGGCTACAGCACCGTCTTCGCCGGGCTGCTGCTCCTCGGCGGCACGCTCGCCGACCGGCTCGGACACCGCCGGATGTTCCTCGCCGGGCTCGGCGTCTTCACGGCGGCCTCCCTGGCCTGCGGCCTCGCCGGCACGTCGGGCCTGCTGATCGCCGGGCGACTCGCCCAGGGCGCGGGCGCCGCGCTGCTCGTCCCCGCCTCGCTCGCCCTGCTGCAGAGCAGTTACCCCGACCGGGCGGTGCGGGCCCGGGCCATCGCCGTGTGGGGAGCGGTCGCCTCCATCGCCTTCGGCGCCGGGCCCGCGGTGGGCGGACTCCTCGTGGCCGGGCTCGACTGGCGCTTCGTGTTCTGGCTGAACCTGCCGGTCGGCGCGCTCGCCGTCGTCCTCACCCTGCGCCACATGCCGGCCTCCGCGGCCAAGGCCCCGGCCCGCAGGATGGACTGGACCGGTCAGGTCCTGGGCCTCGTCGGCCTCGTCGCGCTCGCCGGTGGCCTGAACGAGGCGGGCTCGCACGGCTGGACCTCCTCGCTGGTGCTGTCGGCCTTCGCCGCCGGTGCCGTGTGTCTGGCGGCCTTCGCGGTGGTGGAGCGGGCCCTGGAGAGGCGTGACCGGGTGGGTGACGGCGAGCGGGCGCCCCTGCTGCCGCCGTCCCTGTTCCGCTCGGGCGCCTTCACCGGCACCGCCGCGATCGGCATGCTGATCAGCCTCGGCTACTACGGCATGCTCTTCCTGACGACCCTGTACTTCCAGCAGGAGCGCGGCTTCTCCGTCCTGACCAGCGGCCTGGCGCTGCTGCCGTCGGTGTGCATGGGGCTGGTCGCCGCCCCGCTGTTCAGCCGCCTGGCCGCCCGCACCGGTCCCTACGTCCCGATGGCCGGCGGGCTCGCCCTGGGCACCCTGGGGTTCCTCGGCTGGCTGACCGCCGGACCGGAAACCCCGTACCCCGTGCTGCTATTCGCCCTGATCGCGACCGGGCTCGGCCAGACCATGACCGCCCTGGCCGCCACCGCCGCCATCATCGAGGCGGCCCCCGCCTCCGGCGCGGGCATCGCCTCCGCCGTCTTCAACGTCGCCCGGCAGGTCGGCAGTGCCGTCGGCGTGGCCCTGTTCGGCACCCTCGCCGCCGCGGCGGGCGACTTCACCTCGGGGCTGCGCATGTCGGCGGGCATCGCGGCGGGCGCCTTCGCCGTCGGCACGGTGCTCGCCCTGGGCGCCCGGCGCCGCGCCGCCGGGCGCACCGACTGAGGACGGCGGGGCAGGCCCGGCCGGGCGTGTCACGACGGTCGCCGTGGTGGTCCATGGGCGGCGATCGTCGTGACACGCGGCCGGTGCGGCCGGGCGGAGAGGGGGGGAGGGGGAGGGCGTCAGCCGCGGTCGGCCAGTGCCCCTTGCATCCGGTCGGCCGCCGCCCGTCCCATCCGGTCCAGCGCCGTCCGCAGCACCTTCGGCGACGTGGCGAACGACAGGCGGACGAAGCCCTCACCGCCCGGCCCGAACGCCGAGCCCGGCATCACGGCCACCTCCGCCTCCCGCAGCAGCCACTCCGCGAACGACGCCGAGTCCGCGAACCCCGTGCCGCGCACGTCGGCGAAGGCGTAGAACGCCCCCTCCGGCGGGGAACAGGACACCCCCGGCAGCGAGTTCAGACCCCGCACGAGGAGATCCCGGCGTGCCGCGTACTGCGCGGTCATCTCCTCGACCGGCTCCTGCGGGCCGGTGAGCGCCGCGATCCCTCCCCGCTGCACGAACGACGCGGTGCAGCCCACCGTGTGCTGCACCACCTTCAGCAGCTGCGCCATCAGATCCGGGGGACCGGCCGCGTACCCGAGGCGCCAGCCCGTCATCGCATGGCCCTTGGAGAAGCCGTTCACCGTGATCGTGCGGTCGGCGCAGCCCGGCACCGCGGCCAAACTGAGGTGGGAGCGGCCGTCGTAGAGGATCTTCTCGTAGATCTCGTCCGTGATCAGCAGCACGTCGTGCTCCACCGCGAACCGGCTGATCGCCCCCGCCTCCTCGGCGGTCAGTGACCGGCCCGTCGGATTGTTGGGCGAGTTGACCAGCAGCGCCTTCGTCCGCGGGGAGACGTGCCGCTCCAGCAGCTCGGCGGTGATCCGGAAACCGTCCGCACCGTCGAGGGGCACCTGCACCGGCCGCGCGCCGATCAGCCGCGCCATCTCCGTGTAGCTGACCCAGCTCGGCGTCGGCACGAGCAGCTCGTCGCCGGGGTCGAGCACCGTCACCAGCGCGGCGAACAGGGCGTGTTTGGCCGACGGTGTGACGACGACGCCGTCGGCCGCGTCGACCACGACCCCGTTGTCCTCGGCGAGCTTCTCGGAGACGGCCTCCAACAGGCCGGGGAGGCCACGGCTCGGGGTGTAGTGCGTGAAACCACCACGCAGCGCGCCCACCGCCTCGTCCACGACATGGTCGGCGGTGTCGAAATCCGGGTCGCCGCCGCCCAGGTCCACCACGTCCGCTCCCCGCGCGCGCAACCGCGCCACCATGTCGAAGACCGCGTACGTCGCCGATGGCTGCACGGCGCCGAACCGGGCCGCTGCTCGCGTCCTCATGTGCTCGGGCTCCGTCCCGCGTCCGCCATCGGCGCACCCGAGACCGGCGCACCCGAGACCGGCGCACCCGGCACCGACCGCACCGCCGGCAGCGCGTCGGCGACCGTCGTGACCGTGGCGATCCGGGAGAGGATCTTCAGCGCCGCGTCGTGGATCTCCGCGTCACCGGCGAGCGTCGCGTCCTCCAGGATCCGCACCCGGTAGTCCCGGTCGTGGGCGGCCTGCGCGGCCGTGAGCACGACCAGCTCGGTGGAGACACCGGTGAGCAGCAGGGTGTCGACGCCGGCCGTGCGCAGCAGGATGTCGAGGTTCGTGCCGTGGAAGGGGCTGACGCGGTGCTTGACGACCACCGGCTCCCCGGGCCGCGGCGCGAGCGCGTCGTGCACCTGGGTCGCCCACGTCCCGAGCAGGAGACGGCCGTCGTCCTTCGCCTTCTCGAAGACCGGCGAGGCGGCGGGCCACTCCGGATAGCCGGGGGAGAAACCGACGACGACGTGGATCACCGGTATGTCCGCCGCGCGGGCCCGTGCGATCGCGTCGGCGGCACGCTCCAGTACTCCGCGCTCGTGCGCCTGCGCGCCGTATCCGTCGGCGGCGTACTTGCCGTCCGGATGCACGATCTCGTTGATGAGGTCCATCACCAGGAGCGCCGGGCAGCCGGCAGTGAGGTCCATTTCTTTTCTCTTCCCTTCCCTTACGTCGAGACATCGAATTGCATGAAGAACTCTCATGCGAAGCATCAATGAATTCGTGTTGAACCGCCCATACGGAAACTCCTATCTTCGGGATGCGACAGGGAAACCGCAGCCGGAAGGTGCAGGAAATGAAGGTGGCAATTGTCGGCAGTGGCCCGCGCGGAGTGTCCGTCCTGGAGCGCATGGCGGCGCGCCTCGCCGAGGGCCCGGTGAGCGAGGCCACGGACATCTACCTCATCGACTCCCACCGCATAGGCACCGGCCGGATCTGGCGCACCGACCAGCCCCACTGGTTCCTGATGAACACGGTCGCCGACGAGGTCTCCGCGTTCTCGGGGCAGCCGGACGGCGGCCGGGCCAGACCCGGCGCCGGCCCGTCGCTCGCACAGTGGTGGAGTTCCGTCGACCCCGCATACCCGGGGCGCAACAGTTACGCACCGCGCGCCCTCCACGGCCGCTATATGCGGTTCGTTCTCGAAACGATCGAGAAGAACCTCCCTGGAAAAGTCCGGCTGATATCCGTCAGGGCGACGGTCGACGCGCTTCGGCGTGACCGCGGGAGATACCGGCTTTCCCTCGAGGACGGCACCCGCCTGACCGCCGACCGCGTCGTGCTGACCACCGGACACACCACTCCCGAGCTCACCGGCAACCAGCGCCGCCTGGCCGCCCACGCCGCCCGCCACCCCCACCTGCGCTACATCGCGGGCGACAGCGCGGCCGACATGCCGCTGGAGGAGATTCCCGCGGGATCGGCGGTCGGCGTCCTCGGGCTCGGCCTGTCCTTCTACGACGTGATGGCCGCGCTCACCGAAGGGCGCGGCGGACGCTTCGAGGAGGACGGCTCCGGCCGGCTCCGCTACCGGCCGCGCGGCACCGAACCGCTCATCGTGGCCGGTTCCCGCAGCGGCATGCCCCTGCCCGCCCGCGGCCGCAACCAGAAGCACCACGACCACCGCCACGACCACGCGCTGTTCACCACCGAACGCGTCCTGGCCCGCGGCCGCCACGGCGCGCTCTCGTTCGCCGACGACGCACTGCCATGGCTGCTCGCCGAGGTCGACCTCGTCTACTACGCCACGACACTGATCGCCCGGGGGCAGCCGGAGAAGGCCGCGGCCTTCGAGGCGGAGGTGGTGGCCGCGGCCGAGACCGGTGTGCCCGACGTCGTCGCCGTCGCCGCCGGGTACGGCCTCGCCGACGTGCCCCGCATCGACCTGGACGCGCAGGCCCGCCCCTTCGCCGGACGGCACTTCGCCGGCCCCGAGGAGTTCACGCGGGCCCTGACCGGCGCGCTCGCCGAGGACCTGGCGCACGCCGAGGCCGGCAACGTCGACGACCCGCTCAAGGCCGCGCTCGACGTCATCCGCGACTCCCGCGCCGTGATCCGCTCCCTGGTCGACTTCGCGGGGCTCACGCCCGTCTCGCACCGCGAGGACTTCCTCGGCTGGTACGTGCCCCGCAGCTCCTTCCTCGCCGCGGGGCCACCGCGGATGCGGCTGCGGCAGGTCAGCGCGCTGCTGGGCTGCGGTGTGCTGCGCGTCGCCGGCCCCGATACCCGCTTCCGCCCGCACACTTCGGGGCGCTTCGCCGTTCACTCGCCCTACGTGGTGGGCTCCGAAGTCCTCGTGGACACCGTCATCGACGCCCGCGTACCCGTGCCCGACGTGCGCCTCGACCCGCACCCCCTCACCCGCGACCTGCGCGAACAGGGCATCTGGACCTCGTACGTCAACCACGGCACGGACGGCGACCGCTTCGACACCGGCGGCGTCGCCGTGACCGGTTCCCCCTTCCACCCCGTGGACCGCTCCGGCCGGCCCGACCGCGGCCTGTACGTCCTGGGCATCCCCACCGAGCACACCCGCTGGTTCATGCAGGGCGGCAGCAGCAGACCCGGGTTCTGGACGGATTTCGTGCAGAACGCGGACGCCATCGCCGCCGACGTGACCGCCCCCGTCCGCGTCCCCCACCCCCGGCGGGACGAGGCCCCCCTCGCCGCCCGCCCGGCCTGACCGACCGCCTCTTCCCGGCCCCGCCCCGCACCCCGACCGCGCCCCGCACCCCGACCGCGTCCCACACCCAGACCGCGTCCCGCCCGACCCCGGAAAGCGAGCATCCCCATGTCCGTCGTCACCCGTCCCGCCGCCGTCGCCGTCCCGCCCCAGAAACGCGCCGTCACCGTCCTGCGCGACATCTTCGACCCGCTCGGCCTGGACTCCCTGCGCTGGGAACGCTGGGAGGAGCCCGGCCGCGCCGGGGTCGACGTGTACCGCCTCTACGTCACCGACGGCGCCGCCCCGGGCGCCGCGATGATCACGCGGATGGCACCCGGCGCCCACGGCGACCTGCACGAGCACCTCGGATACGAGCTGATCCTGGTCCTGGAGGGGGAGTTGTACAACGACAACGGCGACCGGTACCGGCCCGGAGACCTCGTCGTCGAGCAGCCCGGCAGCATCCACCGGGTCAGCACCGACACCGGCTGCACCGTGCTCGGCGTCCGCCACGCGCCGACCCGTCCCGTGTCCTGACCCCTCGCCCGCGGGGCACACGCCCCTACTGCACGGCAACGGGAACCCTCCGCCAGTCGCTGCGCAGCGCCAGGGACCGCGCGGCGTGCACGAAGGCCTCCACGACGGGGGAGTCCCGCGTCTCCGGGCGCATACCGATGCCCAGGTGCCGTACGACGGCGGGGGCCAGCGGCAGCACCCGGACCTCCGGCAGCGCCAGGGGCAGGGCGAGCCACGGGATGACGCTCGTGCCGAGCCCGGCGGCGACCATCGCAAGGAGCGCGTTGATGTCCCGCACCTGGTGACTGACCGTGGGCTCCAGGCCGGCCGTGCCGAACGCGGCGCGCACCATCGCCTCGACACCGCCGACCGGCATCAGGAACGGCTCCCTTGCCAGCTCCCTGATGGTCAGTTCCGGCCGCAGGGCCAGCGGGTGGTGCACGGGCAGCACGGCGAACATCTCGTCCTGCAGCAACGGTGCCGTGGCCAGGCCCCGCTTGGGCAGGGACACGATGCCGATGTCGACACCGTGCCCCCGCAGCCACTGGGCGATCTGCATGTCGCTGCCCTCGCGCAGCTCGACCAGGAGCCGCGGATAACGCACCTGCAGTTCGGACATGAGGGCGGGAAGCAGCCGGGCCGCGAAGCTCTGGCTGGTGCCGATCCGCAGGACGCCCTCGGGTTCCGCCCGCACACCGCGCACCGCCAGCCGTACCCGCTCCGCCTGCGCCACCACGGCCCGCGCGGGCTCCAGGGCGCGGCGCCCGGCGTCGGTCAGCTCCACCCCGGAGCGGTCCCGCACCATCAGCGTCGCGCCGAGGTCCGCCTCCAGACCGGCGATGGCGTGGCTGACGGCGGACTGGCTGACGCCCAGGGCGCGGGCGGCGTTCGTGAAGGTGCCGGTGTCGGCGATCGCGACGAACGCGGCGCACTGGGCGAGCTTCACGGCGCCACCACCCCGGGAGTCACGGATCCACGGGTGACCGGCAGCGCGGGCCGCCGCCCCGCCTCGTAGCGGGCGATGTCCGCCTCGAACCGCAGGGTGTCGGCGATCTGGTCGAGACCGCCCAGCAGCCTGCGCCGCGCGTCCTCCTCGACGTCGAAGGGCTCCGCGAGGCCGGCGCACCGCACCTCACGGCTCTCCAGGTCGACGGTGACCTCGGTGCGCGCGTCGGCCTCCGTCAGCTCCCACAGCCGCTCCACCGCCCGGGCCGGCAGGACGACGGCCAGCAGGCCGTTCACCAGCGCGTTGCCGCGGAAGATGTCGCCGTACCGGGGCGCGATGACCGCCCTGAACCCGTGGTCCTTCAGGGCCCACACCGCGTACTCGCGCGACGAGCCGGTCCCGAAGTCGCGGCCGGCGACGAGGACGCTGGCGCCCTCGCGTTCGGGCCGGTCCAGGACGAAGCCGGGCTCGGCGCGCCAGTCGGCGAACAGCGCGTCGGCGTGCCCGGTGCGGCGGGTGCTCGCGCAGAAACGGGCGGGGATGATCTGGTCGGTGTCGACGTCCGTGCGGCGCAGCGGTACCGCCGTGCCGGTGTGCACGGTGAACTTCTCCATGGTCGGGCTCCGTCTCACAGATCGGCGGGCGAGGACAGGCGTCCGGTGACCGCGGTGGCCGCGGCCACAGCCGGCGAGACGATGTGCGTGCGCGACGCACGGCCCTGCCTGCCCTCGAAGTTGCGGTTGTTGGTGGAGGCGGCGCGCTGCCCCGGCAGCAGCCGGTCCTCGTTGAGCGCCGCGCACATCGAACAGCCCGCGCCCGCCCGGAAGTCGGCGCCCGCCTCGGTGAACACCCGGTCCAGTCCCTCCTCGACGGCCTGCCGTCGCACCCGCGCCGAGCCGGGCACGATCATCATGTGCAGGCCGTCGGCGACCCTCCGGCCGCGCAGCACGTCCGCGGCGGCGCGCAGGTCCTCGATACGGCCGTTGGTGCACGAGCCGAGGAAGACGGTGTCCACGGTGACGTCCCGCAGCGCCGTGCCGGGCCGCAGATCCATGTAGGACAGGGCGCGTTCGGCCGCGGCGCGCTCCGTGCCGGGCGCGAAGTCGCGGGGAGCCGGCACCCGTCCGTCCAGCGGGACGCTTTGCGCGGGGTTGGTGCCCCAGGAGACGTAGGGGCTCAAGCCGCGCGCGTCGAGGGTGACGGCCTTGTCGAAGCCGGCGTCGGCGTCACTTGCCAGGCCGCGCCAGTACGCGACCTCGCGGTCGAAGTCGGCCCCGCCCGGCATGCCCGGGCAGCGGGCGAGGTACGCGAACGTCGTCTCGTCGGGGGCGACCATCCCGGCCCGCGATCCGGCCTCCACCGACATGTTGCACAGCGTCATCCGCGCTTCCATCGACAGGGCCCGCACGCCCTCGCCGCGGTACTCGATGATGTGGCCCTGACCGCCCGCGGTACCCACCCGGGCGATCAGCGCGAGCACGAGGTCCTTGGCGCTCACTCCCGCGGGAAGGGTGCCGTCGACGGTGACGGACATGCCCTTCGGCCGCCGCATCGGCAGCGTCTGGGTGGCGAGCACGTGCTCGACCTGGCTGGAGCCGATCCCGAAGGCCAGTGCGCCGAAGGCGCCGAGCGTCGTGGTGTGCGAGTCGCAGCACACGATCGTCATCCCCGGCCGCACCAGGCCCAGTTCGGGCGCGATGACGTGAACGATGCCCTGGTCCCGGTCGCCGAAGCGGTGCAACGGGATGCCGAACTCGGCGCAGTTGGAACGCATCAGCTCCGCCTGCCGGCGGCCCTCGCGGTCCTTGATGATCCGGTCGAGCGCCAGCGTCGGTGTGTTGTGGTCCTCGGTGCCCAGCGTCAACTCCGGCCGGCGGACGGTGCGTCCGGCGCCGCGCAGCCGGTCGAACGCCTGCGGCGTGTTCACCTCGTGCAGCAGCTGCAGATCGATGTACAGCAGATCGTCGCCACCGCTCGCACGCCGCACCACATGGGCGTCCCACGTCTTCTGCGCCAGTGTTCTGCCCATGGTCTCCCTCACGTCACCGCCGGTCGCTGCCGCCACGTCGATCATCGGGCGTCGCGGGCCCCTCGGCACCGGCCGGCGGCTGGCCGCGGGGGGCCTGACCGGTGGGGGCCACAGCGGGCCGCGACATGTGAGAGCCCCGCGACATACGAGAGCCCCGTGCCGTGCGGAGCGTCGCTCCGCACGGC